>JACJNV010000349.1 GCA_014695175.1 Microcoleus sp. FACHB-DQ6 | reverse complement strand
TCAAATCCAACGACCTTTTGGGTTTGAAGATTCACAATCGGCTGGTAGTAGGTGACAAACTCTTGATGTTCCAGCGCTCGCTGCAAATCATTTTCCAGCGTCAGGCGGTTCAGCATTGCCCAAGACATCTGGCGATCGAAGATTTGATAGCAGCCTTTACCTCGAAGTTTAGCTTTGTACATTGCCGTATCAGCATCTTGCAAGGCTTCTTCCGGTTGTTGATAAACACTACTGCCTAGAGCAATGCCGATACAAGCAGTCATAAAGAGTTCACAATCGGCAACCACAAACGATCTGTCAAAGCCCCGTAGAATAGCTTGGATAAATGGTTCAAGGGCGATCGCATCATCAACTTGGTGCAGCAAAAAGCAAAACTCATCCTCACCCATACGCGCTAACACGTCGCCGGGGCGCAGATGATGCTGTAACCGTTCTGTGATGGCGATCAGCAATTGATTGCCAATAGCGTAGCCAAAGGAACCATTCACCAGTTTAAACCGATCGCAGTCTAGATAAACCACCGCAAAGGAGGATTCCCCAGCTTGTAAAACCTCAGCCAACTTCTGAAGTAAGAAAGTCCGACTGGGTAGCGTTGTGAGCGCATCCTGAAAAATCATGGTTTGCAACTGGGCGGTTCGCTGTTGCACCGTTGCTTCTAATCGGGAATTGAAGGTTACTAATTGCTGATATTGTCGGTGGATGTGTAACATCGATCGCACCCTTGCGGTTAATTCCAAGCGATTCACGGGCTTGCTGATAAAGTCATCCGCCCCAGCCGTCAAACATCTTGCGAGATCCGTTTTGGTTGTCAGGGCGGTCACCATAACGATCGGCACAGCTTCCCATTTGGGCATAGCTTTAATGCGTTGACAAACTTCAATGCCATCCATCCCTGGCATCATCACATCCAGCAAAATCACATCTGGCTCAAAGAGGTTTAAGCAATCGATCGCTTCTTGCCCGCTGGCAGCGTAATGCAATTGATAGTCTTGCTCACTCAAGAGGGTTTCAATCACATCAAAATTATCAGGTTCGTCGTCAATGACCAAAACAGATGGTACATTCATGAGTTATCTTCCTGGGAAGCTAAAAGCTGTTGAATGGTGGCTGCTAACTGCTTCAACTTAACGGGTTTAGTAAGGTAATCATTGGCTCCGGCGGCAAGGCAACGATCGCGATCGCCTGTCATGGCTAAGGCAGTTAGGGCAATGATCGGCACATCAACTAAGCTAGGATCGAGGCGAATCTGCTGCATAGCTTCTAGACCATCCATACCAGGCATTTGAATGTCCATCAGAATTAGATTGGGGTTCTCAGACTTGGCCAGGGCGATCGCCTCTTCTCCATTCTTAGCCAAGAGAATGCGATAGCCTTTAGCTCTCAGGTAGCTCGAAACCGTACTGATATTGGCTTCGTTGTCTTCTGCCAGCAAGATTAAGGGAGAGCCTTCCTGTTCGGGCTGGCTGGGTTCGATGCGGGGTTCGGTCTGGGATTCTAGGTCACGAGAGGAGGGCGCACCAGCAGTGCAGGGAAGGTCGATCGCGAAGCAACTTCCTACACCCACCTCGCTAGTTAGCAACACCTGCCCGCCGTGGAGTTCGACGATGCGTTTGACCAGGGCAAGCCCCAAGCCAGTGCCTGTATATTGACGATTCAGGGCGCCATCGATTTGGATAAAGGGCTGAAACAGTTTGTTGATATGTTTGGGGGCAATACCAATACCTGTATCGATGACGGCAATTCGCAGGGTCTCTTTGACCAAAAAATGGGGTGGGGAATCGGCAGAATCTGGGTCGGCCCGGCGCTGTTGACGGCTGACTTCTAGCGTGATGCGTCCTCCATTAGGAGTAAATTTGACAGCGTTATTGAGCAGGTTGATCAAGACTTGGCGCATCCGCCGTTCATCAATCAATAAGTCGGGCAGATTGAGTGGCACTTTAATCTCTAGCTGGATGCGTTTTTGCAGGGCTTGCTGTTTGATAAATGCCAGACTGGATTGACAGAGATGATTGACAGAAACTGGGGTGCAATCCAGCTCCATTTGACCCGATTCAATTTTGGCGACATCCAAAATGTCGTTGATTAACTCTAGCAAGTGAGAGCCACTGCGCTCGATGGTTTGTAAAGCTTTGATTTGTTGTTCGTTGACAATGCCAAAGACTTGCTCTTGTAGCCCCTCGCTCATGCCCAGAATAGCGTTAAGGGGAGTGCGGAGTTCGTGGCTCATGTTGGCAAGGAATTCGTCTTTGAGACGGGTAGCACGGGCCAGTTCTTCGTTAGAGGCTCCCAGTTGTTGGTTGCGCTCGGTGAGTTGCTGCTGGGCTTGTTGTCGTTCGGTGAGTTCTTGCTGCAACTGCTTAAATAGGCTCGCTTGTTGAATTGCGATCGCCAACTGGTTGGCAATTTGTTGCAGGAGTTGCGCTTCAGACTCTTGCCATACTCGTTGTTCTCGACAGGCATGGACGACTAAAACCCCCCAGAGCTTCTTGGTTTGCCCAGGGGCAACCCATCTATGGCTTTCGCTGCTTCGGACTTCTTGCAAGATAGGTGCAACGATTTTGGACTGGACTTGACCAACGGTTGCGTATTCCACCAAGCAATCAGTCCAGATATCCGTCATTACATCGGGGACGATGCGGGGCTTGCCCTGCCAGTACCGATTGAGGATTTCTTGCGACCACTGTTCGTCCTCCCAGTGATGGTCTTTGAGCGCGGGGAACTCGCTAGACACAGCTTCTTCAACAATTTGACTTCTGCCATCCCCAAATAGCCGGAACACGATGATGCGATCGCCTTGCAAGATTTCTTTGACTTGTGGTATCACAGTCGCCAAAATTTGGTTAATATCCAACGATTCGCGAATTTCCTGGGCGATTGCTCCCAAAGTTCGCTGCCGTTGGAGTTGTAAAGCGATCGCGTTTTCTGTTTGCTTGCGGATAGCCAGTTCTGATTGTACCTGTTCGTAGAGGTAAGATTGCTGAATTGCGATCGCTAATTGGTTAGCAATTTGTTTAAGTAAATTGATTTCCCAGTCTTCCCACTGGCGCGGGCTATCGCATTGATGAACAATCAGCAACCCCCAGAGGGTTTGATTCTGAATAATTGGAACTACGAGTTTGGCTCTGACCTCGATGTCTGCGAGGAATTCAACCAAGCAGGGTACGATTGACTCGTTTTCATCTTCGGTATCGTTGAGCGCATAAACTCTTCCTTGGATATAGCGCTCGTAGTTCTCTTGGGGGAAAACCTCTTCAGGGAAGAGGATATCTAGGAGCTTAAGCCTATTTGGCGAAACAGATTCAGCAATGGCAGCCCCCGTCCCTTCAGGAAAAACTCGATAAACCAGCGTTCGGTCTGGTTGCAAGACCTGATGGATTTCCTCAACAGTGCTATTGAGAATCTCGTCGAGATGCAGAGACGATCGCATCCGTTTAGTAATCGCTCCCAGCAAACGTTCCTGGTCTGTTTGTTGTCGCACTTTCACTTCGGCTTCTTTGCGATCGGTGATATCCTGAAACGTGCCTACCAGACCAATAACATTATCTGAGCAGTCTCGCAGGGGAGCCTTGTGGGTTTCGATAAATAGTGCTTTACCATTGGGTAGGGTTAGCCTTTCTTCGAGCCCTAATATAGATTCACCCGTTTCTACTAACCACCGATCCATCGCACAATAGCTGCTCGCCTCGACTTTTTTCGGGCAAATATCTAAATCTGTTTTACCTATAATTTCGGTCGTAGATGGCAAGCTTAGAGTTTTGGCAAACTTCTGATTGCATCCTAAAAAAACAGACTCTCTATTCTTCCAAAACACGGCGAGCGGGATGGTATCGAGTACCGTTTGCAGAAACTGCTGAGATTCCTGCAAAGCCTTCTGGGCCTGTTTGCGATCGGTGATGTCTACTAATACACAAATAGTTTGATCCTCTGAGCCTGGGAGGAGTGCGACTCCGATCAGGACAGCAATGCGGCTGCCATCCTTACGGTAGTATTCCTTTTCCCAGGTCTCATCGGCCGCGCCATCCTGCATCAGGCGCTCCATCACTACAACATCAGCGTGGGCATATTCGGGGGGGGTCATGGCATCCCAATGAATTAGCCCCGCCTCTAGTTCCTCCCTACTGTAGCCAACCATCTGTAAGAAGCGATCGTTGGCATCGATAATGTTCCCCTGAAAATCGGCAAACATCAGGCCGCTCACACTCGACTCAAACACCCGGCGGAATCGGATTTCACTGCTTTCCCTGGCGAGTTCAGCTTGTTTGCGATCGCTGATATCCGATAAAATTCCCTGGACGCTAATCAATTCCCCTTCAGCATTTATAACGGGTGTGGCGCTGCTTCTCACCCAGACATAATTGCCATCTCGGTGGCGGTGTCGGAACTCATAATCACTTGACTTTTTACCAAGTTTCATATTCTCCCGATAATCAGTAACCACCAAAGAGCGATCGTCTGGATGCACCAGATATATAAACGACTTACCAATCCATGCACTCTCATCCCAGCCAAACATGGTCTTGAATTGCGGTGACACATAAGTGAGTATGCCATCGGGTTCACATGACCAGATCAAATCATTAGCGCCTTCTACCAGCCGCCGGAATTTAGCTTCACTCTCTGCTAATTCGGCTTCGATCTGTTTGCGATCGCTCATATCGCGACATACACAAATCAATAATCCATCGTCTGTGAGGGTGAGGGACAGCCCTTCGGCAAAGGTAGAGCCATCTTTGCGGGTGCCGATCGCCTCTCCCTCCCAAGCGCGAGCGCGCCCCAGCACCGGAAAGACTTCCCGCTCAAACCGCTCTAACTCCTGTTGGGAATACAAAAGTTTCCAAGATTTGCCGAACATTTCTTCAGCGTGTTCGTAGCCAAACAATTCTAGATGGGCTTGATTCAAATAGAGGTAGGTATCTCCTTCGATAATCGCAATGCCGTCGATCGCCGCCTCAATTGCCGCCAGTTGTATTTTTAGGGTTTCTTCGGTTTGTTTGACATCGCTAATATCGGCAAAATAGCCAACAATCTCGGTTGGGCGACCTTGTTCATCTCGCACCAGGCGCATTGCATCCCGTATCCAAACGTAGTAACCATCGCGATGCAAAAATCGATATTCATGCTGATGAGTGTCGTACTCAAAGAGAGCCGATAGATCTGCCAAAACTCTAGGGGCATCTTCTGGGTGAAGATGGTGAGTCCAGAAGCTGGGGGTCGATACAACTTCTTTTGGCTTGTAGCCCAAAATGGCTTCGATATTTTTGCTGATGAAGGTTGAGTCATAGTCGGGATAGGGCTTAGAGCTATAGATCATCGCGGGACTGGATGCCAGAAGAAATTCGAGGCGTTCTTTCAACAGGCGATTTTCTCGCTCTGTCTGTTGGCGATTGGTAATGTCTTGGATCAGGGCGAGCGAATAGAGATGTCCATCATCACCTGATAGGACAGAGGTGGAAATGGAGATAGTGCGCCGCTGTCCGTCTTGACGCTGGATTTCCCTTTCCACGGCGATCGGCTGCATCTGTCTACAGTTGACGATCGCCTGTTCTCGATCTTCTTGATTCGGGTACAAGCTTTGATACCACCCCAGACGGTTAATTTCTTCTAAGGTGTAACCCGTAATCGCTTGCATTTGCTGATTCCAGACTGTGAAGCGGACAAAGGGAAACTCCTCAACTTTATGGAAAACGCACAGCCCTTCTGCCATGTTTTCTACAATTTCTTGACGGAAAGTATTTTCCTGCTGAAGCGTTGTTTCGGCCAACTTGCGATCGGTAATGTCGAAGCCAATGGCTAGATACTGAAAAGGTCGCCCTTGTTCGTCCAAAAAGGGGACGATGGTGGTGGCAACCCAGTACAGGCTACCGTTTTTTGCCCGATTGCAAATTTCACCGCGCCAAATCTGACTGCTGCTAATGGTGCGCCACAAGTCTTGGAAAAAAGCAGGGGGATGATAGCCAGAGTTGACAATGCGATGGGTTTGTCCGATCAGTCGATCGCGGGAGTAGCCAGAGATTAAACAGAAGCGATCGTTGACGTAGGATATCAGCCCTTCGCGATCGGTGATGACCACAATGGCAGACTGATCCAAGGCTTGTTTAAAGGCTGATAATTCTTGAATTAACTGCTGTCGTTGGAGTTCAGCCTGTTTGCGTCTGCTAATATCAAAATTGACCCCAATCATGCTCTGGGGATTGCCTTGGGCATCTCGCACGACGACACCATAGGCATTAATAAAGTGGAGGCTGCCATCGGGATGCAACACTCGAAACTCGGTATCGTATTCTGCCTGTCCTAAGACGGCTTGCTGAAGCAATGTTTCGGTGGCAGTGCGGTCTTCGGGATGTAGGCGGTTTGCCCAAATGTGGTAAGGCAGATGGGAATCAGATTGTTTTGTGACACCGTACAGTTCGTACATCCGCTCGTCCCAAATGACGGTGTTCTGTACAATATCGAAGTCCCAACAGCCGATCGCCCCTGATTTGAGAGACAAAGCGAGGCGATCTGATACTTTCTGTAGTTGCACTTGTGTACGTTTGCACTCGCTAATATCTTTGGCGATGCCTAAAAAGCCGATAATTTGCTGATTGACATCCTTGAGGGCGGTGATGGATAGCGACACAGGAAATCGAGAACCATCTTTGCGGATATAGCTCCACTCTTCTTCGCTGACCAAGCCTTGGCGTGCTTTGGCAACAAAAACCTCAAAGCCGGGGGGAATATTTTGCCCTAGTTCGGCAGATAGTGATGCTGCCCGGTCAATTACCTCATTTGCATCGTGAATGAGTGCGGGGGTGGCTTTGCCGATGATTTCTTGAGCACTGTAACCCAGCATCCTTTCGCCTGCGGCATTCAACGTCTGGATGATGCCAGTTCGGTCTGTGGAGATGATGGAGTAATCAGCACCATCCAGGATAGCGCGTTGCAGGCTGTTGACTTGCCAAAGCTCTTGGGTGCGTTCTGCGACTTTGGTTTCTAGCTGTTGGTTGAGGTGCTGGAGTTTTTGTTCGGCTTGTTTGCGATCGCTAATGTCTGTAGTAGTTCCTACATAGCCGACAACTTGCCCGTCTGCATCCAGTTCGGGAACGGACTGCCCATATACCCAAACCACAGCACCGTCGGGATGTTGAAAGCGATATTCGAGTTGGAAAGAGCCACTTTCTTGGAGAGATTGCTCCCATTCGGCGATGACCCAATCGCGATCGTCGGGGTGTAGCCCTTGTTGCCATCCTTCCCCGAGGGCGGTTGTTGGGGTGAGTCCGCCGATCAGACACCACCAATCGTTAACATAGATGCACTTGCCCGCAGCATCAGCGCGGAAAATCCCCACTGGTACGGCTTCCACTAGGCTGACGTAGCGTTCTTCGCTTTCTTGCAGGAAGGCTTCTGTTCGTTTGCGATCGCTAATGTCGGTAATGGTGCCTATATAGCCGCTCAGATGTCCGTTGCCATCGAGTTCCGCGACGCCCTGCCCATAAACCCACGTTACCGTACCGTCGGGACGTTGAAAGCGATATTCGAGTTCAAAAGAGTCGTTACCTTGGATGAATTGCTCCCATTGGGCAATGACCCAATCGCGATCGTCGGGGTGCACTCCTTGTTGCCATCCCTGCGCGATAGTGGCTCCTGGTCTGAGTCCGCTGAGCTGAAAGTAGCGATCGTTGACATAGGTGCATAGCCCCTCCGCATCGGTGCGAAAAATCCCCACCGGAGCGGCTGCGGCAAGGGCCGCGTAGCGTTCTTCGCTCTCGATCAGGGTGGCTTCGATCCGCTGTCGCTTTACCAGTTCATTCTGCAATTTTTGCTGGATCGTGGATTGCCCAAGGGCGATCGCCACCTGTAGACAAACTTGTCGCAGGAGTTCGATCTCGTCAGTCGTCCAAGAGTGTGCAGTGGCTCGATAACTGGCGATCATTAATCCGCGCAGTTGTTGCTCAATCACGATCGGCACCATCAGCTTGGCGCGAATATCAAACCCCACTAACATTTCCTGATGGCACTGGGTCATTTCTTCGCCGTAGATGTCGTTGATGATGCGAATTCTGCCCTGGCGATAGGGTTCAAGCCATTCTGGACTCATGCAAGGATCGCGGGCTTCTCTATGGATCACCGATCGCGCAGTGTCGGTAATCGCTTCCGCAATCACAGTGCCGCTAAAGTCAGGTCGAAACTGGTAAATGATGACGCGATCGCACCCCAGAAGCGAGTGAATTTCGTGCACCGTAGTATGCAGAATATCTGACAAATTCAGGGACGAGCGGATCTGCTCGGCAATGGTATTGAGAAGTTGCTCTCGATCGGCCTTTGCTTTGAGGGCGGCTGTCCGAGCTTCCACCTGCTGTTCGAGCTCAAGGTTGCGATTTGCCAGCAGCGCCACCTTTTCCGCCTCTAGGCGCACCACCTTCTCTTCCCACTTCTGGACCAGCTTGTATAGCTCCAGCGGGTTGAGGGCTTGCAGCAAACTGGTCTGGGTGACGATGCCTAATAGTTCCCCTAGCTCCCCTGTCACCGCCAACCGACGGATCGATCGCTGCTTCATGATCTGCTGTACAGTCCAGAGCGAATCGTCGGATCTAACGGCAAAAATCGGCGTACTCATTACCGCCTGAGCTAGACAGGTTTCCAGGTTCAAGCCCAATGTCTGAAATTGCACAATATCCCGCTCCGTGAGAATCCCCACTGGAATTTGTAGCGATTCAGTAGAGATTCCGCCTGGGTGCACAATCACCACGGAACTGACGCGATGCTCTGCCATAAGTTGGGCGATCGCCAGTAGGGAAGAATCTGGCGCAGCACAAATCACTTCGCGGGTCATCACTTCTGCTACCATACGCAACCGCAGCAGGTCGATCGGTCGAGAGGTTTGGCGCAGACTTTCGTGAGTCACTAGGCCCACTAGGCGATCGAGATCGTCCAGGATTGGCAAATGGCGAATGTGGTGCTGCTGGAGCAGGTTAATCGCAAAAAATAAATCGGTGAAGGCGGACTCGCGGAGGGTGACGACGGGGTGTGCCATCACCTCCCGGAGCGCCACATTCTCCAAGGAACGCTGTTGGGCACTCAGCCGCACCACGTCTCGCTCGGTCAGTACGCCGACCAATTGCTCGTTTTCCACTACCAACACGCAGCTCGATCGCGCCTCTAGGTGGAGGTCGTCGAGTTGACCATCCGCCGTTCTAGGGGTGTTGCAGAGCGATCGCACGCCGCTCATTTGGGCGATCGCATCCATCACCGTCCTATCGGGCGAAACCACCAAGGGTTCCCGGACGATCGCAGTCCTGAGTTCTATTGGAGTGAGAGCCGTAGTACGCATGAACATGAGTTTATAGGGTTTTATTGCTGATTATTTTTTTAAGCTCTTCGCCTTAAAAACATGAGCTGATAGCGTAGCCTGGGGTCAGCCATAGTAACGAGAATAGTTACTTAGCTGCACGACATTCTCTAAATATTATATTTACTTACAGTTCGCTTTTGCATGAAATGAGTTAGGGAAATTCGGCGACTCTAGAATAACTATCTCTTATCAATTTCATGAGATAATAAAAATCGAAAGTAACGCTCTTTCATCTATTTCATGAGATAATAAAAACCCAAAGTAACGCTCTTTCATTACTTTCCTAAAATAATAAAAAAAGAAAGTGCCGTAAACCCTTTACGACTATGTTGAAGCTCGGAGAACTCGGCGTAAAGATAAAATTTGTTGACGATTGACGATTACGGTGAATTATACAGAGCATACAGAACACTATTCCCCGAAGTGAGAACTTGTGAGGCGTTTAATTGCTTTCATGTGGGATTTTTCTGATATGAAGCGTAAAACACTACCAGCAATATCTCGTGTAGTGGGATTAAGAAATCAACAAAAAATTTGGGATTTTCTAAGCGAATTACTTGAAAATTAGAAGGCTTGAGAGAGCTAGATTAAACCTTATTATACAACAACTACCCGCATAATAATTTTTTATAATTATTGTTGATAAACTAGGAAATTAAAATAAAGGGAAGACAACCGATTATCTGAAACGATGTCACCAATCAAATAGAGTTTAAGTAAGTCGGGGTGAAAAAAACAAACTCTGTTAAAAAAACAAGTGAATACAGAGAATGTTTCTACTGAGGCAACTCAATATATGGGCGCTATATTAACAGAAACCCGGTTTTTTAACACCAGTGCCTGCTGGAAGCTCCGAAAGTAGAAACGAGAAACCGGGTTTCTTACGCCAGGTAAGAGCGTCCTAATTTACAAAAATTATCAAATTAACTATCGATGCGGTACTCTCAACTCAGCCGCGAGTTAAGTTAGACTGAATTGTCAGTGCGTGAATTATTCACAGGTTAGCATCTATGCAGCTCAAACATCTGAATCAGCCTTCACAAGAACTCTCTACCTCTTGCGAGCATAACATCAAAGAGACCCAGCCACCAAAGCCCAATTATTTCGCTCACATAGCCCGTTCCTTGGGCAACCTCAGTATTCATGACAAAATCTGGCGTGGGTACGCACTGGCTCTTTGTGTTGCGATTGGGGGAACGACTGTCGGGATGTTGGTGGGCACTCATTACTATCGCAGAATTAACAATCAAGTACACCTCGATCGAGAAAGTCAGCTTTTACATAAGTTGCAGGTGGCTTTAGTGCGGACGCAAAACAGCCAAGAGTGGCTGATTTACGGCATCGACAAGCCCCAAATATTTGACAGCAAATACCAACAGCTACAAAAGAATATTTACAGCTTAAAAGAGTTACTATCTGAAGTTAAAAAACCTAAATACCTGAAACAAATAAAAGGGATAAGTAAATTTAGAAATACTTGCGATTCGCTACTGTCTAATTATATTTATCAACTAGAAATAGTTAATAAAAAAATTAGTCAGTTGCCCAATAACCCCGCTCAACAAAGCGTAAAACGTAAGTTGCTGTCGAATGTCGCTCGAAATAAAACAGGGTTGCAACTAGATACGGCTGTCAATGATATAGCAGCAATTATCGATCGCGCCCAAGAGCAAGAAGATGCAGGGCGGGAGGATCTGCTGCGAGCCCAGGCGCTGCGGGTGCAAATAATTTTGGGTAGCATGGCACTGTCGATCGTCGTTGCAGCAGTGCTGGCGGGCTTCACCAGTCGGGCGATCGCCAAACCCCTCGCCGCTGTAACTAAAATTGCTCAGCGAGTCACTGAAGAATCTAATTTTCAGTTGCAAGTACCAGTTACCAGCACCGATGAAGTGGGAGTATTAGCAGCTTCGCTGAATCAACTAATTCAGAAAGTAAATCAGTTGCTACAAGAATTGAAATCTGAACAACAAACCCAGATACTTCAAAATGAAAAAATGGCAACTTTGGGGCGGATGTTAGCTGGTGTTGCTCACGAAGTTAACAACCCAATCAATTTTATTTATGCCAATATCGACCCAGCCAGAAATTATGTTGAAGATATTTTAGATTTGCTCAAAACTTACGAAACACAAATTGCCAACCCCCCTGCCGCAGTGCTGGCGAAAGGCGAAGAGATAGACATCGATTTTCTCAAAGAAGATTTGATCAAAATATTTGACTCGATGCAAGTAGGCGCTGAAAGAGCCAAAGCTATTATCTTAAGTTTGAAAGATTTTTCTCGCCTCGATGAGGCAGCCCCTCATCCCGTCGATTTGCACGCCTGCATAGATAGCAGTTTGCTGATTCTCAACAGCCGAATCAAACAAGGCATTGAAGTGGTATGCAATTACGGGAATATTCCGAGTGTCGAAGGCTATATGGGTTTGCTTTACCAGGTATTTGTGAATCTTCTGAACAATGCACTAGATGCTGTGGAAGAGAAAGCAAAAATTGAGAAAACCAGCTCTGAGGAGGCGAAAAAACAATCGGCTTCGGACTCAAGCAAACAAGAAGCACCGAGTTTTTCGCCGAGAATTGTGATTGCTACAGAATACTTGGACGACGACTCCGTGGTAGTGCGAATTTCTGATAACGGTATGGGAATAGCGCCCGAGAGTCAAGAAAAAATGTTTGAAACATTCTTTACTACTAAACCGAGAGGTGTAGGTACTGGTTTGGGATTGGCAATTGGTCGCGAAATTATCGTTAAGAAACACGGGGGGACGATTAACTTTTGGTCGGAGGTGGGAACGGGGACGGAATTTTCGATCGCCCTGCCGATTAAGTATGAGGATTCAATGCCAAATGCGCTCTTACCACCTCGAGTTGCTCGTGAATATAATTCCCTAGGCAACGAGAACGTGCCAACCAAGCCCGAAAAAAGAGGAACTGTAAAAACTTAAAAATCATCAGTTTTTATCCCTGTTTCAAAAAAGAATGCAACTGCAAGCAAGCTCCGCAATCGGATGTCATAATTCATTCCACATCTAAAATCTAAAATCTAAAATCTAAAATCTAAAATCTAAAATGGTATGAGATTGCTTACTGACTGGCTGTCGCTCCCCCACTCAATGAGTGATAATACCCCACTCAAAACTATTTTAAGTAATCTTGAAAAACACGAGTTGCTATAATTTTAAGTTGAGCAATCACTGTACGGAGCGAAAATTATGGGACTATTTGACCAAATTTTGAGCGCGATCGACAATCCCAACCAACAAGCAAACCCCAATCAGTTGGGCAACATTCTCGGTGCGGTAGAGCAGTTGAGCAGCAACCAGGGCGTCAATACGGGTACGACTCAGCTAGCAATGTCGGTTTTGGGCGGATACGTGCGATCGGCATTGCAAAACGTGCGATCGCAGTCAGGAGACGCACAAGCTCAACAACTTGTCAACCAATTTAGCGGTACAAATCCCAATCCGCAAGCGGTACAGAGTTTGTTCGGAGTCGGCCAACTGACGCAGATAGTGAACGATATCGCCCACAGAACCGGTTTGAATAACGCCACAGTGCAGGCGATGATACCTGTTTTGGTGCCACTGGTGCTGAATTTGCTACAAACCGGCAGCAACGCCCAAAACCCAGCCCAAGGCAGCAATCCCGTTTTGAATACGTTTTTAGATTCAGATGGAGACGGCGACGTAGATATTACTGACGCCATGTCGATGGCAGGCCGCTTTTTGAATCAGCGCCGTTAATTTGGGATTTTTGTAACCGCAGATATCAGCGGATGGACACAGATGAACGCAGATAGGATTTTATCTGCGTTCATCTACGTTTATCTGCCTTCATCTGCGGTTAAAAAAACTCCTACTTTAACCCAAACCCAAATCAGTCACAGCACCAACACTGCTAGAAGAAACCAACTTAGCGTACTTAGCTAAAACGCCCTTAGTATAGCGAGGTTTAGGAGGCTGCCAAAGAGCCCGCCGCTGCTCCAATTCTGCATCAGAAACATTGAGCTGCAACAAGCGATTTTGGGCATCAATCGTAATTGAATCGCCCTCTTGTACCAAAGCAATTGTCCCGCCAACTTGCGCTTCGGGTGCCACGTGCCCGACAACCATGCCGTAAGTTCCGCCAGAGAAGCGGCCGTCAGTAATTAACCCTACAGAATCCCCCAAACCGGCGCCAATAATTGCCGAAGTTGGTGCTAACATTTCGCGCATTCCCGGCCCGCCTTTGGGCCCTTCGTAGCGGACGACAATCACATCTCCGGCTTGAATTTTGCCCGCTAAAATTGCCTCCAAACAATTTTCTTCAGATTCAAATACCCGCGCTGGGCCAGTAATTTGCGCTTTTTTAACGCCAGTAATTTTAGCAACGGCTCCTTCTGTTGCCAGATTTCCCCTGAGAATTGCTAAATGTCCTTGGGCGTAAATCGGGTTGTTCCAAGGGCGGATGACATCTTGGTCGGTGCGGGGTTCGGCTGGAATATCTGCTAACACTTCCGCAAGAGTTTGACCGGTAATAGTCAGCGCGTCTCCGTGCAGCAAACCCTGTTCTAGCAGGATTTTCATTACTTGGGGAATGCCGCCGGCATTGTGCAAATCGGTTGCTACGTATTTGCCGCTGGGTTTGAGGTCGCACAGCACGGGCACTTTCGCTCGAATAGTTTCAAAATCGTCGAGGGACAACTCAACGCCGATCGCGTTGGAAATGGCTAATAAATGCAGCACAGCATTGGTTGAACCGCCGATTGCCATGATTACCGCGATCGCATTTTCAAAGGCCTTGCGAGTCAAAATTTGGCTCGGTAACAACTGTTTGCGGATCGCTTCCACCACCACTTTTGCAGATTCGGCAGCGCTGTCAGCTTTTTCGGCATCCTCAGCAGCCATTGTCGAAGAATAAGGCAAACTCATGCCCATTGCTTCAAAAGCACTCGACATGGTATTTGCTGTGAACATTCCGCCACAAGAACCCGCACCCGGACAAGCATTCTGTTCCACTGCATTGAGTTCTGTTTGGTCAATTTTGCCCGCGCTGAATTGACCGACTGCTTCAAAAGCGCTGACAACGGTTAAATCCTGTCCGTTGTGGTGTCCCGGTTTGATCGTGCCGCCGTAAACAAAAATAGCAGGAATGTTCATGCGGGCGATCGCAATCATCGCCCCCGGCATATTTTTATCGCAACCGCCGACAGCCAGCACCCCGTCCATACTTTGGCCGTTGCAAACAGTTTCGATGGAATCAGCAATTACATCTCTCGACACCAGAGAATATTTCATCCCTTGAGTTCCCATCGAGATCCCGTCGCTGATAGTAATCGTACCGAACATCTGCGGCATCGCCCCAGCTTCCCTTGCACCCGCAGTGGCCCGCAAAGCGAGCTCGTTCAATCCCATATTGCAGGGCGTAATCGTGCTGTACCCGTTGGCAATCCCCACAATCGGCTTAGTGAAATCGCCGTCACCAAAACCGACTGCCCGCAGCATTGCTCGGTTGGGCGCGCGCTGCACGCCCCCAGTCACAGCTTGGCTTCTCAAATTTTCAGGCATTTTAAAATTTCCTTTGTCTGTTGACAGTTGACCGTTGACTGTTGACAGTTGACCGTTGTCCGTTGTCAACTGCCAGCTCGCCCAAAAACGAATACAAGTTTCCGATAATCGTCGTGGTGAGCCCATAATTTTAGACCAAAGTTCCGGCTCCCAGATGAATCTGTGGAGCAAATCTAAAATCTAAAATCTAAAATCGACTGACTCAGTGCCGAGCGCCGAGAGTTTTACCCTATTGTTGATTTTCTCAGAAGCTTTGATATTTGTCAGACCTTTTAGGAGGCAGTGGCACAGGAGTGTCCGGAAAGCAATGCAAAGATTCTACAGATACTACAGCGTGCAGAGTGAATACCGTGGTTATCTGGGATGATGTGGTAACACCCATCACTCTAACGTTTAAAAAAATTGCGAGGCGAATGACATGGAGGCCGATCGAATTCTGAGGCAATATGCGGCCGGAGAAAGAAATTTTCGAGAGATTAACCTCGTCGGGGCCGACTTAAAAGGGGTAAACCTCAGCGAGGCTAACTTTACCAGAGCGAATTTCCAAGACGCAAACCTCAAAGGCGCTAACCTGACGGGAACGAACTTGCGCGAGGTGAAATTGGCAGGGGTGGACTTGACAGAAGCCAACCTCAGCGAAGCAAATCTCATCGGTACCGATTTGAGCCGCGCCAATCTCAGCGGGGCTAACCTGATGGGAGCCAACCTGCGCGGCTCAATGGCCAGAGAAGTCAACATGACCAAGGCTAATTTGACCGAAGCTAATTTGACCGAAGCCAACTTTACCGAAGCGAATTTGTTTGCGGCCAACTTAACCGACGCTAGCATGATTCGCATTAATTTGATGAAGGCAAATTTGAGTTGGTCAACTCTCAAAGCGGTAAACCTGACAAATGCCATTCTTAGCCAGTCGCTTTTAGAAAGAGCTAATCTGAATCAGGCAATTCTTAGCGGGGCGATGCTCAGCGGGGCTAACCTGACTGGTGCAGACTTGCGCCAAGTAACGATGATTGGAGCTAATCTGAGCGAAGCTAATCTGAGCAATGCTAATTTGAGAGTGGCTAATGTGAGTTGGTCAACGCTAGCAAAAGCTAATTTGAGCGGTGCTAATTTGTACCGTGCCAAGCTGTGCTGGTCTAATTTTAGCGGGGCTGTTTTGTTGGAAGCGGTTTTGATTGACGCTAATCTCAATCGAACTAACTTCCGCGATGCAGATTTGAGGCGGGCAATTATGCCGGACGGCACGACTAATGATTCTTAAAATTTGATTGTTAACTGTTAACTGTTGACTGTTGACTGTTGACTGTTGACTGTTAACTGTTAACTGTTGATTAATAACTAATGACTATCACTGAATTATTGATTCTCGGTGCTGCAGGAATTTTTGCCGGAATTCTAGCTGGATTTTTGGGTATCGGTGGCGGTACGGTGCTCGTACCTTTGTTGGTTGCTCTCAAGTACGCCCCGGTACAAGCGGTTGCTACTAGCGGTTTGTCGATCGTCATTACAGCTATTTCTGGCAGTATCCAGAATTGGCGCATGGGCTACCTCAGCTTGAGCCAAGTCGCAGGCATCGGATTTCCAGCCGTCATTACCGCACAAATCGGTGCTTATTTGGCGGGGATATTTCCGCCTTACTTGCTGTTACTTACTTTTGGGTTGTTGCTGTGGCTCAATATTTATTTGATTGAAGTTCGCAAGCACCTGACAGCTAAGAAGAAAGCGGAAGCAGAACAAGAGGAACTAAGAGGAGAAGCGGGACAAGGAGACAAGGCTCAATTACCAATTACCAATCACGAATTACCCAATAATTCAAATATTTTATTCCATCCAACTTTTGCTAAAATTGCTACGGGCAGTGCGGCGGGTTTATTAGCGGGTTTGTTCGGCGTAGGGGGCGGCGTAATTATGGTTCCCCTGCAAATTTTGCTGTTAGGAGAAAGCATTAAAACCGCAATTCAAACCAGCTTGGGAGTCATAGTCATCACGGCAATTTCGGCGACGGCGGGACACGCGGCGCGCGGGAATGTTTTGTGGGTTGTGGGGTTAATTCTTGGCGGCGGCGGTTTGTTGGGCGCGCAGGTGAGCACGCGGTTTTTGCCGAGATTGCCCGATCGCATTGTTAGTTTAGCTTTTCGATCGCTCTTGGCAGTGTTATCGATTTATGTTTTCTGGCAAGCTTGGCAAAAATTTAGTAACGGGTAATGGGTAATTGGTAAGGTGCGCGGCCCGGCGCACCCTACGAAAAAATCCCGAAAGGTGCCCGCGCAGCACCCTACGAAAAACGAATAAGTAAGACTAATTTGGTGATAGTTTCTTCACGGCGCGAGTCAGACGCTGCAAATAAGGCTTGACAATTTCTTGATTTTGCCTCTGCAACTCGGACACTTGCTGCTGCAAATGCTGAATTTCGGTTTGTAGCATCCCTGTGTCTATTGTGGGTCGATCGAGCAAATCCTGTAATTGCTTGAGAGAACCTTGGATTGTATCGAAGTCTACTTCGTTCGATCGCTCCTGCAACTGAGCCGTAATAGTTTTAACTTCAGTTAACTTTTCGCCCATCAATAAAAATCGGACGTTGACATTTTCCCAATCATGCTCTCTGAGGGCGCTATTTTCCAAAAGGCGGACTTTCTGCTGCAAATCCGACAGTTGCGTGGTGAAATCCTGAGAATCTGCAGGCAGCGCCTGGGCTTGGCGTTCGAGGGAGGCTACGGCAGCTTGTACTTCGGCGATGACGCCGGATTCCAAGCCGAGGAGTTTCTGCTGCAAGTCGGAGACGGCGGTGTAGAGTTCCGCAGGTTCTCCAGGTAGTATCTGAACTTGCTGCGATCGACGTTCTACTGCGGCCTGTACGTCCGTAATCGCAGAATTTGCCTTTTGTTGCATTTGTTGCTCGAAACGCTGGCGATTGGCGAGATTTAGCGAGAGTGCTGCGGTTAAGGGGGCGGCAGCGTAGACAATTTGGCCCGACAATCCTGCAGCAATCGTGCCAATAGCTGAACCAGCAACAGAGGCGTATTCTACCCATTCTAGCCAGTCCGGCTGGTTCGGGGCACTTCTCAAAGCTGGGAATGATGCTTTTTCAATCTTCTGCATAGCCTTTTAGTCGTAGTCGGATAGATGGCGATACCGACATGATAAAAGCGATCGGCAAATAAATCAGGCCTATTTGTCAAATTTTCCTGATTGTGGTATTTTTATTGACCGAAAGCATCCAGGATACAAGCCCCCGGATTCATCCGTGAAGAAATAAAAAACCTGTATCCGATAAACACGCCCCCGAATTTATCCGTGGGGTCAATGCTTCAATTCTTCAATCTAAAATCTAAAATCTAAAATCGATTGACCTCCTGCCGAATACCTTCGGCCTTCAAAACGGTCAATCTCAGGTAAAATTCAGGATTAAGTCGATCGCTCAACCTTTAACCAATAACCATTCACCGCCGTCTGTCAGGAGTCTACAGAAAATGGGTCTTAAGATTATTGAAAGCTACGATAGCAGTTTTGTCCTCGAACCCGATGCTAAAACTGCACTGTTCGGTTTATTAACCAATGAAAGCTTTCTCCAACAAGTAGCGCTACAATTGCAATGCTCGCGCCTTGAGTTTACCGAGTTACTTTTTCAGCCAGTCCCTTACAGCAGCGAGACGCCGAAGGGAATGCCTGCGGAATTTGAAAAGTATCATCAATCGAGCGATTTTGCGATTGTCAACGTCCCGCCTAATTTCATGTTCCAAGCCAAAATATTTAAACCCAGCCGCCTCTGTGCCGTTTATCGAGTTTTTAAGAGTTAGGTAAAGGCTGGTTAATCTGTGGTTAAATCTAAAATCTAAAATCTAAAATCTAAAATCGGATGACAGAAGACATTCAATCTCTCGCCAGCTTAGAATTCATTCCATACATAGACTCCGAGGGGAAATTGCCCGATTTTGTTCAGGGAAAAATCGGCGTTTACGCGATTTTTGACAGCGAGAAAGTCCTGCAATTTGTCGGCTATTCTCGCGACATTTACCTCAGCCTCAAACAGCATTTGGTACGCCAAACCCAATATTGCTACTGGCTGAAACTCCAAACTATTGACAAGCCCAGCCGCACTATCCTAGAAAGCATTAGAGAAAGTTGGATTGCCGAAAACGGTTCCCAACCCCAGGGTAACGGTGCCGATGCTGCCAAGTGGAACGATCCCATCGACACCAAAACTGTGATGACTACCGAAGAAGTAGCAAATTATGAAGGTATCTTTGCCGATGAAATTGCCAAAGATAAATTGTTGAAAAATGTAGCGCGGCGCGTGGAAAATGAAATTTTCTCGCTGTTGAAAGCTCGCGGCGTAACTGAAGAAATCCGGTTTAATCCCAAGCTAAAAACTAGCGGATTGCTGGATTTAAAGTAAATACCGCTCACCCGGCACTCTGCCAGGGAATGAATTCCCTGTCTAATAGCGAAAGTCCTCTAAAAGAGGACTGAATAATTTATTAGTCCTCGGAAGCGAGGACTTTCGCTTTGAGGCAGGGGTTTCAACCCCTGACGGACTGACGGAATATCGGTTTTACCTTAAGGGAACACCAATAGCCATTGCCGTGTCCATAATTTCCGTGCCGCGACAGCTTAATGCCGTTTCCCTACAGATGCTCGCGTACAATCTATGTGATATATTCTCTGGGTCTGATTAAATTTTAAAAGGTTAAAATTTATTAAGATTTAACACATATCGGAATCTGCAAAATTAACTCTGTTCCTCGGCCCGGATCAGAAATACAACTGATTTTACCTCGATGTTTTTCCACTACAATATCGTGACTGATTGCCAACCCTAATCCAGTACCGCGACCTACAGGCTTCGTAGTAAAAAATGGGTCAAATATCTGGTGGCGCACTTCCTCACTCATCCCACAACCGTTATCGGCAATGTGAATAACAACGGATTTATAGTTTTGAGCGGCTAATTTGGAGTCTTGATTGTGCAGGGCCGATTCTGACTCAGAACTTACTGAAGTGCTGATGGTAATTTTTCGGGGAGACGGTTGAGTTTCCAGGGCATCAATAGCATTAGTTAGCAGGTTCATGAACACCTGATTTAACTCACTGGCGTAACAGGTGACTCTTGGCAGTTGGCTGTAGTGTTTAATAACCTCTATCTCGCCAGCTTTGTTTGCTCCCTTCAACCGGTGCTGCAAAATAACTAAAGTATTGTCAATGCCTTCATGAATATCCACTGGCTTGTACTTTTGTTCGCCAAGGCGGGTGAATTTCCGCAAAGACATTACAATCTCGCTAATCCGAGAAGCACCCTCTGTCATCGAATTCAGCAGTTTTGGATAATCCTCTGCGATGAATTCGGGTTGAATCTCATCCAATTCGCCGATAATTTCTGCAACGGGGTGGGGGTAGTAATGTCGGTACAATTCAACGAGGCGAAGCAAATCTCGCGCATACTCCGCCGCTAGAGCAATATTACCGTAGATAAAGCTGACGGGATTGTTGATTTCGTGAGCAATTCCTGCCGCTAGCTGACCTAAAGAAGCCATTTTTTCCTTCTGTATTAACTGAGCTTGAGTTTTCTTTAGTTCAGTTACGGTTTGTTCGAGTTGCTGGGCGTAGGATTGTGTTTGTTGGAACAACTGGCGCTGCACGAGTTGATTTGAGACGCGGGCCAAAACTTCTTGTTCGTGAAACGGTTTTGTGATATAATCTATACCACCAACTTCAAAGGCTTTGACTTTATCAAACACTTCATTTAAAGCACTGATAAAAATAACTGGAATATCTTTGGTTGTGGGAGAAGCTTTCAATGCTTGGCAGACTTTGTAGCCGTCCATACCGGGCATCATGATGTCGAGCAAAATCAAGTCAGGAGGAGTTAACTCGATCGACCGCAGCGCTAGTTTGCCGTCGGGTGCGGTGCGTGTTTTGTACCCTTGCTGCGAGAGTATTTGAGCTAAAAGTTGCAAATTAGCCGGAATATCATCAACAATTAAAATATTCCCTTTTAAGGCGGGAGTTGGTTCGGAATTCATATTTAGTTCCGTAAAATAACCTTTATAGGTTTGTAGTGAGTACCATCGCCCTCATAAAACCCCCTCGGGCGATCGTACTCACTACAAACCTATCTCATATCCTTATTATTTTGGTTCGGGATGGATGAGAGCTAGTATTTGATTGAACTGAAACTCGTTAGCCAATGCGGCTAGAGCGCTTGCTAAAGCGTCATTGCGATCGCGAATTTGCTCAATTTGGATCAGAATTAACTCTAAATCGCACTCAATTGTGGCTTTCTCTAAAGCTGCCAGCCAATCTGCGGGTAAAGCTGCCAGACTCTCTGGAGTTGGAGCCTCGATTTGAGTTGACTCGGGCACACTCTCCGGTTCACCGTAAATGTAACGCACTCCCAGATGTTTGTGCAGGGTGGCAAAAATTTCTGTATCTCGAAAGGGTTTGTGGATAAAGTCATCGCAATCATCTGATACAGTAACGGTTTGCGCTTCCTCGGCGTTACCGGCACTCACGGCAATAATTGCCGTAGCTTGACCTTTAACGGTGGCTTTAATGCGTTTGGTCGCTTCATCTCCATCCATCAGGGGCATCCACATATCCATAAAAATTAAGTGTGGCTCAAAACTCGAGCACATTTCAATAGCTTCTATGCCGTTGGTGGCTTCTTGGAGTTCAAAGTTAAAGGCAGCGAGGAGTTTGATCAGCAGTTGGCGGTTGTCCGATCGATCGTCCACAATCAAAATACGATAGCGCGGCTGGTTGCCTTCCAGCGCTATCACCCGACGCGGTGGCTCTACGGGTTGAGTCGCCGGGGCATCAACGGCGCTGACGGGAATATCAAACGCGAAGGTGGTGCCGCGTCCTACTTCACTGCGTACAGTAATCAGGCCGCCCATCAGGTTGACAAACTGTTGGCTGATAGCCAGTCCCAAGCCTGTTCCTTGCTGAGATTTTGTTCCTGTTTTGGTTTGCACAAAGGTTTGAAAAAGTTTATCTAACTCATCAGCAGCTATGCCGGAGCCAGTGTCTTCTATTTCAAAATGTAATTGGTAATTACTGATTGGTAATTGCTGAGCTTCCCCCTCCCTAACCGCACTTACTCTTACCCTAATTTCTCCTTCTTTCGTAAACTTAATGGCGTTAGAGAGGAGATTGATTAAGACTTGGCGCAACTTAAGTTGATCGGTTTGCACGTATTCGGGGACTTCGCTAGAGCAGTCAAATATTAACTGCAATTGTTGCTCCATTGCCTGGAGTTGAAACATCTCTTCCAAATCGTTCAACAGGCTCCTTAATTGAAAGTCTGTTGGGTTGATTGTCATGCGTCCCGCCTCTATTTTCGCTAAATCTAATATTTGATTGATTAGAGCGAGCAAGTGTTCTCCGCTGCGGTTGATAATGCGGATATTTTCCTGTTGTTCGCGATTGAGGTTGGTCGAACGCTGCATCAATTGCGAGAATCCCAGAATTGCGTTTAGCGGGGTGCGAAGTTCGTGGCTCATATTTGCCAGGAAAGTGCTTTTGGCAAGGTTGGCGGCTTCTGCGGCCCACGCGGCTTGTTGAAGCTGTACTGCTTGCTGTTGAGTCGCTTCGAGCAATTGAGCTTGTTGTAAGGCAACTCCCAGTTGAGTGCTAATTTGCAGCCCAATATTGATTTCAGCTTCGCGCCAAGTGCGGGATCCAGAATTTTGATAGCTGGCGAGCAAACCCCAAAGTTGACTGCCGCAAAATATGGGAAAAATAACGTAGGCTCTAGCTTGAAATTGTTTTAACAGTTCTAGGTAACAAGGACTCAACTCAGCGCTGTATATGTCTTCAATTATGCGGTAAGGAACGCCTCTAGCGTACATACCGCCTTGATTTTTTTGTAGATAGGTATCCAGCACTGGTGTACCGCCGGCTTGCATAGTTTTCACGGTACAGCGAGAGTGTTCGACGAGAGTGTTTGGCACATTACAATCGTCGGTTTCTTGGATCAGAGATATCCAGCCGGGAGCCATTGATTCGGCAACAAATTCCCCGCTCCAATCAGGATTAAAGCGATAGATACCGACACGATCGCATTTTAGGGTTTGTCGCAGTTCAGAGGTTGTGGTTTTGAATATTGTGTCAATATCTAAGGATTGACGGATGCGCTCGATCGATCGGGCGATGGCTTGTTCTCCCTGCGCGCTTTCTCGCAAAGCTGACTCGGCTTGTTTGCGATCGCTAATATCCAAAACAGTGCCGAACAAACGGATCAACTGCCCTTTTTTATCATAAACCGGTTTCCCTCTGACTTCAATGTAACTGAGCGAGCCATCTCTTCGCATCAGCCGCAAATCAATTTCAAAGCTTTGTCCCGACATAGCTTGCTCGCGCACCATTGTCAGATAGCGCGATCGATCTTCTGGATGAAAACGCTCGATTAATTGTTCGGTTGGCAGCGGTTTTTGAGTAGGATCGAGCTCGTAAATGCGATAGAGTTCTTCACTCCAAGTGGTTGTTGCTGTGGCGATATCGTGTTCCCAACTGCCAATACGGGCAATTTTTTGGGCTTCCAGCAGTCGAGATTCGGCAAACTGGCGATCGCTAATGTCGCGGGCTACCCAAACAGCGGAGCTATCGGACAGCGGCGAAATTTTAGCAGCAAACCAAACTTCTTTGTTATTAATCCGCAGACTGTAATCGAAACTAATAGTTTGTTGGGTTTCCAATGCCTGTTGAACTTGAGCGAAATAAATCTCCTCCCTTTCCTCGTGAAATAATTGTTCGATGATGGAGTCGATCTGATTCGTCTCATAGTTGTATTGAGAAATACCCTTTGTAGGTATAATTTGAATGCTTTTTTCGGTTTGGTTAAAAATCAAGACAACATCGGTTATCGACGCAAATATTTTTACAACTTGCTCGGCAGAAGTGTAAAGTTTTTGTTCGAGCAATTTGCGATCGGCTATTTCATATTGTAATAGTTCGCTAGCACGAGCTAAGGCGCAGGTACGTTCGGCAACTTCGGCTTCTAAAGTGCGATTGTAGTCAGTTAATATTTTTTCATATTGTTTGCGCTGTGCGATGTTAGAAAAAGCAATGATGGCATAAATAATGTTTCCGTCTTCGTCGAAAATGGGTGTGGCGCGCACCTCAAAAGGAATAAATTTCCCATCTCGATAAAGTTCTATATCTTCAAGGAATACCGTTTCGCCGCGCAGTGCTCGGAATGCAGGCAGTTCTTCAATTGGATACGGCTGGTTTTGGCGGTACATTTGATAAACTTCTACTGCTTCTTCTAAGGTCGCATCGGGGATAGTTTCTACACCGAGCCAATGCTTGGCAGTTTCGTTAAAGTACACGACTTTACCCGAGGCATCGTGGATAGATACTCCTGCGGGTATGGCTTCGATAAATTGCTGGAGTTGGCTCTCGCTGTGCGCTAAAGCTTCATTTAAAGATTTTTGGTCTGCAAAAGCCTGTTGCAGTTGCGCTGCCATAAGATTGAAGGAATTGGCGAGTTCTCCGACTTCATCCAAGCGTTTAATTTCTAAAGGTCGATCCCATTCTCCTTTGGCAACATTTTTGGCAGCGGTATTCAAGCGCATAATTGGCTTTGTCACCCAACGGGAAGTCAACAATCCGATCGCGATCGCCAGCGGCAGTGTACCGGCCAATAACCACAATGTATTGCGCGTATTTGCTTGAATCGGAGCCATCAAATCAGACTCTGGCACCACCACCACAATTAACCAATCCAAACCACGGACATCTCGATAGGGAGTGACGCGGACAAACTGCCTATCGCCCTTGCTCGCCAGGGTCAATTTCTCGGTTGTTTGCAGCGTGCGGAGGTTGCCAAATCGGTTGGCGAGTTGTCGAGCAATATCTCGCGTTCGGGCATCATTGCTGTTGGTGGCTAGCAATGGCGTCGGTTGCTTTTTTGCTGGCGTCACCAACGGTGTTTCTACTGTGGATGCGGCAATCAGATTGCCCGATCGATCCATAATAAAAGTTTGTCCTGAAGCCGAGAATTGCAGCCCAGCCAGAAAGGTATTGATTGCCGACAGTCCATTATTATCGGTGAGGCGATCGCTAATCCGCTCTCCTACTTGTTCGATTAACTGATGCGCTACATCCTCGACTGATTCCTGACCACTTTTGAAAGAAAGATAGCCCACTAGCCCAACTACACTTACCGTTTGCAAAACAAACGGCACAATCAGAACCGTTCGCAGCGGCAGCTTGCTAAAAAATTTGGCGGTTAGGCGGTTGAAGCGATAAATGGGCATGGGTGTAAACCAATTGCGCTGATAATCGTATTTTAACTGCTGTAGCGTGATTTTCCCGGCAATTGGCGCGCCCTAAAAACTGTGAAATTTTTCGCCTACTTCAATATAGCCAACTACTAGCGAAGATTGGACGCGGATGCGAAATTTTGCTTCTATGATATAAATTCCGGTTGCACTACTTATGATAGGCAAGGTCGGACACGCCAAGGCCGTTTCCCTACCCCATAATTATCAATTTTTCTCGATGAAAGATGTAACAATTGCCGGATTAATTGTAGGGAAACTTGATTGCCCATTGGTTTCGATTTAAGCTGATAATCTACCAGTCAGCCCGTCCGCAAGGGCATGAATTACACAGGGATTTTAGCTAAAGTCTTCATATCGATAACTAATGAGTTTTAAATGAGTTTAAAAATTTATTTTCATATCATTTATGGTTGTTTGGGAAGGATTAAACCGCAGAGGACGCAGAGAACACGGAGGAAGAGAACAGAGAGATGAAGAATTATGATACCAACGGATTTGATATCATATCCAATCCGTTAGCATCGGAATAGTAAATTCGAGTTCACTGTTGACGGTTCACTGTTCACTGTTCACGGCGTCAACAGTCAACAGTCAACAGTCAACATCATGTATGAGTGTAACCGGAAATGATATCAGTCTTCGCTAGGAGGACTTTAGCTTTGAGGCAGGGGTTAAAACCCCTGCCGAACTAGAGTTTTACAACGTTAAGTTGACACCAATGCCCTCGAAGGAAACCAAATATCCAATTAATGAGTGTTGGGTTTTGTTCCTCAACCCAACACTCATTACTAACTAAGCTGTCGCGCATTTAAATTGCATATTCAGGGCGGGCGGGACGCCCACCCCACTCCTTGTTGGATTGTTTTTTGACAGACAATTTAAATACCACAACAGCTTACAAACATTTTTTATTAGGGTAATTGACCGGATAGGATATCAAAGTTTAAAGTCATGCCCGATCGCCCTAATGCAAATTTGTTAACTTGGCTAAAACGGTGGCGAAGTGAGCGGGTTCGATCGGCTTTGTTAAATGTTCGTTGTAACCAGTGGCGATCGCCTGATCGCGGTCTTCTTCGCTAGCATAAGCTGTCAGCGCCACCGCCGGCAAACGCTTGATTTTGTCGGATTCGGACGATCGCACTTTGCTGATCAGCCAGTAGCCGTCCTCAACGGGCATACCGATATCACTAACTAAAATATCCGGCGGCGACTGCTGTAAAATGTCGATCGCCTCCGCAGCCGTTGCAGCCGCAGTCGCAGTCGCCCCGCACTGTTCGAGGGCAACCATCAAAAACTCGCGGTTGTCGGGTTCGTCGTCAACTACCAACACCTTTAAACCAGCCAACATACCCGGAGGCCTTGGATTGGATTTCGTTTCTCCTCTCAACTGCGGCTGCTTACTCCGAGGCTGTTTGAGTGGCAGTGTCACCGTAAATGTCGCACCCTGGTCTTGGCCGGGACTTTCCGCAGTCACAGTACCCCCGTGGAGTTGCACCAAGTGCTCGACGATCGCCAATCCCAGTCCCAAACCGCCCTCAGCCTTAGTTTTCGAGGCGTCTGCTTGTCGGAAGCGATCGAACACGTAGGGCAGAAACTCAGCAGGAATGCCCTTTCCGGTATCGCTGACAGTAATTTGCACGTAATTGGGTGATGAGGAATCGCTAACAGCCACCGCAGACAAGCGCAGTTCGACATTTCCCCCCGAAGGCGTAAACTTCACGGCGTTAGTCAGCAAATTCCACACTACCTGCTGCAACCTCTGGGCGTCCCCCCACATCAACCCGACTGCAGGGTCAAGTTCTAACGAAACGGTGACAGACTTGGCCTCGGCTGCCAAACGAACTGAATTATGAGCCGCCTCGATCGTCCTTACCATGTAGAACCAGCCGGGTTTCAAAGTCAGCTTGCCTTGAATAATCCGGGAAACGTCGAGCAAATCTTCCACTAGCTGGATCTGCACCTTCGACTGACGCTCGATGGCTTCCAAACCCGAAGCTAATTTATCTTGGTTGTAGGGGTGGGCGCGCAGGATCTGTGCCCACCCCTGAATCACATTTATAGGCGTTCGCAATTCGTGGGAAAGAGAGTCTAGAAACTCGTCTTTCCGGCGGCTGATAGCTTCTGCTTCGGCCCGCGCGGCCTGTTCGCGATCGAGCAACTGACCGCGTTGCGCCTCGATTTGCTTGCGATCGCTGATGTCGGCGATGATCGACATACAGTTGATGTTGCCGTTGCTGTCGCGGACTGGAGTTGCCCACAAACTGATGTCGATCGAGCTGCCGTCTTTCCTTTGGCGGTGGGTTTCCATGCCGGCGATCGCGTTTCCTTCGCGAATTCCTTTCAAATTCGCCATGAATTCCTCCCGCTTGTCTGCGGGAACGCAGGGCACAAATTGACCTACCGCTTCTGATTCATGCCAGCCAAAAATCCTCTCTGCGGCTGGGTTCCACATTTTCACAGTGCCGTCGTCGCAGTCCAAAAGGGTAATTGCTAGGGGACAAGCCTGAATCAAGGCTTCTAAAGTTTGATGGATGTGCGATCGCGCTGCTTCTGCTTGTTTGCGATCGCTGATATCGACGTTCACCCCGATCATCCGCAAAGGCAAACCTTGATCGTCCTGAAACACCTTCGCCCTGCAAGCAATCCAGCCCACGCTTTTGTCCGGGCGGCAGATGCGGAACTCAATGTTTAATTCCTCCCCGGACACCGCCACAGCTTTTACCTGCTGTTGAGTCAAAGCGCGATCGTCTGGATGCACCATTTCCACCCAACTTTGATAGCTGTCGATACCACCGGCCGACAGCCCGTACAAAGCCTCTAACTCCGGCGTACACGCGATCTCCCCGGTTTGGATGTTCCATTCAAAAGTTCCGATTTTGCCTGCTTGCTGAGCGATTTGCAGCCGTTCTTGATTGTTTTTGAGTTCTGCTTCCACCCGCGAGATCTCGGTCAAGTCTATGAAGAATGCGACGATCGTCTCTGGTTCGCCGTTGTCCGGGCACAGAGTGGTTCCCCCCATCAGAAGCGGCACGCGGCTGCCATCTTTGCGGATGTACTCTTTCTTGAAAGGAGTTGCGACTCCCTTAGCCCGCAGTTCCCCGGCCGCCAGGGCGTCTAGGTGCAGGTATTCGGGGGGGGTCATTCTGTCCCACCGCATTTGACCCGAGAGCAAGTCTGAGCGGGTGTAGCCGACCATGCTGAGCAGGGATTGGTTGGCGTAGGCGATGCGGCCGCTAAAATCGCCGATCGCGACTCCGAAAATATTTGACTCGAACAGCCGCCGGAATATGCCTTCGCTTTGCTGTATTACCCGTTTTGCTTCTTTGCGATCGGTGATTTCGGCAACCACCGTGCTAACTCCCAGCAGTGTTCCTGATTCATCGCTCACTGGGTAAAAGCTGATTTGCCAATCGCGCAAAACTCCCGGCTGTTGCTTGGTTTGGGCCTTAACTTCCAAGTCGATCACGGGGGTTTGCGTCGCCAGGACTTGGCGATAAATCGGCTCTAGCATATCGGCCATTTCGGGAATTACTTCTCTCACGGTATGCCCGATGTAATCTGCGATCGATTTGCCGTCGATCGCAGCGAGGCATTCGTTGATGCGGATGTAGCGCAAATTGGTATCGACAAAGCACAGCCCGACTGGTGTAGTCTTGTAAACTAAATCGAGTTCTGCTAGTTGGCGGCGAATGCGTATTTCGTTTTCTCGAAGTTGGTTTTGCGCTTGTTTGCGATCGGTGATATCGAGTACGAAGAATGCTCCTTTGTCTGTGCATCCTTGGAACTTTCCGCCGCCGACTAAAACTGGGAAGCGCGTGCCGTCTTTGCGGAGATATTCTTTTTCAAAAGGCGCGCAGCTTCCTTCTGCTTCGACTTGCGCGAAGGCGATGCGATCGAGTTCTCGATCTTCCGGCGCCGTGAGTTCGAGCCAGCGGATCTGTCCCGAAACTAAGTCTTCCCTCGTATATCCGATCATTTCCAGAAAAGCGTCGTTAGCGTCGGTAACTTCGCCGCTGGCATCCCAGAAACCGATGCCGATCATGTTAGATTCTACCACGCTGCGGAAGCGCATTTCGCTTTCCCGCAAAGCTAATTCTGTTTGTTTTGCTGCGGTAATATCTGTGATAATTAGGCCTACTCCGATTATTTCTTCTCTTTCATTTTTCACCGGGTAGTAGTTGGCGAGCCAGTAGCCGAAATAGCCTGGTTTTCCTGGAGGTTCGCCGCTAATTTCTAGGTTTAAAACAGGCTGGCCGGTTTCTAAAACTTGCTGAATTATTGGCGCAAATTTGGTGGCACCTTCTGGCAACAATTGGCGGAAGTCTTTACCAATATGCTGTTCGGCGGGCAAACCGTGGAGTTCGGCTAAAACTTGATTGATACGGATGAAACGCATTTCGCGATCGAGAAAACAAATCGCTAGGGGAGATGCTTCTAATAGCGAGTCAATTAAGGCGAAGGATTCGGATGTTTGAGATAGTGCTTGCTGCGCTTCTGCGTAAAGTCTGGCGTTGTCTAGGGCGATCGCCACGCGGTATGCTAAATCTTCTAGCATTGCCATGTCTTCTGCACTGTAGCGGCGGCCCAACTTCGAGGTAAAGCAAGTGATGGAACCCATTACCCGCCCGCGGGCCTTCAGCGGTACGCAAGCGTGAGAGCCGATATTGAGCGATCGCAATATTTCCAATTCTGCTGCATTTTCGGCTCCTGCTGCTAAAATTTCCTCATCCACGTCGGCAATTAGTTCGGATGTTCCGGTGCGGATTACCAGCGGATAGCCGTTAACAGCATTGTCCGCGATCGAACTGCGAATTCTCAAGTTATTAATAGTATCAACCGTGGAGGGTTCTGCGTGAGCCACAGCGACTAGACGCACTTTTGAGTCGGTTTCGGTCAAATGAATGCAGCACCCGTCTGCGATCGAATTTATTGCTAATTCTGCTACCTTTTGCAGCACGGTTTCCCCGTCAAACGCATCAGCCAGCATTTTGCTGACTTCTGCTAAAAATGCCGAGCGCTGCTGTTCTATTTCCGCTTTTTCCCTTGCTGTTTGCTCGATTGTTAACTGCAATCTTTGAGTTTCCGCAACTTTTATTTCTGTGAGATCGCGGGCGACAATTAAGGCTGATTCTGGTACGCCATTTTTATCCAATTCGGGAACTACGTGGGATTGATAACTTCGGATACCGTTGATTGAGAAAGCCTCAAATTCGATAATTTCTTTTTGACCTGTTTCTAACACTTTGTGCAGGGTTTCATCCCACATCTTGCACTGTTCCGGCGGCATTCCTATTTCTTGACTGGTTTTACCCAGGAAGAATGAAAGCGGTTTTCCTTGGCTTCTTTCTACTGCTTGATTGACATAAATATAACGCAGCTCTTTGTCAGCGCGGATAATGATATCTGGCGTATGTTCTAGCAGCGTTCTCAGTTGCTGTTCGCTGTTTGCCAAAGCCGCTTGCGCTTGTTGTCTTTCGGTGACATCTCTCACCGTGCCCACGTATCCTATGAGTTCGCCGGAGTCGGAGAACATCGGCGAGGAACAAACGTTAATCCAGCGCACAATCCCCTCTGGTGTTTGCAGGCGATACTCGATCGCATATTCCCCACCTTCCCGAGTATAATCTAGCCATCGAGCCAATACGCGATCGCTGTCTTCCGGGTGAATGCACTTCTCCCAACCGTCTCCTAAAAGTTCTGTCCAACTTAAGCCACAAATAGCCTGACAGCGTGGGTTTGCATAGGTGTAGCGCCCCTCAAAATCTGCCATAAAAATGCCGACAGGCGAACAGGAACTTAAACAGCGAAATCGTTCTTCTTGAGCTTGCAGCGCTTCTTTAGCTACTGTCAGTTCTGCTGTCCGCTGTTTGACGCGGCTTTCTAGGTTAGTGTAGGATAAAGCCAGGGCTATTTCTGCTTCTTTGCGCTCAGTAATATCAATGCCAGTTGCTATCACATATTCCACCAAGCCTTCGCCATCTATTGTCACAGTATTCGACCAAGAAATTAAGCGCTTATCGCCGCTTTTAGTGCGCCAATAGTTTTGATATTCGCTGTTATAATTTTCTACTTTTAGCTTGGTAAAAACTGTTTTAACAGGCTCTATTTCTTCGGGAATTAAGAATAAATCCCAAACATATTTATTGACCACTTCTGCTGCCGAGTAGCCTGTAGTTTTTTCGCAAGCTTGGTTAAACCGGACAATCCGTCCTTTGCTGTCGAGAACTACAATCAAGCAAGCCGTTGTGTCAACTATTTTTGAAAAAATATTACGTTCTATTTCTACTTTTTGTTCTGCGGAACTTAAGCCAGCATACCAAGCGATAACAATTGCAGCGGCCAAAAGTAAGATTGCAGGAGCTGCCTGGAAGGAAAACAGTAACAGAGTTGTCAGCAGTAAAGCGGTGCTGGCACTAAATAGAGCAATTTTGTAAGATGTAATGGGTGAGGCCAAGACCTGAAACCAACTCATTTTTGTTGACCTGTAGCGATGGCGCGATCGCACTATTGCTTATGTCGATGAAACAACCTCGTTAAAACTTAGTTTTAACTAAGTTTTTATTTTTTCTATACGAAACCACATTTGTGGGTCGCGTGCCATCTTCCCAGAGACAGATTGGCAGCGGGATTGGTGCTGAATCAACTGCTATCATAGATCCAGGGACAAATTAGATTATCTAATTTCTGGGAGCAATAAGCAAGTGAATCACAAGCTGGCAAAAATTATCGGGTTATTTTTCGCAGCCGCCACCCTCTTTGGATTCGTCGGTTACGCGCTGCAAAATCCCAACTTCGCCAGCAGCTCAGCGATATCGATCGGCTTCCCCAATCTTACCATCGGGGCCGTCGGGGCGATCGACAACAAACGATCCCAAATCTATCTCAACGGAACTTGGCAATTTGTCCCTGCCGTTGGCAACCCCCAAAACCCCCCCGTCTCTCCAAATTGGGGTTCCATCTCGGTGCCTGGAGACTGGCAAAAAGAAAACAACGAATCCGTACCCGGAATCATCACTCGCGGCAGCGGCAAAGATTGGGAAAACTTCAACAGTAAACAACTATCAAAAGCTTGGTATCAGAAAAATATAGACATTCCCGGCGACTGGACAAACCGCCGAATTTTTCTCGACTTAGCCAGAGTCAGCACCGATGCAGTCATCTTTGTCAACGGCATTAACTGCGGTGAAATCCCCTGGCCCTACGGCACTATTGAAATTACCAAAGTAGCCAAACCAGGTCAAAACACCATATCTATTTTAGTGGTGGCAGTATCCGATGAAAAGGAAAAAGCCGTCATCATGGGCCCCACAGAAATTTACACAGAAAAATCCAAGTTGCAATCGCGGGGAATTATCGGCGAGGTAAGGCTTCTGAGCCTTCCCCCAGGCCCGCTGATTAGCGACGTATTCGTCCAAACTTCCACCAGAAAAAAGCAAGTTAAATTAGATGTAGAACTCAAAGACGTTGCCCAAAACGGTCAAGTTGAATTAATCGCGCAAATGCTCGACGAAAAAGGCAAAGTCGAACAAAAATTTACAGCAAATGCCAAGGTTCAAGCTAAACCCATTCAAACTGTACAAGTTCAGTGGAATTGGCCAAATCCCCGTCTTTGGGATGCCGGGCAACCAAACCTTTACACCCTGCAATTAGAAGTAAAAGGCAGCGGCATAGACACGCAATACGACCAACCTTTTGGCTTCCGCGAATTTTGGATAGAAGGGCGCAAATTTTTCTTAAATGGAACTGAATTTCGGCTGCGACCAAACTTGCACTCCGATAGTTGGCAAGGCGGGACAGTAGAAGTTTCTGACAGCCTAATTGATGGCTACGTAAAAGCCGGTTTTAACATAACAGAAATGTGGCCTTGGGATCACGACGAACGCGGTAGGTGGCACTTCCGAGAGTTATTTTCCGAAAGAGCAGACATCAAAGGTTTTCCAATTATGGCTCCCGCTTTAGACATTAGTCCTATCGCTTGGAACGGCAAGTGGAAAAACCGCCAGTGGAACGACCGCTGGAAAGCTCGAATGGTGACTGAAATGCGTCGCTACCGCAATCATCCATCAGTATTAATGTGGGCGACAAGTCCTAATTTTTTCGGCCACGCTGACGACCAAAATCCGCGCCGCATCGGCAAAAGAAAAGTAGAAGGAACTATCAGTTCCTCCGAAAACGAGCGTTTGCGGGTGAACACTCCCCTAGGAAATGACGCTATAGCTGCGATTAAATCGGCCGACCCAACCAGACCTGTGATGGTACACCAAGGCGCAAACTTCGGCGATGTTTATGCGCTGAATTCTTATTTAAATATGATTCCCTTGCAAGAACGGGAAGAGTGGATTTCTGAGTGGAGTAAAACCGGCGAAAGGCCCTACATGGCAGTCGAGTTTGGGACTCCTTTGCACGCAACGATGATGCGGGCCCGCAAAGGTTTCGGTCAGGCGATTCTCAGCGAACCTTGGATGACTGAGTTTGCGGCAATTTATTTTGGCAAGCAGGCTTACGATTTGGAAACGGCCGCTTATAAAAATACAATTCGCGAGCAATTTGTCAAGGGTCAGGAGTATCAAAGCTGGCATTTTAAAAAAGAGTTGGATTTTGCACCCGCTTTTCAAAAGTTGCAGCAGTTATTCAGTACAAATACTTGGCGGAGTTGGCGGACTTTTGGAATGTCTGGGGGGATGATTCCTTGGAATGACGGACACGGTTGGGAAGTTTCCGAGGCTGGCAAAAATAAGGTGGATATTGGAGCATTTCAACCTGGTCGCCGGGGAGTTTATTTGAAGCAAGTCTCGAATAATCTTTTGAATTATTTGCAGCCCGAAGCTTACACTGTTCATCCTGGGGGCGAGGCAATTATGAATAATAATAGCTCGACTTTGGCTTGGATTGCTGGTGCTAGCCCGGTTTTTACTGCGAAAGATCACAATTTGTTGGTGGGCGGAAAACTGGCAAAGCAAGTAGTGTTAATTAACGATACGCGGGCGCCGCAAGAATTTTCGTTTAAGTGGCGGGTTTTGGTGGAGGGGAAAGAAGTTAAAAAAGGCGAGCAAAAAGGGACGATTGAGTCAGCAAAGACGCTGTTTTTCCCAATTGACGTAAATTTGCCAAATACCATTTCTAGCAAGGCTGACGGCGAAATACGCTTGACGGCACGGGTGGGCGAGCGATCGCATTCTGATACATTTGCTTTCCGGGTTTTTGCCAATCAAGCCAAAAGCAAGGATACGCTGACAATCTTCGACCCAGCGGGCAAAACATCGGCAATGTTAAAACAGTTAGGTCATCCGCTTGTACCGTGGAATGGTTCGCAAGTTTCATCGCTATTAATTATCGGTAGGGAAGCGTTTTCGAGCGGGCAACAATTGCCGGGAAGTGTAGAAAATTTTGTCCGAAACGGTGGCAAAGCAATTGTGTTTCCTCAGCGCAGGGATTGGCTGAAAAATACGGGTTTCCGGGTTGCTGTCCACGTCAGCCGCCGCGCTTATCCAGTTGACAGCAACCATCCCGCAATTAGCGGTTTAGACAGTGAAGATTTGCGGGATTGGGTTGGGGAAAGCACGCTGCTTGAAGCTTATCCAGATACGATCAAAACTGGCCCTAATTTGAGTCCGGCAAATAAACCTTGGTACGGCTGGCGCTGGGGAAATCGCGGCGGTGTCAGTAGCGCTTCTATTGAAAAACCGCACCGCAGCGGTTGGCGCCCAATTTTGGAATCTGAGTTTGATTTAGCTTATTCGCCGCTGATGGAATTGGATTACGGAAAAGGGCGGCTGATTTTAAACGAGTTGGATTTGGAAGACCATTATTCTGTAGATGCTGGGGCGGCGCAGTTAGTGCAACAAATTGTGAGTTACGGGATGAATTCTCCGGTACTTGGAAAGCCGGATAAAGTGGTTTTAATAGGGGGAGATGAAGATGCCCAAAAGTTGGACAGTTTGGGGGTAATTTATCAGCGCGCTAGTTCGCTTTCTAATGATGTTGGCTTGGTCATTGTGGGGAGAGAAGCGAATCTGAAAGATGCAGATTTGCGCGGTTATTTGAATGCTGGTGGGAAGGCGTTTTTCTTGCCGCGTCAAGTGCCTGTTGCGGGTTTGGGCATGGGTTTGCAGCAAGCGCAGGATTTTGGGGGTTCGCTGGCGGTTCCGAGTTGGGATGAGGTGAAGGGGGTTAGTGCCTCAGATTTGCGATCGCGCTCTTTTTATGATACTTGGTTGATTAAGTCTGGGGGAGAAAGGGGTGCTGACGGTTTGTTAAGTCGGGTAAAAGTTGGCAAGGGTGTGGCGATTTTTTCTCAGATTGAACCGGATAGTTTGAATGCTGATACTAAGACTTATTTGCGTTTTACTCGCTGGCGGCAAACCAGGGCAAATGCTCAGATTTTGGCTAATTTAGGGGCTAGTTTTAAGGCCGATGGATCTGTGTTTAACGGTTCGAGTCGGGAGTTTTATCACTGGGATTACAAGACGGATTTTGAGAATGGGGATGATCCTTATCGGTATTATCGATGGTAGGATTTTTTAACCGCCGATTAACGCGGATGTTATGGAGGATATTACAGGTCAAAGTGACGACGGAAGCGGGGGTCTAGTTTGTCGGTTTTCTTTTGGTTGCAGGTGCTGCAGAGGGTTTGCAAGTTGCTGATGTCGTTGCTGCCACCGCGCGCTAGGGGGATGATATGATCGATCGTCAGTTGGGTTTCTAGCTTGGTTTGGCCACAGCTTTGGCACTGGTATTTATTGCGATCGAATACATATTTTCTGACTTCTGGGGGAATCGGGATTCTAGGGGTTTTAGACATGATGATTTTTAACCGCAGATCAACGCGAATTAACGCGGATGTTTGATGGATTAGCTGGGTGAGTTTTCTTGAGGGAGAAGTTGGCGACGCAAATCATCGAGGGGGGATTCTGGTTTGCTAGTTTCTGATTCGTTGTTTTCTGGTGTTTCTTCGATTTCTGGTTCGTCGGGGCAAAACTCTATAGTGACATTGAGTTTGAGCTTCATCTTTCCTTTCTTCCAGCCCTGAGCACCCACTCTGAGAATTTCACAATCTATACCTTTACCAAACCAGTTTTCATAAGCATTAGGTTTTTCGTCAGTATCTAAACCTACATCAATATCTAGTTTCTGTTGGCTTAACGACTTATTGAGTGTCTGTCCTAATCCATATTCTGGCATAACTTCATTTACTGTTTCCTTGAGTTTTTCTACTTTAAGCATTGCGTTACCAAAAGATAAAGCATCCTCATTACCGCAGTTGTGCAAATCAAATTTATCTTCCATATTCTTGCCCGCCTCGCGTTAGTCCTATTTAATCTACTACTATTTCTAATTCCAAAGCTACCATCAAACACCGATTAACGTGGCTTATAGCCTCATTTGACAGGGAACCCAGTTTCCGGGTAATCATTGACTTGTTGAGGGTAAAAATGGACTCGCACCTAACTACCGACTCAACTCTAATACCAGCTAATGCAATTTCATCTCCTGTTATCAAATATTGAGTGGTAGTCAAAGGGCGAGTTGTCTTAGAAGTACAAGGTACAACCATCACATCGTCAAGAATTTGGTTGACATTATCTGCCGAAATTATCACAGCCGGACGCAGTTTAAACTGTGTTAGCTGAGTAGAAGGCATTGGCACTTGAGCCAACACTACATCACCGCGTCGTAAGTTCATCGGCAAATATTTCGTCATAAATGTCATTTTCCCCACTCAGCCAATCTTGATAAGCTTGGGATACAAGCATCGGCTGAATAGGTTCTTTTCCACTTTTTAAGAAGAGGGCTAGGTTCAGAAGTGTTGCTAACTTATCCTCTGGAAGTTGCTCGATTATTGTTAGAAGTTTTTGGCGAATGTTCATAGGATTAAAGTCGCTCTTTGTTGGCTATTATAGCACAATAAACACCATAAAGAAACCAGGTGAATATAATTCACCCGGATTTCAATCATTCACCATCCACCGAAACACTATCATTTTGTGCAATTACAGGCAACAAATGCTCGTGCAACTTCATCGCCTGCAAACAACTATTAATCCCAGAAACCGCCCGATCGTACTCTTGAATCTTTTGCTCATTCTCAGCTTGCCGCCGCCGATTCCCAGCAATCTTTTCCTCCGCCTCCTGTGCCAAAGTTTGCTCCAAATAATCGCGGGCTTGACTGTATTTCTGCAAAATATCATCAGCTTGCTTTTGGGCTAGCGGCAACAAATGCTCTTTCAGGGTTTGGTTGACAGTTTGGCGAAAAGTTTGCCGAATAGTTCTAGATACTTTTGGCTCAAAATCTAGCCGCAATAATTGCCGAATTGCAGGTTGGGCGTCCACCATATTTTCGCAGTCGAAACCTTGAGAAGTTTGCTGCAATGTTTCCCGGAACTGATAAATGGAAAATGTGCCTTCGTCGTAAAAACGGGGACTTTCTCGCACGTAGCGATCGCACTCAACGCCCGCCGCATTTACCAAAGCATCAGAAACCCGCTTTGATAACTCCTCTAACTGCTGTTCAATTCCCCCGTCGTTCCCCAACAACCGATAAAGTAATCGATAGTATTCAGACTTGCGAACGCTATCTTTCAAATACTGGAAATAATTATCCACCAGTGATTTAGTAGCCTCTACTAAAATATCTTCCAACTGATTCGCTAAATAATAAAGTGCTTCAACTAAAACAGCAATTAAAGGTGCTGTCGCATTGCGGGGATGATTCCGCAAAGTGCGTCCGTAAGCCGCCTCAACAGAAAATCCGTCTAACAATTCATCCAAGCGCCGGATCATCCGAGATTGCAGTTGCCGAAAGTCTATATCGAAAATATCGCATCTGTTCATAATCATTTCATTGACTTCTTCGGCGATATGTTCCCGAAAATCCTGTCCCACTTGCTGCAATTCTTGATTGAGTCGCAAAAGTTCCTGTGCTTTCATCGCTTCAATTTCGCGGGGCTGGCTGTCCAAATTCCGCTGAATTGTTTGGTAATGTTTCCGCAGTTGAATGCACAAGTCTTCTAAGTCGTCAGCTAAATTTTTGAATAGTTGCGGGCGTTTTTCTTCTGTGAGGTAACGGGTGATGGCTGTGCGAAAATCTTCTATCCCGCTATCTTGAATTAATTGAGCAATTAATGGTTGTCCTTGCTCTGCCAGAATTCGCACGTAGTTTTCATTAGGTGTTTCGTAGCTGTTAACTGAAATGCGAAATTTGCTCGGAGATAGCTTGCCGGAATTCGCACAGTAGCGATTAAATTCACTAACGAATTGCGGAGTTTCTTCACTATTACCGAGCAATTCAGAATCTAATTTATCATTTCCAGAAACTCCCCCTTGACTGCTGGCAAAGATTGTATTTAAACCAAAGCGATCGCGTCCTGTTGTCCCTCGAATCAAACTCCCGTAAAATCCCAACAATCCGCTAGTTTTGTAAACTCTCGCAGTATCGCGAAAGTCGGAATTAATCAGATTTTCTAAGCGCTGTCGCAGTTGCGTGTTGTACCAAGTTTCGTCAATGCGGTTGAAAATGTAAAAAAGCCGATCGCGAATTCCCGGATTTCCCCGTGTTTTTTCCATCAACTCGGTTTCTTCCGTCGTCATTTCCCCAGACGAAGCCGCTTTCAAAACGCAGACAACTGCCGAAGTATCGGGGCTTTCAATCTTATCATAAGTCAATTCTGCATCCCGCTGCACCGGCGCATCAATTCCCGGCGTATCGATAATAATATTGCCATCTTGCAGCAAGGGATGATAACAGTAATATTCAACTCGCTTGAGTACAGCACTGTTACTACCGCGACGGGCATAACTAGCAGCTTCCTTGAGATTGGAAAAGTTAAACTGTTCCATCGAGTAGGTGGCGTTTTCGAGAGTTTGGATGCGATCGCGATTGGCCTCAAAACCTTCTAACAGCAGCATCAAAGCCTTAGCTTTTTTGGCTACCTCGGATTTATTTTCGCCGCCTTCCCTTTCAATAATTATGTTACATCCCTGAGACAACAGCGACACTACATCTGTTTGATTAATATTAATTTCAGTAGCTAAACCTAGCTGATGGCAAAGCACAGAAGCTTGCTGGCTAATCTCAAACTCGCTCAAAAAAGTGAGAACAACGCGCTCTTTTTCCGGCTCCGCAAAGGCTATATAACATTCCGTACCTGTCGCGTGTCCTTCAGCACTGTAGAGCAATTCCCGCTCCAGCAAAGCATTAATTAACATAGATTTTCCCGCACTGAAAGCGCCAGCAAACACAATTTCAAACTCAGGAGAAATTGCCTTTTTCAGAGAAGCTTGTACCGCCGTGATATCTTGTTGTCGCAAAGACGATTCCTGACGCAGCAGTTGCAGTAAAGAGTCAACTTGCTCTTGCAGATTGTTGCATTGAGGGGGCATTTGAGTCATCGCTGCAGACTGCTCCTGATTGTGGGAAAATTACCTTATTATTAATTCTCTGCTAGTTCAGGAATAATCACAACAGTAATTTTACTTATGCGATCCAGGATTGCTGAAAGTGCGATCGGCTATTCTGGCGACAAATCCTATCGTTTACGGTTGTTTCGGAATTATTAAACCGCAGAGGCCGCAGAGGGCGCACAGAAAGAGAAGAGAGAGATGAATAATTGCTATACCCACGGATTTGAGATCCTCTATTTACAGCCAAGTGGCTAAATCTGATATGTCAGTAAAATTTAGCCAAGCATCTCCTAATTTTTCGTACACAATTAGTAGTAGGGCGGGCATTATTGCGCCCCTACAAAATTAAACGGGCGCATTGCGTACTCTACATTAAACCGATAAATCCTGACGCGGTTTAAAAGACTCAACCTGCCGCAACTTTTCGTATAATTCCCGTTCCTCCTCACTAATTTCTTTGGGAATTAACACCTGAATTTCTACCAATTGATCGCCCCGATCGCCATTTCCCGTCGGATAGCCCTTGTTAGCCAGCCGCAACCGCTTTCCAGACGTTACTCCCGGTGGCAATTTCATTTTCACCCTACCATCCAGCGTCGGTACTTCCACATCTCCACCCAACACCGCTTCGCTGGGAGTCAGTGGCAATTCGCAGCAAATATCCGACATTTCCAATCGAAAAAATGGATGGGGAGAAACCGTGATTTTCAAATATAAATCTCCGCCGCCAATACCTTGATTTCGCAAGCGAATCCGCTGGCCTGATACCATAGCAGAAGGCAGATTTACCTCGATCGCTCGTCCATCTTCCAAACGAATTCGCTCGGTACCGCCCGAATAAGCCCTTTCCAAAGGCAGAGTTAGCCTAGCCTCAATGTCTCTTCTGGGTTCGCGATCGACTATATCCCTTCTGATTTCGCGATCGACTGCTTCCCGTCGAATTTCGCGATCATCCACATCCCTTCTGGTGTCGCGATCGACTATATCCCGTCGCATTTCGCGATCGACTATATCCCGTCGCATTTCGCGATCGACTGTTTCTCGTCGCATTTCGCGATCGTCCACATCCCTTCTATCTTCCCTAGAATTAGCTACATAACTCGTTCTCTTAGAAGCCGTACTCCACGGTTCATAGGAGGCTGCTCGCGGTGCATCATTGGCGGTCGCCATCCTCACTTCCCGGCGCCTTCCGAGCACTTGATCCAGAAATTTATTAAAATCGGAGTAATCGCTAAAATCGACATCTTCGGCCGGTTTTTTGCGGGTAGCTTTACCGTTTCCCCAAGTTTTGAAATTGGGAAGTCGCACCCCTTGCTTGCCTTGAAATCCCTTTTGTTTCCAGAATTTACTAAACTGATCGTATTGAGCTCGCTTGTCAATATCGGAAAGAATATCGTAAGCTTCATTAATATCCTTAAACCTATCTTCAGCCGATTTATCCCCCGGATTTACGTCAGGGTGCAACTGTCTCGCCAGCCGCCGATAGGCTTTTTTTATCTCATCAGCCGTAGCATCTTTGGGCACTCCCAAAATTAGATAGTAATTGCGAAAATTCTGCATAGTTAGTCATTAGTTATTAGTCATTAGTCATTAGTCATTAATTATTAGTCATTAGTCATTAGTCATGCTGCTTCCCTGCTTCAAACTAGGGACTAATGACTAGGGACTAATGACTAACCACTAATTAGAGCCAATCGTCGTCATCATCCCAATCGTCGCTTTGATTTTGATAAGGGCGAGTGGGGCGATTAGCACTGCTTCTGCGATCGCCCATTCGATCGCCCATTCGATCGTCCATGCGATCGCCCATTCGATCGTATGAACGATCGTATGGGCGATCGGGAATTGGATCGACAGTCGATCGCCTGTACGGCTTAGCATTGGTATAATAGCTGCTGTCATCGCTGCGCCGCTTGGTACCGTCGCCCGTAAAAGTCCGCTTCACAGACTCAAAGAAATCATCATCATCGTCATCATCAGCAAAAGCGGAAACTTCCCGGCTCAAATCGTAAAGAGCATCTTGCAAATCCGAACCAACTTGGTCAACTCCCCGCTCATCATTGCGTTCCAAACTGTCTCGCAATTCCCGAATTAAAGTTTCAATTCGCTGGCGGCTTCTTTGAGCAAACTGCATTCCGCGATCGAGCGCAACTTCCCGCAACTGCCGCTCAGCTTGATAAGCTAAAGCTTCAGCGCGATTGCGTTTTTCTACCTTTTCCCGCTGCAACTTATCAGCTTGAGCAAACTGTTCCGCATCGCGAATCATTTGATTCACTTCCTGCTGAGTCAGCGTCGAAGCACCTTGCACAGTAATGCTTTGTTCCCTGCCGGTAGTTTTGTCCAAAGCAGTCACCAACAGCATCCCGTTAGCATCAATATCAAAAGCTACTTGCACCTGCGGAATCCCTCGCGGTGCCGGCGGAATTCCAGTTAGTTTAAACCGTCCCAAAGACTTATTATCTCTGCCTAATTCGCGTTCCCCTTGGATCACGTGAATTTCTACCACAGTTTGGTTGTTTTCAGCAGTCGAAAAAATATCCGATCGCCTGACGGGAATAGTAGTATTGCGAGGAATCAGTTTTTTCATCACCCCGCCGATAGTTTCCAAGCCCAGCGACAGCGGCGTCACATCCAACAGCAGCACATCGCGGACATCCCCACCCAAAATACCCGCTTGAATTGCCGCACCCACCGCCACAACTTCATCGGGATTCACATTTTGATTGGGTTCTCGATCGATCAAACTGCGAACCACTTCCTGCACCAAAGGAATGCGAGTCGAACCGCCGACTAGCACAACTTCATCAATGCGAGAAGGACTCAAACTTGCATCAGCCAAAGCTTGTTTGACCGGCCGCCGCAACCGCTGCACCAAATCAGTGCACAGCCCCTCAAATTGACCGCGAGTCAGCCGCGTTTCCAGATGCAAAGGCCCGTCTTCGTTCGCATCGATAAACGGCAAATTAATCTCGGTGACACCGACTCCCGACAGCTCAATCTTGGCTTTTTCTGCCGCTTCGATCAAGCGCTGCAAAGCTTGGCGGTTGCGTCGCAAATCAATTCCTTCTTTTTCTAAGAATTGTTCTGCCAACCAATCCACAATTTTGGAGTCAAAATCATTGCCGCCTAATTGAGTGTCGCCGCTAGTTGCTTTAACTTCAAATACTCCGTCTCCCACGTCTAAAATCGACACATCAAAAGTACCGCCGCCCAAATCAAACACTAAAATAGTTTGACTTTCTCGCCTCTCCAAACCGTAAGCCAAAGAAGCCGCCGTCGGCTCATTTAAAATCCGCTTGACATCAAGTCCGGCAATTCGTCCCGCATCGCGCGTCGCCTGTCGCTGCGAGTCGTTGAAATAAGCGGGAACAGTAATTACAGCCCCCGTCACCTCTTGTCCCAGATAGCGGCTGGCTTCATCGGCCAGTTTCCGCAAAACCATCGCCGAAATTTCCTCTGGGGCAAAATCTTTTTTCAGGCGGGGACACTTGATTTTAATGTTCCCGTTTTCGTCGCGGCGAGTTGTGTAAGGGACGCGCTTTGATTCTGGAGTCAGTTCGGTATATTTGCGCCCGATGTACCGCTTGACGGCGTAAAAGGTGTTTTGCGGGTTGAGAACAGTCTGGCGTCTGGCCATCTGTCCCACCAGGCGTTCTCCTTCCTTTGTGAAAGCGACTACCGAGGGAGTTGTCCGCATCCCTTCTGCATTGGCAATCACAACCGGTTTGCCGCCTTCCATGACGGCTACTACTGAGTTTGTTGTT
>JACJNV010000348.1 GCA_014695175.1 Microcoleus sp. FACHB-DQ6 | reverse complement strand
GGGTGATGCAAGGCTTTTGTACTATTTTACCTGTTTATCTTGCACACTTTCCTTGATCGGACGATCGCATAACCAAGCCGTGTAACCTTTCTGCACTTATCCAGCAAGCCCTAATTATCGTCGCGTTCATGGTTCTAGGAATGAAACTGCTCAAAGTTACCATCATAAATTGGTAGCACAAGTTGTTTCTTACAATCCAGCACTATACGATATTGAAAGTGTAAACAGTGCTAAGAAACTATTGGAATCAATTGGAAATTAATCTTTTTTATAAGGAGTAAAGTCTTTACTACGAACAATTTTCCTAAATTTTCTAGTCAGGACTTTAGTGTTATCTACATATCGGCAATCACATCCAAAAAACGCTTAACCTGTTTTTCCCAAGTCCAATCCAGCATAAATTTAGCCGCCGCTAAACCGCGACGTTTTGATTCTTCGCGATTAGTATAAACTTGTTCCAAAGCCTCGACAACTTCTGCAACCTCAGACTCTCCCCAACCTTCTACACCGGAAAAAGGAGCCGTCAGTTTAACTCGTCCTTGACTCCATAAAGGATAACAAATGTGGCTGTAAATCAAGTCTAAATGACCAGTATTTGCTGATAGAATAGTCGGAATTCCGCAAGCCATACTTTCCATCGCCACTAAATTAGTGCCGCCTTCGCAGCGGTTGGTAAAAACAGCGCAGTCGGCTTCTCGCATAATTTGTCCGGTGAGGTGATTGGGAATTAAGCCGATGTCGATAAAAGAGTCAACTGGCAAACCGTTAGCCACTAACCATTGGGAAATTCCTAAACTTCCGTCGCCGTTGATATTGGGAAGTCCCGCAACGTTTCCGGTTTGTTCGATTCCTAACATATACTGAGGCCAAAAATTGTGCCATGTTGTTAGTAACAAAGCCTCTGGATGTTTGGCGCGAAATCGTTTGAAAGCGGCAATTACAATATCTTGACCTTTGCGATATTCCAGTTTGCCGCCGGAGAAAATGACGAAGCGATCGCCAAATAGATTAGATTTAGGTGCAGGATGGAAAATTGTTGGGTCAATTCCTTGATGTACCATCGCCACATTAGTCAAGCCACAGCTTCTCAAAACATCCGCATTCCAGTTGGAACCTGCGACAATCGCGCTATATTTTTTGGCTGTTTCTAGTGCTTCTGCTGTGATTCGTGTGTCTTCAAAAAATATGACTCCTATTTGACAAGCGCTGGTAATTTGATTGTCAACTCCAGAGGATGCTAAATTATTCCCCAAAGCGTAAAGTACGGGAAAATTACAACTGATTTGTTTGTCGGAATTTGCTGCTACTAATTCCTGAAAACTTTTTTGCTTTTCAATTACAGGTAATAACAGGGATTTATGCAGCGGATTCATCGCTTCTGAGGTGATGGATGGCGGTGCTAAAAGCGCAACTTGCCATGCTGGATTTTGCAGCAGTTGTAGTGTTAAATTCACGCCGTAAATTCCCCAACCGCTGGTGATGCTGATCGGCCAACTGATGCCGATTCCTGTAATTTGTGGGGGAGTTTCTGGGGGTTGGATTTGAGGCGGAGCATAAGAATCTGCGTTAGCAGGCTGAGTCTGGGAACGAGTAGATTGTAGGGGCGGTGCCCCCGTGCCCGCCCTCTCTAGCAAGGCTGCTTTTATACGATCGCAAACTCCATCCCAATCACCTGCTTTTTGCTGCCTAAACAACCGCGCAGTGGGATACCAAGGGCTATCTTCGCGTTCCAGCATCCAGCGCCAATCGGGAACAAAAGGCAGCAAAATCCACACGGGTTTGCCCAAAGCACCGGCCAAGTGCGCGACAGAAGTATCTACGCAAATTACTAAATCGAGTTGCGAAATAATTGCTGCGGTGTCGGCAAAATCGACGCAATGTTCGCTTAAATCTTCAATTTGGTGTTGCTTTAATAAAGTGCGTGAAGCGCAGCTATCCTGTAGGGAACCGCCCGCTGACAAATCTTTCTGAAGACTGTAAAAACTCACTCCCGGAACATCTACAAATTTCACAAAATCGCTCAATTTACACGATCGCCGATGATTGTTGCGGTGCAGCGGGCCGCCCGCCCAGACAATACCTACTTTTAGTTTATTGTTCGGCTCTAGGGAAAATTTAAAATTCTGTGGCGGAGCTAAATAAGGAATATTCGCCGGTATATTTTCCAAAGTCGTTCCCAGAATTCGCGGCAAACTTAGCAGGGGGGCTTGCACTTGAAAATCTATCAAATCGCTCGGCCTGACTCCTACTCGATCTACTCCTGCAATTCCTTCAAACAAACGCTTCAGCAAGACATGACAAGCCACAATAACTTTGCCGCCTTTTTGCTTAACTAAAGGAGCGTAGCGAATAAACTGTATCGTATCGCCAAAACCTTGTTCGGGGTGCAATAAAATTGTTTTTCCCTGCAAATCCGAGCCGTCCCAAAGTGGTTTCTCAAAAGAGCGCTGATCCAATTGTTGAGTTTGCCAGCGCGATTCGTACTCTGCAAAACCAGCATCAAAATTCCCAGTTAAAAGCAAAGCTAATGCTAGTCTCAAGCGCCAATTTGGCGAGTTGGGACGTAGTTGAATGGCTTTATTGTAGAAGTCGATCGCCTCTGCGACTTGTCCCTGTTCTTCGAGGGCAGAACCCAAATATAAGTTAGTTTCAGCCTGGTTAGAATTGATTTTTAGCGATTTTTGGTAATGAGCAATAGCCTCGGCTATTTGCCCGTTTTCCTGTTTGAGATAACCTAAATAACTGTGGGCTTCGGCGTGGCTGGGTGAGGCGGCAATTACTTGTTCGTAACGAGCTGCTGCCTCTGCTTTTTTACCTTGTTTTTCTAAGGCATTTGCTATGTGAAATTGTACCTGTGCTGGCGATAAAGAAAATCGAGGCGAAGCTGCGGTATCTTCCTTACCAGGCACAGCTTGGGAACGAGTAGAAATTAGGTGTTTTAAGGCTGTTTTTATGCGCTCGAATACTTCCTCCCAATCGCCCGGTGTTTGCTGCCGAAACAGTCGCGCTGTCGGATACCAAGGGCTATCTTCGCGTTCCAACATCCACCGCCAATCCGGCATAAAACACAGCAAAATCCATACGGCTTTACCCAAAGCACCAGCTAAGTGCGCCACAGCAGTATCCACGCAAATTACTAAATCTAGTTGCGATATCACCGCCGCAGTATCGGCAAAATCGTTCAAATTGTCGCTCAAATCTATCACGGGAATTTGAGTTAACAAACTACGATTGTCAGGCGATACGTCTTTCTGAAGACTGTAAAAACTTACACCGGAAATATCTAACAATGTCAGGAAATAGCTTAAATTGCTCGATCGCTGAGAATCCTTCAAATGTTCTGAACTTCCCGCCCACGCAATCCCAACTTTGAAATTGCGCTCGGAAGTTAGGGAAAATTGCCAATTCGGCGGCGCAGCTAAATAAGGAACATTTGCCGGTATATTTTCTAAATTTGTTCCCAGAATATGAGGCAAACTCATCAGCGGTGCTTGTACTTGGAAATCCCGCAATTCATCCATCCGAACAGCCACTTGTGCGATACCAGGAATCTGCTTAAATAAACGCTTCAGTTCTTGATAGCAAGAAATGATTATTTTGCCACCTTTTTGCTGCACAATTGCCGCGTATCGCACAAATTGAATGGCATCGCCCAAACCTTGTTCGGATCGGAGCAAAATAGTTTGTCCGTTCAAATCTGACCCATCCCAAACTGGTCGGTCAAAATTCAACCGTGGCAATTTTTTCGCCTGTTCTGTTTGCCAGCGCCACTCGTATTCTGCTAAACCGCGTGGCAAGTCCCCAGTCAACAGCAAGACTAAGCTTAAATTGAAGTGAGATTTAACACAATTTGCCTCAAGTTCTATAGCTTTACTGTAATACAAAATTGCTCGATTTACGTCTCCTAATTGTTCAACAGCACTGCCTAAATTAGTAATAGCTTCTCGATAATTAGGGTTCAAAGATATGGCTCGTTCCAAGCTAGAAATTGCCTGTTCTATTTTTCCCGCCCCCAAGCATAACGTTCCCAGGTGATAGTGTCCTGTAGGATTGTTTGGTTCTACTCCTATTGCACGCTCGTAAAGCCGTTCAGCCTCGTCTAGCTGAGATTGTGTTTCCATCGCCACACCCAAATTTACCAGCGCGGGCACGTAATTGGAATTGACAGAAAGTGCTTGATGAAAACACGCCACCGCACTCTGCAACTCGCCCTGCTGCTGGAGTATCGCGCCGAGATTGTTGAGAGCTTTGACGTAAACCGGATTCAGGGCGATCGCCTTTTGAAAGCAAGATATAGCAGCCATTATATTGCCTTGATATTGCAGCAAAATACCCAAGTTATTGTGGGATTGAGCGCAGTTTGGATCTATCTCGATCGCGCGCTGATAATAGGTGGCAGCTTCGGCTAAATCGCCTGTTTGGTGCAGCGTCACTGCCAAATTAGTCGTAGCCTCTATCGAACTCGGCTGCAAAACCAAAGCATTTTTAAAATAAGCGATAGCCTCGGAAAGTCTTCCTTGCGATTTGAGAATATTTCCCTGATTGAACTGTTTCTGATATAATTCAATATTGGTTTTAGTTTCTCTTGGCGGTATAGCTGGTTTATGCTGGACAATTCTTTCTCTCAGCGCCAAAACAGCTTCTTCTAAAACTCCTTCCCAATCTCCCGCTGTTGACTGGCGAAACAGCCGCGCCGTGGGATACCAAGGACTCTCTTCGCGTTGCAACATCCACCGCCAATCCGGCACAAAACAGAGCAAAATCCACACGGGTTTGCCCAAAGCACCAGCCAAGTGTGCCACACAAGTATCTACAGAAATAACTAAATCCAGAGCGGAAATTGCCGCCGCAGTATCCGCCAAGTCGTGCAAATAAGAGCTTAAATCTGTTACTGGCATTTGCTCTAACAAAGCGCGATCGTCTGCTGTCATTTCCTTTTGCAAACTGTAAAAATCAGCTCCGGGAAGATCTAACAGTTTTGTCAACAAATTTAGGGGTAACGATCGCACCTTATTGTGGGAATTTTTAGGATTTCCAGACCACACAATCCCCACTTTCAAATTAGGAGTTGGATTGAGAGTAAATTCCCAACCGGGCGGCGGAGCTAAATAAGGAACCTTCGCCGGTATAGTTTCTAAAGTTGTTCCCAGAAGGTGTGGCAAACTCATTAGCTGCGCCTGAACTTCAAAATCCGGCGCATCCTCGGGATTAACTATTAACCCATCGATTCCCGAAACTTGTGCAAACAAGCGCTGCAAGTGCGGCAAACACCAAACAATTACCCTACCGCCTTTTTGCTTGACTAAATCTGCGTAGCGGATAAACTGAATTGCATCGCCTAAACCCTGTTCCGGACAAAGCAAAATAGTTTTTCCCTGCAAATCTTTGCCATTCCAAAGCGGCTGAATAAAGTTGTGGGATCGGAACTGTTTTTCTTTAACTAGGAGTCGCCATTCGTACTCGTAAAAACCGCGCTGAAAGTCTCCCGCCAGCAGCAACGCTAAACCTAAATTTAGGTGAGATTCAGGATGGCCGACATTGAATTTAACTGCTTGGTTGTAGCAGGTGACAGCATCTGCAAATTGGCCGCGATCGTGCAAAGCACTTCCCAAATTGGTGAGGGGATTAATATAACCGGGTTTGAGTTCGATCGCCCGACGGTAACAATCGATCGCCTGTGCCATTTTTCCCGATTCCTCAAAAGCTTTGCCGAGATTGTTCAAAGCTTCAGGAAAGTCGGGTTTCAGGCTCAAAGCTTGCTGATAGCAGCCGATCGCATCTTCAATTTTGCCCTGTTTCTGCAGGACAATTCCCAGATTGCAGCGAGCCTGTGCACTAGCTGGCAGTTGCTGAATTGCTTGCTGGCAAACAGCTAGAGCCTCATCTAACTTGTCTTGCTGTTGCAGTGAACTCCCCAAACCGATTAGAGTTTCTGCTAAATCCGGTTGCAGTGCAGTCGATCGCTCGTAGTATGCGATCGCGCGGTCAATTTTACCCTGTCGGATCGAGGCGTATGCTAAGTTGTGCAGGGCCTCCACATAATTTGGCTCGATCGCGATCGCCCGTTCGTAATTGGCGATCGCCTGTTCGTAATTCGCGCCCGCTTCCTCCCCTTGTGCCTCCAAAGCAATTCCCAAATTCAAATAAGCCACCGCGCAATTAGGATTGACTTGAATCGCTTGCTCGTAGCAGCTTATAGCCTCCGCCACATCCCCTTGATCTTCCCGCAAAAGGCCCAAATTAATCAGCGCTTCCGCGCAATTCGGGTTCAAAGAAAGCGCCCGCTCGTATTCTGCGATCGCCTCTTCAGTCTCC
>JACJNV010000347.1 GCA_014695175.1 Microcoleus sp. FACHB-DQ6 | reverse complement strand
CTGCCTTTTCAACCTTTTGATTGACGTACTCGCGAATCGCATCGGTGATTTCTATATTCTTACCCTGGATAACAAGCTTCATAGAGCTCCCTCCCTTCTGTAACTTGGGTATATTTTACACAGTAGCACTATGTATTCTGGAAAACACTTATCTTCCAAATCTTTTATTATATGTTGACAATTCTTGATTTAAGCTGCGCCAATATTCCGTAAATACACTCTTGATTTTTTTCATGATTTCTCCTCTCATCCCTCAACAGTTAAATGCACAACCCTGCTTGCTCCTCGATTGGGGACAAGTGCCCTACTCCCAAGCTTGGGAAGTCCAGCAAAAACTCGTGCAAGAACGCCGGGTAAATCCAGATTTGCCCGATGTCCTGATTTTGCTGGAACATCCCCCGGTTTACACTTTGGGAATGGGAGCAAATTTGGAATTTCTGAAATTTGACCCAAGTCAAACTCAGTCGGAACTGCACCGAGTTGAGCGGGGCGGCGAGGTGACTTACCACTGTCCGGGCCAATTGGTGGGCTATCCGATTTTAAATTTGCGCCGTCACCAACAAGATTTGCACTGGTATTTGCGGCAGTTAGAGGAAGTGCTGCTGGGGGTGCTGGAAGTTTGCGGGTTGAAGGGTTCGCGGGTTCCCGGTATGACTGGAGTTTGGGTGGATGGGTGCAAAGTAGGTGCGATCGGCATTAAAGTCAGCCGCTGGATTACGATGCACGGTTTTGCTTTAAATGTTTGTCCGGATCTTGCAGGCTTTGGGCAAATTGTACCTTGCGGGATTCCCGATCGACCTGTTGGAAGTTTAGAGCAGTTTATCCCGGGAATTGAGGTCGATCAAGTGCGATCGATTCTTGTCGCTGAGTTTGCTCGCGTTTTTGCAGTGGAAATTGTGCGATCGGAACTAATACCAATCTAAAAAAGCTTCCCGTAAGGACACAGCATTGCTCGCAGTATATCGTCAATGTGCTGTAAGTTCTACAGACTTTCGGCGTGCTTATGGGATAGTTTTTCCTCAAAAAAGACACAGATTAGTAGGAAAGGATACGGGTCTGACAAACTCTCTAGAAAGATTTAATAATACCATGAGACAAAGAATATCTCGTAGGGTCAGAAAAACTCTTTAATTCTCTAAAACACTCTCCAATTACATTGGATTTCTTTGGTATTTTATTCATGAGTATAACACCAGTTTATCTATAAAATAAAACCCCTAATTATACGGACTATGCAGGACTACCGATTTTTGGGAATATTCCTAGGTGATCAATTAGACCTGCTACTAAGCCCAGATAATCTAAGTTTTCTACTCTCATCTGAGATGCTTTTTGCAGGGGCTGCTGAATGTTGAACAGAGTGTGACGCTTCGATCGCAATTTTACGCTATTTTTGGGGGATGATTGGCTGATGCACGCGATCGCCATTCACGCATTTTGTGGCTCGAACTTGTTACTGCCAGGTCATCAACTCGGTTCATGACGATCGCCATTTTCACGAACTCAGGTTGAACTGTTGATTTAAAAAATTCACCATATCCACCACACAAGGATTTAGGGCAAATAAAAATGCTCTCGGCTACTTTGCCGAGAGCATTTTTGAGCAGTTAAACTGCGTTTTGCTACAGATTTGCAACAATCATAGACAAGTCATAGACAAAAATCGCTGAAACCCAAAGCCGATGGTGGGATTTGAACCCACGACCGTTCGATTACGAATCGAATACTCTACCCCTGAGCTACATCGGCACAGACAATTTTGAATCATAGCACAACCTAAGCGAAAAAAGCAAGGAGTTGTAGAATTTAATTCACAACTCCACAACTCCTAGCTCACCAACACTTAAACGCTCACTTCCGCGTCAGTTGAGCCGCCTCTGGCCCCGGAATAAACTAAACCCCGCTGCATATCCAGCGTGAGCATAGTTCCGTCCCGAATTACGCGCGTGGCATTCTTTACGCCCACCATCACCGGCACGCCCAAGCGCAAACCGATAATCGCGGCGTGAGAAGTCAAACTGTCCTCCTCCGTCACCACACCTGCTGCTTTCCGAATCATCTCCACAAAAGCGACGCTTGTGTGTTCCACTACCAAAATTTCTCCAGGGTGGAAATTCCCTACATCCGCAGCAGTGCGAGCAACCCTGGCCATGCCACTCACCGATCCCAAACCGACACCGGTGCCTTTGCCTAAAACTGCTGTCACTACCTCAACTTTGATCAAATCCGTCGATCCGGCAACCCCTTGCAGAGTACCGGCGGTCATCACCACTAAATCTCCGTCGCACACTAACTCTTTTTCTTGGGCGACTGTCATGGCAGAGTGAAATGTCTGGCCGGTGGAGGGCAAATCCAGCACCAACAAGGGTTTTACTCCCCATACTAATTGCAGTTGTCGGGCTACGTCTACGTGAGGAGTAACTGCCAAAATCGGAGTTTTCGGTCGGAATTTCGAGACATTGCGGGCTGTAGCGCCGGTTTTGGTCAGCGTCATGATGGCCGCCGCGTTCAACTGTTCGGAGATTTGGCTGACTGCTTGGCTGATGCCGTTGGGGATCGATCGACCAATATCTTCTACATTCCTAATATTCCGCTTAATTCCTTCCTTCTCCATCCGCACTGCAATTCTCGCCATCGTCGCCACCGCTTCGACGGGGAACTTGCCGACAGCAGTTTCATTCGAGAGCATCACTGCATCAGTTCCGTCCAGAATCGCGTTGGCCACGTCGGAAATCTCGGCGCGGGTGGGACGGGGATTGTTGACCATGCTGTCGAGCATCTGGGTAGCGGTAATGACCGGAATACCCAGGCGGTTGGAGGTAGCAATCAGGCGCTTTTGCAAAATCGGCACGTCTTCGGCGGGCAATTCCACTCCCAAATCGCCCCGGGCGACCATCACGCCGTTGCAAAGGGTGAGAATTTCCTCCATTTGTTCGATCGCCTCGTGCTTTTCGATCTTGGCAATCACCGGTACTTGCTTGCCCGCACTGGCTATCAGCTCTTTAATTTCGAGCATATCCTGGGGATTCCGCACAAAGCTCAGGGCTACCCAATCGACACCTTGGTCGAGGCCGAACATTAAATCTTTGCGGTCTTTATCAGTCAGCGCTTTAATTGACAGGTAAACTCCCGGAAAATTCACGCCTTTGTTGTTGGAAAGCGGCCCGCCGACGACGACGCGGCAGTGCAATTCCCGCGCCGCGCGGTCTACTTTTTCGACCTGCATTTCCACTTTCCCGTCGTCGAGCAGAATCATTGCTCCCTCTGGAACTTCGTCTGCTAGGGGGTCGTAGGTGACGGAAGAAATGAGTTCGGTGCCGGGAACCGGGCGGCTGGTTAAAATAAAAGGATCGCCGTTTTTGACAACTATAGAGCCTGTCTCAAAGCGGCCTAAACGAATTTTCGGGCCTTGGAGGTCTTGGAGGATGGCAACCGGCTGGTTGAGTTCAAAGGATGTTTGCCGGATTAAGCGAATGCTGCGCTGGTGGTCTTCTTCTGTTCCGTGGGAAAAGTTGAGTCGCAAAGTTGTGGCACCGGCTTCTATAAGCTGGCGCAACACTTGTGGATCCGAAGTTGCTGGGCCAATGGTGGCGACGATTTTAGTCCGGCGTAGGGCTTTTGGCAATTGCATCAGCGGTGTTCTGGGGAGGCAGGTGGATTTCTTGTTTAAATTTCGGCTAACGTTTCATCTTTGCACTACAAGCAATGACGCTAGTCTCATGTCTTAAAAATTTTGATAGTCGTCAAAAAAAAAGCAGGTATTGAACAATATATAGAATATCTGACTTTTTACCGATCGGTAATTTTTTCTTGGGGATCGCCCTTTTTTGCAAATTTTTCCGCTTTCAGGCTTGACATACATACAGACATACCCATTGATTTTGTTTCTTCTGCTGAGATCTTTTGGGTAATTTAGGACTGGTATCCTTGTACAACAGCAATACTTTGCTGTTTGTGCAGACGCTAGTGTGGGGCGATCGGACTCTGTTCTTTCATAAAACTTTACTATTGTCCGGCTTGTATCTTATACTACGCAAGTGTGAAATATTAAGGAGTCTTAACAAAGATGTCGGAGGCAGGACGGCCGCTGACAGTGCCGAAAGAGTTTCTGAGTCCTCCCGGTGACTTCAATCCGACACTGCTGCTGTTTTTGAGTGCAGTAGCGATTATCGTGATTTCTAACTTGGGTTTCTGGTGTTGGGGATGGCCGCAGTGGTGCTGTTTTTCGCTGAACGTGTTGGCTTTGCACATGGCTGGAACTGTGATTCACGATGCGTCTCACAATGCGGCCCATCGCGATCGCACGATCAATGCTATTTTGGGACACGGTAGCGCGCTGATGTTGGGTTTTGCTTTCCCGGTGTTTACGCGGGTACACATGCAGCATCACGCCCACGTTAATGACCCAGATAACGATCCAGACCATTATGTTTCGACCGGCGGGCCTTTGTGGTTGATTGCTGCGAGGTTTTTTTACCACGAGATTTTCTTTTTTAAGCGCCAACTGTGGCGGAAATACGAATTATTGGAATGGTTTTTCAGCCGTGTGTTTGTGATCGCGATCGTGTATATCTCGATTCAGTACGACCATTTAGGTTACGTGCTGAATTTTTGGTTTTCTCCTGCTATGGTGGTGGGATTGGCCTTGGGGTTATTTTTTGATTATTTGCCGCACCGTCCGTTTCACGAGCGCGATCGTTGGAAAAATGCCAGAGTATATCCTAGTCCTCTTCTAAATATCTTGATTTTGGGGCAGAATTATCATCTGATCCATCACTTGTGGCCTTCGATTCCTTGGTACAATTACAAGCCTGCTTATGAGGCTGTGAAGCCGCTGTTGGATGAGAAAGGTTCCCCTCAAAGTTTGGGAATATTGGAAGGGAAAAAGGACTTTTGGAATTTTATATATGACATCTTTTTAGGGATTAGGCTGCATCACAAGAAAGCGTCTGATTGACAAAAAACCCGGCTTCTCAAAGAAACCGGGTTTTTTTTATAATAAAAGCTTTTAACCATATATCCCCAGGGCAGGTTTTGAACTGTATCAAGTCCCGTAAAAAATAAACCCACCTGTAATGGTGAGTTAACTTTTAAATCAAGCCCAAAGTGAATCTATTATTTTTCCGCAGCCACAGCCACCGCTAAATTCCTATCGGGGCGCAAATTTTGAGCTCCCCGCAAATAAGGATGATAAATTTCAGTATGTGCCGGCCAATTGACGTGAATTAAAAACCGGATGCAGCGTTCCAAAGCACCCTCAACGTGCATTTGCTGTACGTCCAACAAAGGAACATTACACCAGTGAGGACGTTCGCGGGCGATCGCGGCCGGAAACACAGCATCTAAATCGCGAGTAGCAGAAAACGTAGCACTAATAATTAATTCTGGATTTATATCATTTTTTGCTTCTAATTCATCTAACAATTCTCTCACCGCTTCTCGAATTGCTGCCACCGAATTCTCGCTAGCAGTAGTTGCCCCACGAATACCCCGCACTTGCCACTCCACGGAAATTTCCTCCATATTTTTGTTATTAGTCATTAGTCATTAGTCATTAGTTATTAGTCACCAGTCATACTAAATTAGGTTTAAATACCCACTTTATTTCTTAGTCCCCGCTTGAGTGGACTTCGTTTGTGTAGTTTGACCTCGAACTCGTAGGCGAAGCCAGCGCGAAGCGCTTATGACGGGCGAAGCGCCACATTGGAGTTGGAGGTCAACACATTTCAATCGTCCAATCATTCAGGGGGTAACTAATGACTACTGACTCCTGACCAATGACTAATTTATTTAATCACGGGCGATACATCCACAGCGGCAGACCGCTAGTAGAAAGCTCGAATTCCAGCAAATTCTTGTAAGCTGAAAGCCCAGATGTATCCAGACTACTCCCCAAGACGCGATTTAGGAAAGGTTTTTGTTTTTCTAGCGTGCAAGACTCGGTTTTTTCCGGGTCGAGGCCTGCGAGTTCGGCGGCAAGGCGGCGAGCGTCCTCTTCTGTTCCCAGTCGATCGACCAAACCCAATTCTAAGGCTTGCTGACCCGTGAAAACGCGACCGTCGGCAAAACTTTTCACGTTTTCAACGGCCAATTTCCGGGCTTCCGCAACGGTTTCCACGAATTGCTGGTAGCTAGTGTCGATCAAGTCTTGCAGAATTTGCTGTTCAGGATCGGTCAATTCGCGATCGAATGCCAAGATATCTTTATACGGCCCCGATTTAATCACCTGAAAAGAAACGCCTACTTTTTCTAACAGCCGTTCTAGATTGTTGCCCCGGATAATCACGCCAATGCTGCCAGTAATTGTACCGGGATTAGCAACGATCTGCTCGGCTCCCATGCCGATGTAAACTCCGCCAGAAGCTGAAATATTGCCGAAACTGGCAACAATTTTGACTTTTTCGCGCAGACGCTTGAGTGCGCTGTAAATTTCCTGGGAATCGCCGACTGTGCCGCCGGGGCTGTCTATCCGCAGCAGCAAGGCGGGAAATTTGCGTTCTTCAACGGTTTTGAGAGCTTCTAGGACTCGTTTGCGGGTTTCTCCGGCAATGGCTCCGGTAATTTCGATACGGGCTATCTGTTTGCGGTAGCGGGGCTTGAATGGCCAAATCATGGGCAGTGTACAGGCAATGTTACGGATTTTTGTAGCTAACTTCTTATAGTGTGCCTTATTCATCGGGGTAGATGTTGTGCCATTTAGGAACAGGCAAGATGCCTGTTCCACAAGAAATTGCTTGATTGTGGAACGGGCATCTTGCCCGTTCCAGATTGTTCGCAACAGGCAAGATGCCTGTTCCACCTTGATTTTGTGGAACAGGCATCTTGCCTGTTCATAATGACCGAGATTTGTGCGATCGCATTTAACTCAACACCAATATATAATTGTAAAAATTGCTTAACAAAACTACATCATTCTCGTGAGAGCCACTCTCATCAATTATTTGGAGTCTCCGCCATGCAGCTAAAGCTTACCGATTCAAAACTGCCTTTTGCCCCGCTGTTGCTCATTGCGCCGTTTTTCCTGTGGGGAACCGCGATGGTAGCGATGAAGGGGGTGATGCCGCACACAACGCCGCTGTTTGTAGCTGTCGTGCGTTTGATACCTGCCGGTGCGTTGGTGCTGCTGGCGGCGGCATTCATGGGAAAACCGCAGCCGCAGGGTTGGAAAGCTTGGCTGTGGATTTCGCTGTTTGCTTTGGTTGACGCTACTTTGTTTCAAGGCTTTTTAGCCGAAGGTTTGGCGAGAACCGGTGCGGGTTTGGGTTCGGTGATGATTGATTCTCAACCGCTAGCTGTGGCGGTTTTGTGTTTGTGGCTGTTTCAAGAAAAAATTGGTTTTTGGGGCTGGTTGGGATTAGTTATTGGCGTTGCTGGGATTAGTTTGATCGGGTTGCCGGATGGCTGGATTTTGGGGCTTTTTCATCCTGAAAACAGGCAGGTTTCTGCGGGTATCGAACAGTTGTTTCAGGGTGGAGAATGGTTGATGCTGTTGGCTGCTTTGTCGATGGCTGTGGGTACGGTTTTGGTGCGCTGGGTTTGCCGTTATGTTGACCCGGTGGTGGCGACTGGTTGGCACATGATTTTGGGCGGTTTGCCGCTGTTGGCAATTTCGGCGGCAACTGAGTCTGATCAGTTTGTGAATATCGATTTTTCCGGCTGGATGGCGTTAGGTTATTCTACTGTGTTCGGAAGTGCGATCGCCTACGGTTTATTCTTTTATTTTGCTTCGAGTGGCAGTCTAACAAGTTTAAGTTCTCTTACCTTTCTTACGCCTGTTTTTGCTTTGCTGTTCGGCAATTTGTTTTTGGGCGAGGTGTTGAATCCGCTGCAATCGATGGGGGTTGGGCTGACTTTGGTGAGTATTTATTTGATTAATCAGCGGGATACTTTGGGTGAGAAATTGCGAAAAGTGCGATCGGGCGACAATGTGAATTCTCAAGGTGAAGCGGCGGCTTTATTAGAGTCGTCCGAGTTGGATTCTGTAGAGTTGCCGGTGCAGGTACGGGTAAGCGAATTGGAATCGGAAGTTTAGATTGAGATTGGTATCCCGATGCAATTATCTGTGTCCCTAAAAAAAACAGCTTAATTTAGTTTAAAAATCTTCGTCTGGTTCTACAGCAATATTTCTGTTCTCAATTTCTTCTATAAAGACTTTGAAACTCGGATTGTCTGGGTAACTGGCGATTAAAACCTTATGCTTGCAATATTTGCGGGCTATTTCTCGATAGTAGTCAGGATTTTTAGCATTGCGATCGATTGTAAAACCATCTTTTCTAAGTTGCTGGTTTAACGTATCCAAACAATTTATCAACTTAGCTTTTTTCTTATCTGTATAGTACAACGGCAGCAACCAGCACTCAATAGAATGTACTGATATGGCAAATATGATACGCTGTTCGTATTTGGTGTAAAAATCTTCCCCTATCAAACTTTTAAACTTATCGATGACTTTTTCAATCAACTGCCGAGGAGTCCACTCACCATTTTCATCTTGCTTGGCGATATTATAATCTTCTGAAACATCAGTATCTATTTGGATAATAATATAATCGATAAATTGAAATGCTTCCTTAAAATATTTTGACTCGCAGTAAGCAAAAACTTGACTCCAACCTCCATAGTTATGAGATTTATTCTCATCATCTTTATCTCTTTCTGGTTGCAGCGGTCTAATATCTATATCCTGGTTATTGAAATACCCTGCTAAAATACTTTCAACAACAATCTGGTCAGTTAATCCCTCTGTAATTAATCCAAAATTAGTCATATTAAAAATTCTTAGGAAGTCCTCCGATATAGCCCCTCAAAAAAGCCTCTGATAATTTAACAGGTTCCTGTCCCTCGATAGTTTTAGGTTTGAGAATGCGTCGGGCTTTGGTATGTCCTAATTGGTTGCGATAAATGACAAACAGCCGCTGTTCATCATCATCTAAATCTAAACCGTCCAAAACTGCTGGATTGTGAGTTGTGAATATAACTTGTTTGTCGTTTTTTTTTGCTAATTCGACTAATTCCTGCATTAATCTGCGACACAATCTGGGGTTGAGGGAAGCGTCAATGTTATCAATTGCAAAAAAATTAGGAGTGAGATCGCTAATGAACAAAGCAAAGTAAAAGAGTAAAAATAAAAAGCCTTCATTAGAGCTTTTTTGGTCGAAGTAAGTTAAATCTCTATCTAAATATTTATCTTTTATTTGGAGAGAATTTTGCATTGGTGATAAATTTTCAGGAACTTCAAAATTTTTAAACCAATCTATTAATTGCAGCTTGTCTTTTATTTGATTGATTTTATATGGATTTGGCTCTGAATTCAAAACCTTTATAAGTTTAAATAATCCTTCACCATTAATGCCTAATGGTTGAATTTGTCCTTCTTTCTCAAAAGTTCGTAAGGCTTGGTTTTCAGGAGAGTAAATTGTAAAATTCATTAAATTAACCGGGGAAAACCTTCTGTTTGTTGATTCTAACCGCAACAAAAGTTTTTCTCGTAATTTTGGGTCTTCTAATACTTTTTTCATCTTTTCTAAGAGTTCTATATTTTCTTTATCAGGTTTGTTTTTTGCCTTTATAGATATAATATTTTGTGTTTCCATAGACTTGGAAACCTCTTTAAAAAAACTCAGAGCAGATAAGTTTTTATTTGCCCAGTTTGAATAGGGAGAGTTATCATTTTGTAAAATATAACTAAAGTTTTCTCCCTCATTTTCTCTGATATCAATTTTAATATCTTTAACCAAGTTTTCCATTTCAAAAGCCGATCGCATAAATTGAGGTTCTGTAACTCTGATGCCCCGAGAAGCTAAAAACTCGTTATCCAGCTTGTCATCAGCCGCAGCAGAAGCAAGGGCGATCGCCTCTAGGATATTGCTCTTGCCGCAGCCATTTTCACCAATCAATACGGTGACTCGTCCTAATTCTAGCTTCAGCTTTTGAATGGACTTATAATTTTCGATTCTGACTTCTCCAATCATAATTCAATCCCATATAATCTTAGTGTACTCATTGTATCTCCGATCGCATGAATCTCAAAGAACGCTTGCACAGCCATCTGATTCAAATTGTACGCGATCGCAATCCATACCTCGCATCCCAAGGGCATTTTTATGCTCAGCAATACATCCGCGAACAGTTGGCACAGTGGGGAACTGTAGAAATTGACGATTTTTCGGTTCGCGGGCGAATTCATCACAATTTGATTTTGGATTTACCCCCCCTCAGTCCCCCCCTTGCTAAGGGGGGGAAGCAAGAAGAATCACCCCTTGCTAAGGGGGGGAAGCAAGACAATCTGGGTATTGAAAAGCAGATTAAGAAGCGGTTGCCGCCGATCGTAATTGGTGCTCATTACGATACTGTACCCGGATCGCCTGGGGCCGATGATAACGCTACTGGTGTTGCTGTTTTGCTGGAACTCGCAAGGGATATCGCATCTGGGCCGCTCAAATATCCCGTGCAGTTAGTCGCCTTCGATATGGAAGAATACGGTTATTTGGGAAGCAGTCATCATGCAGCTAAATACAAGCAACAGCAAGAGTCAATCCGGTTAATGATTTCTTTGGAAATGTTGGGTTATTGCAATCATAATCCTAATTCTCAAAACTATCCCGCTGGCTTGAAATATTTTTATCCAAATAGTGGTAATTTTATTGCTTTAATTGGCACTTTGCGGACTGTTCCCGATTTGATTAATTTGAGTGGAAAAATTCGCAAATCTGGTCAGCCCTGCGAGTGGCTACCGGTGCCGAATAGAGGTTTAATTGTGCCGGATACTCGCCGCAGCGATCATGTTCCTTTTTGGGATAATGGTTATCCGGCTATTATGGTGACTGATACTGCTAATATGCGAAATCCGCATTATCATCGAGAAAGTGATAGGATTGAGACTTTGGATTTGGATTTTTTGGCTGGTGTTTGTCAGGGGCTGGTTGAGGCTATTCGATATATATAATTAACACGAGCGAGCGCCTGTTAGTTTGATTGACTAGAAATTATGACTTTTATGACCCGAAGTTATGAATTTTCTGAATTGACTTGAACAGAAGTTTGTTGAATACTTGTAAATTAATCAAGCAAAACTTTCAAAAAAAAGAGATATGAATCCTACTTATCCCGATCGCACTCGCTGGCAATTTTGGATCGATCGCGGTGGCACTTTTACCGATATTGTCGCCAACAGCCCCGACGGTAAATTAGTCATTCACAAGCTGCTGTCGGAAAACCCGGAACGCTACACAGACGCAGCAGTTCAAGGAATTCGCGATATTTTGAGAATTCCCGCCGACGCAGCTATACCCGCCGCCGAAATTGAAGCGATTAAAATGGGGACGACGGTAGCGACAAATGCTTTGCTGGAACGAAAGGGCGATCGCACAATTCTGTTAATCACCAAAGGTTTCCGCGATGCGCTGAGAATTGGCTATCAAAACCGCCCGAATATTTTCGCCCGTCACATTGTTTTGCCCCAGATGCTGTACGATCGAGTTATTGAAGTTGCGGAACGCTACAGCGCTCAAGGTGAGGAGTTAACTGCTGTCAATCCCGAATTTATCCCGTCTTTGCAGCAAGCATACGATGAGGGAATTCGCAGTTGTGCGATCGTATTCATGCACGGCTACCGCTACTCGGAACACGAAAAACAAGTTGCTAAAATAGCCAGAGAAATTGGCTTTACTCAAATTTCAGTATCTCACGAAGTCAGCCCGCTGATGAAATTAGTTTCGCGGGGAGATACTGCGGTTGTCGATGCTTATTTATCTCCGATTTTACGTCGATACGTCGAACAAGTAACCAGTCAGTTAATCGAGGCAGATTCCGGTAACGAGGGATTATTAATGCCCAATGCCCAATGCCCAATGCCCAATGCCCAATCCCCCAAATTAATGTTCATGCAATCGAATGGCGGCTTAGTGGACGCGGCACAATTTCAAGGA
>JACJNV010000346.1 GCA_014695175.1 Microcoleus sp. FACHB-DQ6 | reverse complement strand
TTGGTAGGCATCCGTCCCTACAACGCCCTAGCATTCACCGGCCCCATCGCCGTGTTTGTTTCGGTGTTCCTGCTTTACCCCTTGGGTCAATCAGGCTGGTTCTTCGCCCCCAGCTTCGGCGTCGCAGCAATTTTCCGCTTTTTGTTATTCCTGCAAGGCTTCCACAACTGGACGCTCAACCCCTTCCACATGATGGGCGTTGCAGGCATCTTGGGCGGCGCGCTGTTGTGCGCTATCCACGGTGCAACCGTAGAAAACACCTTGTTTGAAGACGGCGAAGGCTCAAACACCTTCCGCGCCTTCAACCCAACTCAGTCAGAAGAAACCTACTCGATGGTGACAGCCAACCGCTTTTGGTCGCAAATCTTCGGAATTGCCTTCTCCAACAAGCGCTGGTTGCACTTCTTCATGCTGTTCGTACCTGTCACAGGCTTGTGGATGAGCTCCATTGGCATCGTCGGTTTGGCATTGAACCTGCGCGCCTATGACTTCGTATCGCAAGAATTGCGCGCTGCTGAAGATCCTGAGTTTGAAACGTTCTACACTAAGAACATTCTGCTTAACGAAGGCATTCGTGCTTGGATGGCTCCTACCGACCAACCTCACGAAAACTACATCTTCCCTGAAGAAGTTCTGCCTCGCGGTAACGCACTTTAAAAAAATCAGGATTTGGATTTCAGATTAATTTAAGTTTTTTAAACTAATATGAAATCCACATCCCTATTCCCTGGGGCAGGTGCGGTACTCCCGTGCCCTACTAGGGAAACAAAAAAACCCAAAATCCAAAATCTAAAATCGTTGGAGGTTCTACCGCGTGGTAACGCTCTCTAATTCCTACGCAAGCGGTCGCGACCAAGAATCCTCCGGGTTCGCTTGGTGGTCTGGCAACGCTCGTTTAATCAATCTCTCTGGCAAACTGCTGGGCGCACACGTCGCTCACTCTGGTTTGATCGTTTTCTGGGCGGGTGCAATGACTTTGTTTGAAGTCGCTCACTTTATCCCAGAAAAGCCAATGTACGAACAGGGCTTAATCTTGATGCCCCACATCGCTACTTTGGGTTGGGGCGTCGGCCCCGGCGGTGAAGTTACAGATATCTTCCCGTTCTTCGTAGTCGGCGTTCTTCACTTGATTTCATCTGCTGTTCTCGGTTTGGGCGGCATTTATCACGCCGTTCGCGGTCCGGAAATTCTCGAAGAATACTCTTCGTTCTTCGGCTACGACTGGAAAGACAAGAACCAGATGACCAATATCATCGGCTACCACCTGATTCTGTTGGGATGCGGCGCTCTGCTGCTCGTAGCTAAAGCCATGTTCTTCGGCGGTGTGTATGACACTTGGGCTCCGGGCGGCGGCGACGTGCGGGTCATTACTAACCCCACTCTGAATCCGGCTGTGATTTTTGGCTACTTGACTCGCTCTCCTTTTGGTGGCGAAGGCTGGATTGTCAGCGTCAACAACATGGAAGATATCATCGGCGGTCACATCTGGGTTGGCCTGATTTGTATCGCTGGCGGTGTTTGGCACATTTTGACCAAGCCTTTCGGCTGGGCTCGCCGCGCCTTAATCTGGTCTGGCGAAGCTTACCTGTCTTACAGCTTGGGCGCTTTGTCCCTGATGGGCTTCATCGCTTGCTGCTTTGTCTGGTTCAACAACACTGCTTACCCCAGCGAATTCTACGGCCCGACAGGCCCGGAAGCTTCTCAAGCGCAAGCTTTGACCTTCCTGATCCGCGACCAACGCTTGGGTGCTAACGTCGGTTCTGCACAAGGCCCCACCGGTCTGGGTAAATACCTGATGCGCTCTCCTACTGGCGAAATCATTTTCGGTGGTGAAACGATGCGTTTCTGGGATTTCCAAGGCCCTTGGTTGGAACCCTTGCGCGGTACTAACGGTTTGGACTTGAACAAAATCAAGAATGACATTCAGCCTTGGCAAGCTCGCCGCGCGGCTGAATACATGACTCACGCTCCTCTGGGTTCTTTGAACTCTGTGGGCGGTGTGGCGACTGAAGTTAACTCGTTTAACTTCACTTCTCCTCGTTCTTGGCTGTCCTGTTTCCACTTTGTGATGGGTTTCTTCTTCTTGGTCGGCCACTTGTGGCACGCTGGTCGCGCTCGCGCGGCTGTCGCTGGCTTTGAGAAGGGTATCGATCGCGAAAATGAACCAGTGCTGTCTATGCCTAATTTGGACTAATCCATCGAATTTATTTCTGATGTGATGGTCTAGTTGAAAAAGGCTCCTGCTTAACGGCGGGAGCTTTTTTTTGAGCCCATATCTGGAAAAAGGTGCGGATTGTCGATCGACTGTTCTCCAAGCCCCCTAGCAGCAGATAAAATCCTAGACGTAGAAATCCGGTTTCTGAGTTAACCTTTTGGATTCCATGCTGTTTCTTTCCGTCAGCTCGTTCCTCAGCGAGCTTTTGCATCCAGGACTGAGATATTTCGGTGCGACCTTCATCGGTGGCGGTAAATGACTCTGCAAGTCTTGAAACTTGACAAGTTTAATCCGTTGGGGTAAAGAGCTTGCAAGGCAGGCTCTACAAAGTTTATATTTAAAGTACAAAAGTTTTAATTCCACACAATGGAAAGTTGCAATTTTAAGGCCGATCGCTACAGGTGAAAAACTAATCGACGATCGCCATCAGGGTATTTATATTTTATTAAATGGCTGTGCTTGCCGAATTTTTTAACAGGCACAAAACTTTTGGGCGGCTTACTGTTATTGCTAGGAAAGCAAAAGATTAATAATGGACTCATTAAAGATCGAAAATTTCAAGGCGATGTTCGATCGAGCAAATTTGCTCGATCGCATCGCAAACCGCATTCGCCGCTCTCTAGAACTACCAGAAATTCTGAGCGCAACAGCAGCGGAAGTTCAATCGTTCTTGGGAACAGACAGAGTAAAAATATACAAGTTTCATAGCGACGGCAGCGGTGAAGTGATTGCCGAATCAATTAACGGCAACCGCTTGCCATCCCTATTGGGACTGCATTTTCCAGCCGACGATATTCCCCCTCACGCCCGCGAACTGTTCGCGCAAGTACAGGTGCGATCGATCGTCGATATAGATTCCGGGCTGCTAGGCCAAAGTCCCCACCGCGACGCGGTTTCCGGCCAACTGCTGCCCGACGAAGTGCGCTTTCGCGCGGTTGACCCCTGCCATGCTGAATACTTGAGTGCACTCGGCGTCAAGGCTTGCTTGGTAGTACCAATTTTTCACGGCGAAGAATTCTGGGGGTTGTTGGTATCTCACCACTCCGAGTCCCGGAGTGTCGCAGAACACGAACTGCAAGGCGTTCAGATGGTGGCAGATCAGCTCGGCGTCGCCATAGCCCAATCAACCCTCCTCGCCCAAGCGAGGGCGAAAGCTCAACGGGAAGCTGCAGTCAACCGCGTCGCCGCAGCCCTTAACTCCCAGCCAGCGATTGAACTCCAAACAGCTTTGGTAGAATCGGTAGCAGCACTAGACGCCGCCGGCGGCAGGCTGTGCATTTTCGCCACACCATTCATTTTCGACAGCACCAAGGTTACGAATCTAGTTCCCTATTCGGATAACTCGAATCGGGAACTCACAGTCTACACTTGCGGCTCAGGGCCGAAGATGGGAATTTCGGCAAAATACCCGCAGGTGGAGCAATACAGCGTTTGGCACGAATATTTTAAATCCGGCGAGCAACAGGTTTGGGCAATTCCCGACTTGTACCAAATTAGCCATTTGAGAAGCCTGCAACCTGCATTTCGATCGACCAAAATTCGGAGCATTTTAATCGTACCGCTCAGAACCCGCCAGCAAATATTCGGTTACTTGACCATTTTTCGAGAAGAATTTGACACCGAAACTCTCTGGGCCAGACAGTTTGATAGCGACGGGCGGCTCGCCCAATCTCGGATATCTTTTGAAGCGTGGAAAGAGTCAAAAAATGCCCAAATTCGCGAATGGAAGGCTGAAGAAATTGAGTTGTTCCAAATTTTTGGCAGCCACTTTTCTAATGCTATTAACCACTCCCAACTCGATCAACAAATAGAGGAACTTAACACAAATTTAGAAAATCAAGTTCAAAAGCGCACCGCTCAACTGCAGCAGTTGACCCAACAGCAGCGAGTGCTGTTTGAAGTGGTGGCAAAAATGCGGCAATCCCTCGACTTGAACAAGATTTTTAGCACGATGTCCCAGGAAGTGCGGCGGGCTTTAAATGCCGATCGAGTTGCGGTTTACCGCTTCGATCCCGCGTCGGAATTTAACGACGGCGAATTCGTTGCCGAAGATGTTTTGCCAGATTTTGTGTCAGCCATGGCAGTCAAAGTGCACGATCGCTGCTTTGGAGAAAACTACGCCAATCTCTACTCTCAGGGGCGAGTTCACGCAATGTCCGACATCAGACAGGCCGGACTGCAAGATTGTTATGAGCAAGTATTGGAGCAATTTCAGGTCCAAGCTACTTTAGTTGCACCGATTATGAAAGGCAACGACCTTTGGGGGTTGCTGTGCGTACACCAATGTTCGGATCCCCGCAACTGGGAACCTTCCGAAATTAAGTTTGCTACCCAAATTTCCGCTCAGCTCAGCATCGCCTTAGAACAAGCAGATTTACTCGCTCAAACTCAGAAGCAAGCAGTTGAGTTGCAGCGGGCAGCCGAGCAGGAGCGGATACTGTTTGAGGTAGTTGCTAAGATTCGACAATCTCTCGACTTAGATACAATTTTTAGGACGACAACTACAGAATTGCGGCGGATATTAAATGCAGATAGAGTTGGCATTTATTGCTTCGATCCAAGTTCAGAGTTTAATGAAGGCGAATTTATTATCGAAGATGTTTTGCCAGATTTTCCTTCAGCAATGGATGTAAAAATTCGCGATCGTTGTTTTGGAGAGAACTATGCAAATAAATACAGCAAGGGACGCATTCAAGTGCTGCCAGATATCGAAAGTGCGGGACTCTCCGACTGCCACGCTGCTATTTTAGCTCAATTTCAAATTAGATCTCAGTTGATTATGCCGCTGATGAAGGGCAGCGAACTTTGGGGCTTGCTGTGCGTGCACCAGTGCGGCAGTTCCCGCAATTGGAACAGTTCGGAAATCCAGTTTTCTACGCAAGTAGGATCTCAGTTGAGCGTAGCATTAGAACAAGCAGATTTGCTTGCTAAAACGCGCCAGCAAACGATCGATTTGCAGGCGGCAGCCGAGCAACAGCGGATACTGTTTGAAGTGGTGGCAAAGATTCGAGAATCTCTCGATATCAACGCAATTTTTAAGACTGCAACCCAAGAAGTTTGTCAGTTTATGCAAGTCGATAGAATTGCAGTCTATCGCTTTAATCCTGATTGGGGCGGCCAATATGTTGCAGAGTTTGTGAAAGATGGCTGGATAAAATTGATAGGGGAAGGTATCAGTACGGTTTGGCAAGATACTTATTTGCAGGAAAACCGAGGTGGTAGGTATGTCAATAATGAAACTCTAGCCGTTGACGATATATATCAAGCTTCCCACTCGGAGTGTGTTGTCGGTATTTTAGAGCAATTTCAAGTGAAGGCTTATGCGATCGCGCCGATTTTTGTAGGACAAGAACTTTGGGGTTTGCTCACAGCCTATCAACATTCTGGACCCCGCTGTTGGGAAAGTTCAGAAGTTAATTTTTTAGCTCAGATTGGCAATCAGTTAGGCGTAGCTATCCAACAAGCCGATTTGCTAGCTCAAACTAGACGCCAAGCAGAACAAATCGCTCAAAGTTTAAAAGATTTGCAGCACACTCAAGCTCAATTGATTCAAACTGAAAAAATGTCTGGTTTGGGGCAACTGGTAGCCGGAATTGCTCACGAAATTAACAATCCGGTTAATTTTATTTACGGCAATCTCAATCACGCTAGTGAATATACTGCTAGCTTACTGAGTTTGCTGGAACTTTACCAGCAGCAATATCCCGATTCTAGTCCTGAAATAGACAAATTGAGTGAAGATATTGACGTGGAGTTTCTGCTAGAAGATTTGCCAAAATTGCTATCGTCAATGAAGGTCGGATCAGATCGCATCCGTCAAATAGTTCTGTCTTTAAGGAATTTCTCTCGTCTTGACGAAAGTCAAATGAAGGCGGTTGATATTCACGAAGGGATTGACAGCACGCTGTTAATTTTACAGCACAGGCTGAAATCTAATGCGGACAGTGCAAACATTGTGCTAGTGAAAGAATACGGCACTTTGCCTTTGGTTGAGTGTTATGCTGGACAGTTGAATCAGGTGTTTATGAATGTAATTGGGAATGCGATCGATGCTTTAGATTCGCACAAGTTGCTCGCTGACAAATCGGTGGGTCCTAAAATTAAAATCTCTACTTCTGTCGGGAAACTTAATGGCACTATTCCTAGCGCGGTGATTCGGATTTCTGACAACGGCACGGGAATTTCTGAATCTATGAGAAAACGCATATTTGACCCTTTTTTCACCACTAAGTCGGTGGGGAAAGGTACAGGATTGGGACTGTCAATTAGTTACCAAATTGTGGTAGAAAAACACGGTGGCGTTTTAAAATGCAATTCGGAATTGGGGAAAGGTACTGAGTTTGCCATCGAGATTCCGCTTCGACAGCAGCCAGCAGTCATTACTCATTAGTCATTATTGTAAAATCCAGCCAAGAGTCAACAATCAACAATCACGGACGCTGCAACCATAATTGATATAATTAATCTGCGTTAATCTGTGTTATTCTGCCCTCATCGGCGGTTAAAAAAGGAGAATGTATTAACCGCAGATAACAAAGGATTGACGCTGATTCATATCAAATCCGTTAGCATCGGAATAGTAAATTCGAGTTCACTGTTGACTGTTGACTGTTGACAGTTGACTGTTCACTGTCAACAGTCAACAGTCAACCGTCAACATCATTCCGGTGTAACCGGAAATGATATCACGAAGATGAAAAGAAGAGAAATTTGACATCCACCCCGACCTGAAGGTACGGGGATTCCCAAACCTCACGATTTGAATTTCTGCTTCTTCGCAACTGCCTCCACCCTAAAAGAGATTTGGTCTTATGTTCGCTCCACAGACTAACCCCGCAAGCCCTGCGGTTTTTACCTGTCGAATACCAAACGGAATTCTTCTTCGTTTTGATTCTAGGGATGTTTACCATTGCCCTATCCTCTTTTCCCGGTCTACCGATTTTGCTTCGCCGCCAGCACAAGGCTGAACTTCGCTCGTATAGGCTGTTTGATCCATCGTCTCGGGTGGGTCGTTGACCAATTATATTGTAATATAAAGCCGTCCTAAAAGGACGAGGTTTCTACCCAATTTTCTGATGAAAAATTCCGATGCTAACAGGTTTGGAATCAGGCTCGATCGTGCGTATGCGATCGCATAGCCGCCTTGCGGCATCGCCTGTGACAGTTGCCTAAGTCCTGATGCCAAAAGATGCCTATTTAATTGACTTTCATAGATTAGTTTCGCTTCTTTGTAGTTCTTGTTGGAGAGTATTCTTGACACGATCGTACTCAACTTCGATTTGAGCCAAAAGCGTTGAGGCTCGATCAAGTTCACCCGAGGTACTCATAACTTCTAGCGCGGCACAAAGCTGAGCCAGAGGAGCCGCGCTTAGGTTCGCACTGCTGCCTTTGAGGGTATGAGCGGCTCGGTTTAGGCTTTGAGTATCCGCTTGGGCGATCGCTAATTTCATAGCTTGTAGCAACTTGAGAGATTCCTCAAAGTAGCAGTTCGCCAGCAAGCTCAAAATCTGGGTTGAATCTTCATCGATGCTGCTACAGAAGGCTTGCAGTTCTGTAAGGTTAACCGCTGGCACATCAATTTCTGGCTTGTTGCTATCTGATTCCTGCTTTTGGGCTTGCTGCGGTTCCTGGTTGGGTGGACACTGACTCAGCGCTTGGATGAGAGCCTCTACTCGAATCGGTTTACTGATATAGTCATTCATGCCAGCATCAAGACAAACCTGGCGATCGCCCTGCATGGCATTTGCCGTCATTGCAATAATCCAGGGACGAGCAGGAGCAGGCCACTCCTCACAAATACGACGGCTGACTTCTAGCCCATCCATCTCTGGCATTTGTACATCCATCAGCACTACATCATAAGGCTGGCGGTGCAGGGCTTCCAAGACTTCTAATCCGTTGGCAGCAATATCAGCCCGGTATCCGATACGCTCTAACAGCAGCAGTGCCACCTTCTGATTCACCAGATGATCCTCTGCTAACAGAATTCGCAGCGGGAGTCTCTCTGCCAGTTTCATATCATCCTGAACAGATATAGGGAGCTGTTGTTGAACTTTTTTCGGTTGAGCTTGTAGCACATGGATGAGTATTTGATAGAGCTGGGATTGTTTGATGGGTTTGCTTAAAAAAGCCGCAAAGTGGGTGGAGAGCGCTGAAGAACTCGCTTCTGGGTAGCCCATTGAAGTCAGCAACACTAGGGGTAAACGGTGGCACTTAGGATGCTGGTGGATGGCTGAGGCGAGTGTGAGGCCGTCCATTTGTGGCATTTGCATATCTAAAATAGCCACATCAAACGTTTCTCCACTCTCAAGCCAGTTGAGCGCTTCCACAGCCGATGGGGCAGCCAGACTCTGCATCCCCCAACTCTCTGCTTGCAACGTCAGAATTTGTCGGTTAGTGGGCTGGTCATCCACGATTAATAAACGCTTGCCAGATAGTTCTGGTACCATTTCCATCGGTTCCGCTAACTCAGTAGCAACAGCGGATGCCACAATGGTGAAGTAGAAGGTAGAACCCATTGTGACTCGATTAAGCTTAGCGGCTTGCCATTTTGGTGAAGGGGTTCCTCCGACGTGACCTCGGGTCTCAACCCACATCAGGCCGTTCATCATTTCACTAAGTCGCTTACTAATCGCCAAACCTAAACCAGTCCCTCCAAACTGCCGAGTCGTCGAAGCATCTACTTGACTAAAAGACTTGAACAGTCGATCGAGCCGGTCTGCTGGAATGCCAATCCCTGTGTCTTGAATGGCAAACTGGATTTCATACCAGCTTTCTGGCAAATTCCCTGGCTCAGAAATCGTTTTGTCAGAATCAACTAGAGAGGCTTCCACGGAAATGGTAACTTCCCCAGTTTCGGTAAACTTAATCGCATTGTTGAGCAAGTTAACTAGAATCTGACGCAGACGAGTGACATCACCCAAAATGAACTTAGGAGTCTGAGGCTGGATCAGGTAGCCCAACTCAATATCCTTCTCATCTGCTTTGACTGCAACTTGGTCGATCGCACCTTCTATGCAATCTCTCAAGCTCAAGGGATACATTTCTAGCTCCAGCTTGCCCGACTCAATTTTGGAGAAGTCCAGGATGTCGTTGATGATACTCAGAAGGGTATCCCCACTATTGCGAATCGTCTCGATAAAGTCTCGCTGTTGAGCCTTGAGTTCTGTATCGAGCAGTAGTCCAGTCATACCAATAACCGCATTCATCGGAGTGCGAATTTCATGGCTCATCATCGCCAGAAATTCACTTTTGGCTCGGTTCGCAGCTTCTGCTTCTCGTCTAGTTTGCTCCAGGGCAAAGTTTTTCAGAGTTAATTCTTCTCGTTGTCGAGTTTCTTGCTCTAGTAATTTGGCTTGAGCGAGGGCAATTCCTACTTGAGTCGCGACGGATTCTAGCAACTCCACTTGATCGGTGGTCCAATGACGGTAGCGATCGCACTGGTGCAAACAAATGGCACCATTCGCTTCTCCTTGGTAAGAAGTTCGCACTGCTAATATCGATCTTAATTTGAGACTGGTACAAATTGAATGAGTACAGGTGAGCAATGAATCGCAATAGACATCCCCGGAGGCGATCGCTTCATCCCCAGCCATCAACTGTTTTGTATAAGCAGGACTCGCGGCCAGAATGTCATGCTCCCCGCTGGGGGCAGAGCCTGGTGCTAGATACTCTGCAACGACAGGAAACTGAGGCTGTGGATTGTCCAGGTATGTGCGAATTAAGCAGCGACTGACCCCAAAAGTTTGCCCAATCTGAATAGCCGCAGTTTCAAATATCTGCTGAGCATTGAGGCTTTGACGAATTTCTTGGGTAATTTGCTTCAGCAGTAGGGCTTTTTGCAACTGTCGTTGTAGTGCTTCTTCTGCCTGCTTGCGATCGCTAATATCCTTCATGAAGCAGTGATGCCCCACAAAGACATTTTGCTCGTCATAAGCAGAGACCATCACCACTTGTTTATAGAACATAGAGCCATTTTTTCGCATCCCCCTGGCTTCCACTTCGAGTCTGCCATCTCTCAACATCTGTTGATAAGCAGCCACCATCCTGCCAACATCTTCGGGATGAACGGTTCTTTGCCATTCCATCCCTAGCATTTCCTCTGGCTGATATCCGCAGATGGTGGCATAAGTTTCGTTAACGAAGATATAGCCTCCTTGAGGGTCGAGCCGAGAAATGCCTGCTACGGCATTTTCTAGCGCTGCACTCATTTGTTGCAGTTCCGCTTCAGCGCGTTTGCGACCGCTAATTTCAATTAGAATGCAACCCACTGCTATAGGCTGATCTGCATTTTTGAAAATGGGAAAGTGAGAAACGAGCCAGTAGCGCTTGGCATCCGTTTGGCTGGATACTTCTGAGCTCATTTCCAAGCTGATGGAAGGTTGTCCGGTCGTTAAAACCTGTTGTAACAGTGCATTTATACCAGGAGCAAATTCTCCCAACATCTCATCAGTTGTCTTACCTAAGTGAGCCTCCACAGAGTGGCCATTAATTTCAGCTAGTGCCTCATTGATTTGTAAAAATCGAAACTGCCGATCGTGGATACATAGCCCCACTCCTGCCAGAGAAGCTCCTTTAAAGAAAGCATTCAATAATTGCTCTCTGGCTTGAATTTCCTGCTCTAACTTTTTGCGCTCGGTAATATCGCTGTGAGAACCAGTCATACGGACAACTCTGCCCGCTTCATCCAAAAGCGCTTGCCCTCGAGCCAAAATCCATTTGTAGCTCCCATCCTTGCAAAGCACTCGATGTTCTGTAATATAAAAGGGAGTTTTGCCCTCAAAGTGATCTTGAATTACTTGCATCACCCAACCGAGATCGTTGGGATGCACCCGCTTGCTCCATTCGTCCGGGTAATTGGGAATTTCATGGTCTTCGTAGCCCAACATTTCTTTCCAGCGAGCCGAGAAGAATACTTCATTGGTGTTGACGTTCCAATCCCATACCCCATCATTACTACCGCGTAGGGCGAGTTCCCACCGCTCTTCACTCGCTTGCAGAGCGACTTCTGCCTCATGCCGTTCAATTTCACTACCAATCCATTGAGCCATCAGCTTCAGTAATTCCACATGGGCAGATTTAAAGCTGCCTGCACGGGGAGATTTGCTAGAAAAGCTGAGGGTACTGTAGACTTTGCCTGCAACTAAAACTCGTGTTCCAATATAAGCTTCTATGCCAAAGGCAAGATAGGCAGGATGGTAACGCCATTTTGAGGTGCCTGTATGTTGGATGGTTAGGGGTTCATTTGTGTCTAAAGCTTCACAGGACAAAGTTTGCCTAATATCAAGGGCATCACCTGGTTTCAGGACTCCATCCGGCGATCGCGCCACCATCACCTCATAACGATTATCTTGCACGCGAGCCAGGATGCCACATTCAAGCCGAAAGGTCTGACATCCCATGTCAATCAACGCTTGGATGCGCTGCTCAAAATTGAGATTTTGGGTAGCAGTGACTTCATATAAAGCTCGTATTGCCGCCTCTCTTGTTCTTAGTTCAGCTTCGGCTTGTTTACGTCTCTTAATTTCAGCTTTCAGAGAGCGATTGATTTTGGATAATCTTTGCGTTCGTTCTTGAACCCGCTGTTCTAATGTAGCGTTGACGTGTTTAATCTCCCTAAATTTTTGATTTAGCGCGATCGCCATCAATTGAAAATTGCTAGCAAGCTCATTGATTTCAGTAACAGAACTATGTTTCCATTCAAATGTTTTTTCTGAAAGCTGGTTGGGTAAGTCAGTAGTCGCCAGAGCTAAAAAGGATAACGGCTTGACCAGTCGTTCGCTAACCACCGTTGCCAACAAAAATGCCAACATTGTGATGACCAGAAGAATAATCAGATCTATCCTGTAGCGACTTTGTAAATTTTCTACATAGGACTCTGCTGGAATTTCTAAGCGTAATCTCCAGTTCATCTCAGCAGGGTTAATCGTAAATTCCTGTATATATAGAGAGTTTTTCCAACGGATCATCGGATAGTTGCCCTTGCTAGGAACCCACTGCTGCAAGGTTCCCTCTAAGGTGCGAGTGCTGCCCTCTTTTGACTCCTGAACAGAGTTCAAAAGCTTTTGGTCGGATTGATTACTGGCAATCAGTCGGTTGTTTGGATCGAGCAATGTAATGCGTAGTTGCTGATTGTTTTTCTGGAAAATGTATAGAGATTGGATCTGGCTCAATGCTAATGAACCGTGGATCAGCCCAAGGAAATGACCTTGAACTTGCAGGGGAACATTCAATGCTACATGAGGTTCGTCAATTAATAAATCGTTGTGGATAGGAGTCATCCAAGGTCTCAACCCCTGTTGAGCCAGGGTAATTAGAGATTTATGTTCGGTGCTTTGTTCAATCAACCGCCGACGGGTTTGATTTAAAGGAGAAGAGGCTGCTAAAACTGTTCCAGATGAATCAGCCACATAAATGTTCTCGAAATCTGGAAACCACTGCTCGATCAGGCTAATGTCTTGTTGCAGTCGATCGGATGATTGAATCGCTTGATTAGCAGCAGTGGCGGTTTCAGGGATGAGCGCTTTTTCAGCTAATGTATTCAAGGCTAAGAGATGTTGCTGATACCATCTAGATACACCGCTACAGAGATTTGTTCCGTTTGTTTGTAACTCAGTTTGCACGGTCGTCTGAATTTGAGCGAGCCAGTATCTACCATCAATAACTAATAGGAGCAGTCCTGGAATAAAGACAAAAGCAACCAACAGATGAAAAATAGTTTGTTTTAATGAGAGGGCATGGATCTTCTTTGAACGATCAACCTGTTTATCAACGGGTGCATAAACAATGATAAAGCTGGCAACTAAGGCATTAAAAATGCCGTTGACTGCTTGTTTGCACATAACTAGCAGGACTTGAGCCGCTTCCATGTGCAGCATTTGACCGTAGAAAAGCCAAACGAGAGGCATCCCAATTAAGAACCAGTAAATCCCATCAACTAAAAGGAGGTTCGGATCTTTGCGCTTCTTGCAACGAAACCCTACAAACAGAGCCTCAATTACCAAAATAATTGTGGCGTATGGATGATTCCAAAGGACATAAGTATAGCTGCCTGCTATTAGACTGGCCCAGGCTCCCCAGCCCCAGCCAAAGTAGTAAGTAATAATCAGTATTGCAATACTGCCAAAGAGGAAATCAACCCCAAATAAAAGAGAGAAACTGAAATAGTTGCCCAGAAAACCCGCACCAGTGAGAAGGGCGATCGCACCTAACCATCTTTTATCACGCACTGAGCTAGGCCCTCCCATAAACTTTGATAATCGCTAGTTGCTGAATATGACCTGATTCCGATAAAAAAAGCGCTATAGAGCCGATCTGTTATTTACCTGACAGTTTCCCTGAAGATCGCACCACCGATTATTTAAGCTTTAATATAGCCTTTCTCAGTAACATGAGGTGCTCTGGCGGGCATAGGGCATAGGGCATAGGCCTGGTGTGGGCATCAGTTGCGAGCGGTGTGTACCTCATTTTATTGAGAACCGCTATACTAAAACCAAGGCTTACTGATGCAGGACTTAATATTTCGCTCAACTTTAAAAAAAAAATTATTCCAAATTACGGGAGGCATAGTTTTTATTCTTATGATTTAATGAGTTCACTCATTAACTGTATGAGTCTTGGTACAAAAAGTATTACGACCTTGGTCTTTGGCTTGATAAAGTGCTGCATCGGCAGCAGTAATTAAAGTTTCTGGCAGGCTCTGTTGGGTGGGAATCACAGTGGTAATACCGAAGCTGAGCGTAATGCAATGATTCGGAGAACTCTTATGGACTATTGCTAAAGCTTGGATGCTAGCCTGCATTTTTTTAACGATGTGTACGGCTCCCTCAAGCTCTGTGTCGGGCAAAATCACTACAAATTCTTCACCTCCATAACGTGCGACTAAATCTCCAGCTCGATTAATACTGCCATTGAGAGCTGCGGCAACTTGCTGTAAACATACATCCCCTGCCTGGTGTCCATAAGTATCGTTGTAAGGCTTGAAGAAATCGATATCACACAAAATTAGTGACAAAGGAGTTTGCTGCCTCGTCATGCGTCGCCACTCGTGCTCTAGGTGTTCGTCAAACTGACGGCGATTGGCAATCTGAGTCAAACCGTCTATTGAGGCTAGGTATTTTAATTGTCGATTGGCGGCCTCTAGCTGCTTGTAAAGTAGGGTTTGTTGCTGTTGCAAGTGGAATTGCTGAATCAACCGCCGCACTCTCTGTCCCAGAACAGCCCAGTGAATCGGCTTAGTGATATAGTCAGCCGCTCCTGCTGCAAACGCTCGATCGACAGATTCTTGGTCTTCCAAGCTAGTAATCATCAAAATAGGTGGGCGATCGCTCTCAGGCACTTCAGATAATTTTTGACAACAAGCAAAACCATCCATAGTAGGCATCACTGCATCTAGCAGGATCAGGTCTGGATGTACTTCCTTATAAGCTGCTAGCCCTGTCAACCCATCACTAGCTTCCACCACTCGGTATTTTTCCTTCTGTAAATACAGTCGAAGTTGCAAACGAATCAAGGCATCGTCATCCACTATGAGAATTAGAGAGGACGGTTCCGTAGATGGGTTAGTCGAAATGGCTGACTCTTCTAATGATTGATACATACGTCATGGTGTATCTTAAGCTGTGGAAAAATTCTAGCCTAGCATATTTTGATCTTGGAAGGGAAAGTGAAATTGTGGCAAATATATCAGAAATAATACGCCAGCTAAGCTTCCGCAACAACATCCTAGGCAGCGCCGGGTTTGTTAAACCAACAGCCACAGTCTACTTAAAATTTCTCGCTTTTTTTCGGAGATATAAAGTCTGGTAAGCCGCGCTAATTTGTGTAGGTATGTAATTATTTTTGGGGGCGTTAAACAGTTTTTAGAACGCCGAGCGAGCTTTAACGGACGATCGCCCGTTCTCCCTCGAACAATCGCCCGTTCTCCCGCGATCGCCGATCAGATAATATGCTATATTTCTCAACTTAATTCAGGCTTTTTCAGGTGCATCAAATTCCTGCCTCATCTTTGAGCGATCGCCCGCTTTATTTTTGGGGAATACATCTGATGGTCACACGATCGCGTATAGCTTCGCCCTTGGTTGAGCGTTTGTTCGCACTAGGAAGCTCTGACTGCAAAATGGCGTAAGCTTTGTTAAGAAACATCTACAGCGTTCTGCGCGAGCTGGGATAGGTTTTTTCTCTCCTTTCTCCCAATAATCCCCCCAGATAGTGTCTAAACTCCTGTCTTTGGGCTTGAGTGGGGAACACATCGTCAAAGCGTTGGCACCATCTTTCAAAGTATGGGAGCATGGATGTCCAAACTGTTTCTCTCATCAGATTCCCTCAGCCAAGAGACTAGCCTAAAAACCTTACCCTATATATTTTAGCTCTATTTATCGCTCAATTTTTGGCTAAAGTCCCGCTATTAAAAACAGAAGCTATACTATAATCACTTGGAAACAGTAAGTTAAGTTGATGGAGGTCACTTACTATGGAAGTAGCACTGTCTGATGTTTCTCAAAGCTTTCAAAAAACGAAAGAATTTTTTACAGAAAAAGTCGGAAAAGCAGTTAATTCGGTTTCACAAGCAACCGCACAAGCTAAATCTTCTCTCTCCGAATCTGCGAATCAGGCCAAAGAAGCTCTCACTCAAACTACGAATTCTACCGTGAATGCTGTTAATCAAGCTACGAATAATGCTTTAGGTACTGTAGCGGAGAAAACCGAAAAAGCGAGGATTTCTATATCTGAAGTCGCGAATCAAGCCGTTAGTCGCGTCAGTGAAACTACCAACAAAGCTGTTGATGCAGTTTCTCACTCGGCGGCAACTGCTAAAGAAACTATTAATCAAACTACTAACTCGGCCGTCAATACTCTGAATCAAAGCACTAGCCAAGCTGTAGAGAGTGTAACTCAAGCTCCAGAAAAGGCTAAGGCTTCATTAGAAGATAGCCTTCAAAAGGCAGGAATTATGAGCGATGCCACTTCCAATGCCCTTCAAAGTGCTATCGATGGTATGTTTAAAAATTGGATGGATTCGCACCCTGTAGTCTTCTGGTTGGTGAGTCACCCGTGGATATCTTTAGTAATGTTGGTGCTATTTCTATTGATTATCAGGAGTTTATTACAGGCTTTAGGTAACTTTTTTGCAAAAGGATTGTTATTTATTCTGCAAATTCCTTTAAAATTTATGCAAGGGGTTTTGAGTCTCGGCTCTAAATCTGTAAGTAATCTGGGTGGAGTGGTTGTAAACTCATTGGTTTCAAAGAATCCCAAAGACAAAAATAATTCAGCTTTACAATTGAGGGGAGTTGAATCAAACAGTTTGGAGTCTCAGGAACGAATTGCTAATATTTTGATAAGGTTGGAGGCAATTCGACAAGAGCAGAATCAGCTTTTACAAGAAGCCTCGGCTATTTTAAGCAACAAAATTAAGGCAGAGTGAGAAGGTGTGGCCCGATCGCAACTCGTGGTAAATTTAATACATCCAGGCTTTCCATCAAAGCCAGATCCATGAAGGCTTGTAGTCGATCGCTCAATACGCCATGCCCGATTCCGAATTTTCCGATGATTTAAAATGGACGCCCGAAGCCAAGGCGAAGCTGAAAAATATTCCCTATTTTGTCCGGGGACAAGCTCGCGTCCGCATCGAGCAGTTGGCCCGCGAAGCCGAAACCGAAGTCGTCACTGTTGACTTAGTTGAGCAAGCTCGCATTGAGTTTGGGCAATAAGGGCTCGAAATGTACGCTAAAGCTTTAAACTATAAGTTGCCTGATTTTGATGTTCACAGAGCTACTGAGTCACCCGTGCGGAAAATAGTTATTGCTGGCAACTGGAAAATGTACAAAACTAGGGCTGAATCCCTAGAGTTTCTTCAAGGATTCATGTCCTGCCTGACCGAAACCCCAGAGGAACGGGAAGTCGTGCTTTGCGTTCCCTTTACCTCCTTGGCTGTCCTCTCGAAAAATTTGCACGGCAGCCGGATCAGACTCGGTGCTCAGAACGTCCACTGGCAAGAGTCAGGAGCTTTTACTGGGGAAATTTCCGGGCCAATGCTCAGTGAACTTGGTGTGCGTTATGTCATCATCGGCCACAGTGAGCGGCGCCAATATTTTGGGGAAACTGACGAAACGGTGAATTTGCGGCTGAAAGCTGCTCAGAAATACGATTTAATTCCGATTCTGTGCGTTGGGGAAACCAAGCAGCAGCGAGATGCAGGCGAAACTGAAGCTCACATTTTTTCTCAATTGGAAAAAGATTTGGTTGGTGTTGACCAAAATAAGTTGGTAATTGCTTACGAGCCGATTTGGGCGATCGGCACTGGCGATACTTGCGAAACAAAGGAAGCTAACCGAGTTATTGGTTTGATTCGCAGTAAATTGACTAATCCTGACGTGCCAATTCAGTACGGCGGCTCCGTCAAACCGGAGAATATTGATGAAGTCATGGCTCAGCCGGAGATTGACGGGGTTTTGGTTGGTGGTGCTAGTTTGGAAGCTGCGAGTTTTGCTCGAATTGTCAATTATCAGTAATAGGTAATTGCTAATAGGTAATTGCTAAGTGGTAAGTGGAACAAGGGCAGCGGGAATTAAACAGCTATCGCCTACAATTGTGATGTGCCGTTCAGTGTTTCTCGGATCGGGAGAATTAACCTATGACTGGGATCGTTAAACCCAAACCCGCCTTAGACGAGTTCCTCAAACTTCCTGAAACTGAACCGGCCTCAGAATTTCTTGAGGGACAAATCATTCAGAAGCCCATGCCTCAAGGTGAAGACAGCGTACTTCAAGGTGAGCTCTGCAAGACTATCAATCAAGTAGCGAAAACTCGGAAAATCGCCAATGCTTTTCCCGAGTTGCGCTGCACTTTTGGCGGCGCATCAATCGTGCCAGATGTAGCAGTATTCCGATGGGAAAGAATTCCTTTTTTGCCGTCTGGTAGAATTGCTAACCGCTTTGACATTAATCCCGACTGGTCGATAGAAATTCTCTCTCCAAACCAAAGCCAAACAAAAGTGCTGAGCAACTTACTCCACTGTTCGCGAAACGGCACTGAGTTGGGGTGGTTACTAGATCCAGAAGAAGAGAGTATTTTGGCGGTATTTTCCGGACAAAAAGTAGAACTGTACAAAGGTGCAGCTCTGTTGCCAATAATTGATAAAATTGAATTAGAATTGACAGTTGACACTGTTTTTAGCTGGTTAAGTTTTGGTTGAATTAAGAATTGCGCTTCGGCTTTATTATTCAGTCTCTTAGAGAGGGATTTCGTTTGACAAGAAGTGATTTCAATCGCCGAGTGATGAGGTGATATGATAAATAACAAAAAAATTACAATTAGAAATAAAGCTTTCGAGTGGGGAAAACGCACTTATTTAATGGGCGTTTTGAATGTTACCCCTGACAGTTTTAGCGACGGTGGAGATTTCGATACCGTAGAATCGGCTTTAGCGCAAGCGGAAAATATGGTAAAATCGGGGGTAGATATTATTGATATTGGCGGTCAATCTACTCGACCCGGTGCAGCGGAAATATCCTTAGCAGAGGAGATTGATCGCGTTATACCTCTCGTACAAATACTGCGACAAAAAGCCGATATTTTTGGCTCTGTTCCTATTTCGGTCGATACTACCAGAGCGCAGGTTGCCCAAGCTGCGGTTGAGGCGGGAGCTGATATAATTAACGATATTTCGGGAGCAACTTTTGACTCAGAAATGCTGTCAACCGTGGCTCAGTTAAAAGTGCCAATAATTTTGATGCACATTCGGGGAACTCCCCAGACGATGCAAAAACTCACAGATTATCGGGATTTAATTGGGGAAATTAAGGAATTTTTAGAGAGTCGAATTGCGGCGGCAGTTGCTGCGGGGATTGACCAATCTCACATAATTCTCGACCCTGGTATTGGCTTTGCTAAGAATTACAGTCAAAATTTAGAAATTCTGCGCGAGTTGCGAAAATTCCGTATTTTAAACTGTCCGATTTTAGTCGGAGTATCGCGCAAAAGCTTCATCGGTCACATTTTGAATCAGCCAGAAGCGAAACAAAGAATTTGGGGGACAGCGGCGGCTTGTACAGGTGCGATCGCAAATTCGGCAGATATCTTGCGCGTTCACGATGTCAGAGAAATGCGCGATGTCTCTCAGGTAGCCGACGCCATCTTCCGATATCAGTCTTGAGAAGTTGGAGTATCCATAAGTTTCATTTCCCCGCCGCCGCCATCTCCCGGAGGGACATCAGGGATAGACTCCATCAAATTGTTGAGGGCCTCTGACATATTCTTGGGGTCCATAAACAGAATTTTGGCATTGTCGCTTTCGCCCAATTTTTGTTGAGCCTCTAAGTATTTTTCGGTTACTAAGTAATTCAAAACTTGCGTGCTATTTGGATGGGAGTCTAAAGCTTCAACTAAGAGCCTCATGTACTCCTTAGTGCCGATCGCTTTATTGACCATTGCTTGCCATTCGCTCTTGGTGGCGCGCTCCAATTCCATAGCTTCTTGCACCCTTTTCGGAGGTGTAATGCTTTGAATTTCTACCCGAATTACTTTGACGCCCCACGTTTCAGTAGCTTCGTCCAACTTCTTGAGTAACTTTTTATTCATGTCATCTCGGGAAGCCAAGATGTCTTGCATTGGCAATCGACCAATTTCAGCGCGAAACGTCGTTAAAACTAAGTTTGCGATCGCATTTTCAATTTGATCGATTCCATAATAAGCTTTCTGTAAATTCACAACCCGCCAATACACAACGGCATCGACTTCGAGAGCCACATTATCTCCCGTGATTGCTGACTGAGGTTTAATGTCTAAAACTCTTTCACGGCTTGTGTCCACGCAGACAACTTTTTCAACCAGGGGACTGATAAAGTGGAATCCTGGCTTTAGGGTGCGCTTGTATTGACCCAAACGTTCCACTAAAGCTTCGTCGCCACCGCTGACTATTTTGACGCTTGAGTTAACAGCGTAGCCGAGGATGAGCGCAAAGAGCATGGTAAGAATAGACTGCCCCATTTCTATTTTCCTGCTAAGGTTGACTGAGAATCGATCGGAATTCTACTCTAATTTAACTCAAACTCGGCCACACAGTGTTAAAATATCTCGACTGTTAATAACTAACTATTTCATCGGGTGGGCCCTGATCTGCTCCGACTCTTACGGCGCTAGTGAAACCCAGGATATCAATAACACGTTTCCACAAAAGACATGAAAAACGATCGAGAGTTTCGCTTGTTCAAACCTTTGAGGTGGATTGCCCCAAGCATTTTGGTGGGTGCAGGAATCTGGAATGCCGCAGCGGCCCAACCGGCCGGGGCCGCTCCAATCGCCCTGCAACTTTCGCAAAACTTGCAGTCGCAGAACTTGCAGCCACCGCGCCGAGTACCTGCTGTTCGGGAAGTTATGTCCTACGAAATGAAGGGAGACGAACTCAGGATTTGCAAGCAGGAAGGCAACTCCGAGAAAAAGTGCCAAGTTGTAGGTAAAGGCTACACGGTGGGCTTGAGAACTGCCAACGACCTTTACGGTCAAGGAAATGCTGTCAATGCCGAAGCTTTGTACCGGCAACTAATCGCTCGCTATCCCAAACAAGCGGATGCTTATTACAAGTTGGGAACTATGCTGTCGGGGCAAGGTAAAATGAGCGATGCGATCGTTCTATTCCAAAAAGCAATTGAAGTCAACCCACAGCACGCCAAAGCTCACAACGATTTAGGCGTGGCGATGGCAAGTCAGGGGCAGTTGCCCGAGGCAATTGTTCAGTGGAGACAAGCCGTTAAAATTAACGATCGATATCCCGATGCTTTAAACAATTTAGGAGTCGGTTTGTACCAGCAAGGAGGCCAGGAAAACCAAGCCGAGGCCGTAGCCAGCCTCACAAAAGCTAAGGAGTTATTTATCAAGCAAGGCAGAACTCAAGCGGCTAACAGAGTAGATAAAATTTTGGAGGAAATTAATTCCCGGTCGAGCGGTTCCTAAACTCAACCGCCGATCGCCGATTGAAAGAAAAAACATCTTTGGCGAGCGGCGTTAATCAGCGTTCAGCAGCGGTTAAACAACCCCGAAAAACGAGCATTTAAAGCATTTCCTTCAAAACTTGTAAAATCAAATCTCCATCCACCCGATCGCTCACAGCCGCCTCACCCAATCGCACCGGCAGCACAAATCGCACCTTGCCATCCTGCACCTTTTTATCGAGTTGCAAAGTATGCAAAATTTCCTCAACATCCACACCAGCCGGCAATTTGGCAGGTAAACCCGCTTTTTCAATCAAAGCAGACTGGCGGCGATCGCACTCAGCGTCCCACATTCCCAACTCCACAGCCAATCGGCTTGACGCAGCCATGCCGATTGCCACTCCTTCCCCGTGATTGATCGTCTTGTAATTGGTCAAACTTTCCACAGCATGACCGATTGTGTGTCCGTAATTTAAAATCGCCCGCAAACCCGATTCCTTCTCGTCTTTGCTTACCACCTCAGCCTTAGCTTGGCAAGACCTGCTCAAAATTTCAGCCAACAAATCCGCCTTCACGTAGCGCATTTGATCCAAACGCTTGCACTTTTCCAACTTTTCAAACAATTCAACATCCCAAATTACCCCGTACTTAATCACTTCCGCCATCGCCGAACGAAACTCCCTCGCCGGCAGAGTTTTGAGTACATCCGGGTCAATTAACACCAAGCGCGGCTGGTGAAAAGCCCCGATTAAATTCTTCCCTAAAGGATGATTTACCCCCGTTTTGCCGCCAATAGAAGCATCAACCATCGCCAGCAGCGAAGTCGGAACCTGCACGACATTAATTCCCCGCAGCCAAGTCGCCGCAGCAAAACCCGTCATATCGCCCACAACCCCGCCGCCCAAAGCCACCATTGTCGAGGAACGTTCTAAACGGTTTGCCAAAGCCGCACCGTAAATTTTCTGCACCGAATTTAAAGTTTTGTACTGTTCTCCCGGTGGTAAAATGCAGCTACTGACTTCCAGACCGGCCGATTCGAGGGCTGCTGTTGCTCTTTCGCCGTACTGCCGAAAAATCGACTGATTCGACACCAACAGCACTTTTTTGCCCAAACTTAGATCGCCCATCAGACTGCCGAGTTCGTCTAAGCCGCCCGATCGCACGCAAACATTGTAAGATTGTGGCCCCAAGTCAACTTTAATTATGGATTGCATATTTATCTAATTTAGATATTAGATTTTAGATTATAGTTCTTATAGGTCTTTTTATTGATTGTTTTGGAGAAATTGCAATGACTCTTAGCGGAGCAATAACTTATTTTGGGATTTTTGGCGGCATGATCGGCTTGGCGACAGTGCTGATGTTTGGTCTGCGGGCTGTCAAACTCATCTAATTTGCTAATTTAGATGTCTGAACCAGAGTATTTAATCTCTGGGAAATGTATCAGTTGGACAAAGTATTTGCGCGAAAAATCTCTGATTAAACCTGTAGATTTACCGCGCAAATATTTTGTTTCAGAGAACTTGATGCTATAATTTACTAATTTAATATTAGACAAAAAGTAATTTGGTTAATCCTTCAATATAAAATCTAAAATCTAAAATCGCTCGCTTTCCTAACTATCTAGAAAATGAGGATGAAGATTAATTATGCGGAAATATATCATTTTTAAAGCTCAATCGATGTCAGCAGAAGGCTGGGAAAATAGAATGTTGGCTCACACGGGGGCAACAACTGATATTCTCTGCGAGTATTACGATTCGTCTGACGAACCCCTACCTCAACCCTGAAATCGTCCCTACGAGTTTTACCGGATTGAAGAGTTCGACGATCCGCAATTCCCCGACAGCGATACTCACTACCGAGTCGGAGATTGGGAAGTTGTCAGGGTTGAACAATACCCAACTGAGGCACCAGGAAGCAACTACGATTTGATTGCTGTCTGTTATTGTCAGTACGCACCTAAACCTAGTCCGCTGATTCCAGTTCCGAGTGCTCGTATTGCGATCGACTCGTTTGGAGGAGATGAGGCAGCTTATCAGCAATATCTTGAGAATAACGCTAAATCTGAGGTTTGTTCGCCTTGAGGATGAAGGAGCGATCGCCGATGATTCTTTACTAAAATTTATAACTCTCTGAAGTCATATCATTTCAGGTTGTATCGGAATAATACAGCACTTCCGGATGTTATGAGGTACGATAGAATCGACTAAAAATAATATAGCAATGAAAGCATACTCAGTAGATTTGCGCTCCAAAATAGTAGCAGCCCATTTAGAACAG
>JACJNV010000345.1 GCA_014695175.1 Microcoleus sp. FACHB-DQ6 | reverse complement strand
TTGCGAGATAATCGTTGACGGTGATGATGTGTACGCCTTTACCGTTGAGGGCGTTGAGGTAAGCCGGCAGCGTCGCCACGAGAGTTTTGCCTTCACCGGTTTTCATTTCGGCAATTTGGCCTTTGTGCAGAATAATGCCGCCGAGGAGTTGGACATCAAAGTGGCGCATTCCTAAAACCCGTTGTCCCGCTTCCCGCACGACTGCAAAAGCCTCCGGCAAGATTTCGTCTAGGATCTCTTTCTCTTCGTTGAGAGATTTAGCTTTTGCCAGACGTTCTTTAAACTCCGCCGTTTTGCCTCTGAGGCCGTCGTCTGAGAGTGCGCGGAAGTCTTCTTCCAAAATATTGATATCAGCTACCCAAGGCTGAAATTTTCTCAGTTTGCGCGCGTTGGGATCGCCTAGCAGATTTTTAAACATGGCAGGAGAGGCAGATTTTTAATAATTTAGCTATTAGCTTTCAGGGTTACGGGCTGTAGTGTTAGCCACAACATATACCCTCCCCGATTGTAGCAACCATTGGCTCTCCTCGGCCGTGGCTGCGGGCGATCGACCGATTTTGGATTTTCGATTTTAGATTTTAGATTGAATAATCGATCGATTTGGGATTTGGGATTTTGGATTTTCGATTGAATAATTGACCTCTGTTCCGGGTTATTAAGGGGATGGAGGGCCCTAATCGTCAAACAGCAGACTGACCGCATTTTTGGTGAAAAGTCCGGAAGTGCGATCGGGTTTTACTGGCGCAAAAGCTACATACTTCTAAAAACCCACGGGCGATCGATTTCCCTCACCCCCCACCAAATCCCACAACACATCAATACCTGAGCCGACATATTTTGTATCCTGATGGCGATCGATCCATTGCACGAGAGCAGGCAAAACGTCACTAGATTTCAGACCCAACCTACCCAAGGCTTGTGCTGCCCAGTAACGCACCGAGTCATCCCCATCTTCGAGACGTAGCAGCAGGGCGCTGATGACAGATTCAGAAGCATTTCCCAACCGACTCAAGGTTTGTGCTGCCGAGCCACGCACTGAATCATCCCCATTTTCGAGACGTAATAGCAGAGCGCTGATGACAGCTTCAGAAGCATTTCCCAAGCGACTCAAGGCTTTTGCTGCCAAGTCACGCACATTCTGATCCCCATCTTCGAGACGTAACAGCAAGGCACTGATGACAGCTTCTGAAGCATTTTCTAAGTTGCCCAAGGCTTTTGCTGCCGAGCCACGCACTGAGTCATCCCCATCTTCGAGACGTAGCAGCAAGGCACTGATGACAGCTTCAGAAGCATTTTCTAAGTTGCCCAAGGCCTGTGCTGCCGAGTCACGCACTGTGTTATCGCCATCTTCGAGACGTAGCAGCAGGGCGCTGATGACAGATTCAGAAGCATTTTCTAAGTTGCCCAAGGCTTGTGCTGCCAAGTCACGCACATTCTGATCCCCATCTTCGAGACGTAACAGCAAGGCACTGATGACAGCTTCAGAAGCATTTTCTAAGTTGCCCAAGGCTTTTGCTGCCGAGCCACGCACTGAGTCATCCCCATCTTCGAGACGTAGCAGCAAGGCACTGATGACAGCTTCTGAAGCATTTTCTAAGTTGCCCAAGGCTTTTGCTGCCGAGCCACGCACTGAGTCATCCCCATCTTCGAGACGTAGCAGCAAGGCACTGATGACAGATTCAGAAGCATTTTCTAAGTTGCCCAAGGCTTTTGCTGCCGAGCCACGCACATTCTGATCCCCATCTTCGAGACATAGCAGCAAGGCACTGATGACAGATTCAGAAGCATTTTCTAAGTTGCCCAAGGCTTTTGCTGCCGAGATACGCACATTCTGATCCCCATCTTCGAGACGTAGCAGCAAGGCGCTGATGACGACTTCAGAAGCATTTCCTAAGTTGCCCAAGGCTTTTGCTGCCGAGCCACGCACTGTGTTATCGCCATTTTCGAGACGTAATAACAGAGCGCTGATGACGGCTTCTGAAGCATTTTCTAACCGCCTCAAGGCAAATACTGCTCTAGCACGCACCCACTCATTCCCATCTTCGAGACCTAACAACAGGGCACTAATGACGGTTTCCGAAGCATTTCCAAACCGGCTCAAGGCAAATGCTGCCGAGAAATGTACATTCTCATTCCCATCTTCGAGACGTAGCAACAGAGAACTGATGGCGGCTTCTTTTTCCCCTAATTCTGCTTGATATCCCCGCAATCGCTCTTCATCAACACCCTTTGTTTTCAAAAGTTGCAAAGTTTGCACCTCAAACTCCGTCTCGTTCATACCGCAAAGGATTTGAAAAACCTGAGAGCGAACTTTGGTACCAACCTTTTCCTCACCCCTTACCTCCAACTCAACCAACTTCTCCAAAATCTCCACAGTGAGACCGGAATCTACCACCTTTAACTCTTTAATATTTTCAGCAAGGCAACTGCCAGCAAAAAACAAATCGCGGTGCAACCATTCCTCATGCTCGCTATTGGCAGCCAAAATTGCCCGCATCGCTTTCGCAGCCTTCTTCGGTTTTTGTTGAGCAATCAACAACAGCAACACTTCCCGCCAGTGAGAGTCATGCAAACGCTCGCGAATATGATTCAAAATAATCTCAAAATCATCCTCATCATCTGCCTTATAGCCGATTTCCTGAGCGCACAAATATTCTTGAAAAGTCTTGTGTACAAAAGCATATAAATCTTGTCCTTGTTCGTTGAGCAATCCCGTCCGCTGTTGAATAAAATCCACAAATCGTTTAGCTTCTTCTTTTGCCTTGAAGCGTTCAACCTGTTTTTTGGTTTTAATATTCTGAGTTAACTGATCGAACAAATCATCCTTGCTGATCAGGGTTCCGCCTTCAGGATTATCCGTACTACCCTGAGTGTGAATCCAATAGGCAAGAATTTCCATCAGCCGCCGTAAGTCGTCTGCATCTAAACATTTGAATGACGACTGATCGGTTATCTTTTTGTTAGCATCCCAACATTTTAACAGCGTCTCTACAGCCTTTTCATAAAGCTTATGCCGCGCCCTAGGCAGTACCGCTTGATAGCGGTGAATCAAAGCAATAATTGTCAGCAACAACGGATTTCTCGCCAACAATTTAATTCGGTCATTATCATCTAGAGCTTTTTTAATGCTTTCTTTACGGCGTTGAGCTTCTGCCGAATCTCGAACCCGGCTGTCATACCAATGATTAATAAACTCATTAACCTTATCATCATCAAGCAGTTGTAACTGATAGTGTTCAAACTCCGAACTATTAAAAAAATCGCGCTTGTAACCGACAGGGCGAGAAGTAATAATTGCCAGATTTTGATGATACTGCCCCAAAAAATTCTCAATCTGCTGCACTACGGCGTAGCGCTTGGATTCTTCAACAACCTCATCCAATCCATCCAACAAAATCATCGCCCTACCGTCTGCCAGCCAATACTCAAAAAAGCCTTCGGGTAGCCGTTTCACGGACATAGTTTTTTCGGCAAACTGGCGGGCGTAGTCGAGGAGATTGATATCTGAAAGCCTAGCAAAGTCCCGAATTTTAATCAAAATCGGCAAGCAATCTCTCTCAGCATCCCAGCCGAGTTTTTCGGGATAATTCTGAGCCAACATCACCGCAAAAAAGCTGAGTAAAGTTGTTTTGCCAGAACCGGGTGCGCCCAGTAGTACAAATTTACTTGAGCGATTTTGATTCAATAATTGCGATGCTAAAAACTTTCTGCCAGAGCGACTTTCTCGTTGCAAGAGTTGCAGATTTTTCCCTGTCTCTAATTCTTGGATATCTAAGCTGACATGAGTATTTACGTCTTCCAAGACATCTGGCATCACAAAAATCTGAGCCAATTTTTCCGATTTCTCGATTTCCTGACCTTCGACTGCAATGCCAGCAAACTTAACATCATCAAACCAGTTAGCCAGTTGCTTCAAATAGTCGGCTTTGGCAACCTGAAAATTTAAATAACAATTAGTTTTCTCGAAATAGGTTTTTGCAAAAACATCCAGCCAACCCTCCAGTTTTTCTGGCATGAATCTGCGTTGAATTCTCTTGTTTTCTGCGACTGTCGCATTAAAAGCTGCAACTAACAACTCAACTTGAGGCATTCCTTGGTTGTGGAAAGGTTTCTGAAGTTCTGCAAGTGCGGCGCCGGTAAAGAATTTTTCGAGAAAATTTTCGACTAAGCCCTGTTCGCAAGGATAGAATAATTCATGGGTTTTATTGGCAGTTTCAATACCACAAATCCAAGCTTTTTGAATATCGCTGGGATTGAGTCTTTTCATGGTTTCTTTGAATGCTGTTTCTGCAAGTTTAGCCCCGATTGTTGGTGCTATTTTTTTAATGCCTAATAATGCTAATGCTCCGATTTCAAGTGTCATGGTAATTCCCAATATTTGTGGTTAATATTTTAGTGTTAAACGCAGATACGGAACATCAGCTAAAATACCTAATTTATCTCGTTTAGTTTAAAAATAATATCGCCTAGTATTAAACATTTTGAGTTTGTTTCTGCTCTATTTCTAGTAACTGCGTCAATTGCTCTGCTGCACTATTAGAAGTATGCACTGAATATAAAATTTCAGCAGATTCATTACCCATTACAATTCCTTCTTCTTTCGCCAATTCTGCTATTAAAAACAGCATCATTTGAAACTTTTCAGCACGAGACAATTGCCGAAGTTGGGCTAATAATTCAAGATTTGACATAAAACACCATCGAATTAATTTTTACATTTTACCATGACCTTGAGATTTCAACCACTCCAAAACAGCACAGCCAATGCGTAAGTTTTGGACGGGTCTTCCTAGCCCGCCCCGATCGCCCTTATTGAAAATGCTGTCACATCTCAGGTCAGATTAACCCTAGTTTTAAACAGGGCGCGGCACTTCGTAAGTCAAAAAGTCGTAAGCCATTTTCGTATTCGGAAAAATAGCCTGCGCTTCCTTGAGCAAATCATCCAGGACGATCGCATTCCCCGGAGCGTAACGCGGGCTAAAATGCGTCATAATTAGCTGTTTCGCCCCAGCCGTCAAAGCCACTTGAGCCGCCATAGTCGAAGTTGAATGCAGGCGATCGAAAGCCATTTGAGCATCTTGATGAGCAAAAGTAGCTTCGTGCACCAACAAGTCAGCATCCTTCGCCAATTCCACGGCCCCGTCACAAAAAACCGTGTCCGTACAATACACAAACTTGCGCCCGATTTGATCCGGGCCACAAAAATCAGTACCTTTAAACTGTCGCCCGTCCTCTAACTTTACCGTCTTTCCTTGTTTTAACTCGCCGTAAATTGGTCCGGAAGGAATGCCCGCAGCCTTCGCTTTTTCTACATCAAAATGTCCCGGACGGTCTTTCTCAGTTACTCGATAACCAAAAGCAGTAACTCGGTGCTTCAAAGGGCCGCAGCTAACAATATATTCGTCATCTTCATAGATGACTCCCTCGTGAATTTTGTGTACCTTAACCGGGTAAGAAAAATGAGTTTGAGAATAGCGAACGCCAGCTTGCAAATATTCTTCAAGTCCCGGAGGCCCGTAAATATCGATGCGCTTGACATTCCCCGCCAAACCGCAGCTAGCCAGCAAACCCATTAAGCCGAAAATATGGTCGCCGTGCAGGTGAGTGATGAAAATGCGGCTCAGTTGGCTGACTTTGAGATCGCTGCGGAGAAACTGGTGCTGAGTTCCTTCGCCGCAGTCAAACAGCCAGAGTTCGGCTCGCTGGGGCAAGCGGAGGGCGATGCTGGAAACGTTGCGCGATCGTGTGGGGACGCCGGAGCTAGTTCCGAGAAATGTAATCTGCAAGAGTCAAATCACCTCAATTAAGTCTTAAAAAATATGTTACATATATCCAGAGTGCGGTTGATCCGACATACAGGAAATAGTCGCAGCCAGGAACCGGGATAAATCGCTGTTCCTGCGAACATCTAGTTGCTAAAATCATTTTCGACAAGGGCACAGAGTGCCAAACCCAATTCTAACGTTTTCTTTCTTTCGTTCCTCTTCCTTTTGCCCGAAGCGCAGCTTCCCCTTAAAACTTGTCAAACTCATACAGCATAAAAGGAAAATTTTCAAATGCAGTCAGGAGTATTTTTTGCTTCCGTTCTTTCGACATTAAAAAAACGCTACTTTTGGATTTCGTTGTTGTTTTGGCTGGTAATGGTAGCCCCAGCACAGGCCGCGCTGATATTGCGAGTTGCGGTACAAGACGGGGTAAGTCAGATAAAAGTGGGCAGTTCTACAAAGGCTGCAATCCGGGACGGTAGCGGGCGCAATTTGGGCGAACTGTCGGCAAACGGTTCTCAGTCGGCTCAATTGCGATCGGGAACAGTGGCGATCGGTCGCTGGGCCGCCAACCAAGTTTGGATCGAGCCGACGGGGAACGGTTATGTCTGGATTGGCGATCGTTGGTATCGGGGACGCACGCTTCTAGTTCCCGAAAAAGGAGGCTTGACGGCCGTCAACTACGTCGATATAGAACAATATCTCTACAGTGTTCTCGGCGCCGAGATGAGTGGCAATTGGCCTCAAGAGGCTTTAAAAGCGCAAGCAGTCGCCGCCCGTTCCTACGCTATCCACCAGCGCCTCAAAAGCGAAACCGAGCTTTACGACGTGGACAATACTCAGTCTTCGCAGGTTTACAAAGGACTGCAAACAGAATCTTCTGGGACTTATTCCGCAGTCGATGCAACCGCCGGTCAAGTTCTGGCCTACAACGGTCAAATTATTTTAGCCGCTTTCCACTCTGCCTCTGGGGGACATACTGAAAATGTCGAGGATGTTTGGACAGAACCTCTGCCTTACCTGCGTGCTGTTCCTGACTTTGACCAAGGGGCGCCGGTTTACCAATGGAAAGAAAATTTTTCCCGGGCTCAAATCAGCAATAGGATTTCTGGGGTGGGTAATGTGATCTCGATGAAGCCAGAACGCACTACCGCTCACGGCAGCGTTTTGAAGATGAAAGTAGTTGGAGATGGCGGTTCTAGGGTCATGACTGGCGCAGATTTACGCCGGGTTCTAAATTTGAGGAGTACCCGCTTTACCGTGATTCCTCAGTACGGGGGCGGCCGGAACCCAAGGAACAGCGGCCAAGCTCCTACCGGTTTTCAAGTTGCTGGCAAAGGTTTCGGTCACGCTGTAGGAATGAGTCAGTGGGGGGCCTACAATTTGGCGAGGCAGGGATACGGCTACCAGCAGATTTTGTTGCACTATTACCGGGGTGCTACTTTGGCTAGAATTGCAGTGCAGTAACTGCTGGGAATGGGCAAGGAAGAAGGCAGAAGGCAGAAGAGAAAAACCGCTATTGCTGTATCCGTGACTTCCGTGTCGTGAATACAGGGAATTGGGAAGGGGGAATTGGGAATTAGGAATGACTAATGACTAATTACCCCGCCCAAAAACCGATACTTGGGAAGGACTCCTGTCGTGGAGAGATGAAAATTTTAGACGCTTGTTCAAGGTCGCAGATTCATCTGTGGAGTAAATCTCAAATCCTTCGACTGAGCGCTCGCGCCAAAGTCTAAAATCTAAAATCTAAAATCGACTGACTGATGACTAACTACATTAAGGATTGCTATGCAAAAGTGGGAGTATTTATTTGTGGATGCGAATATGTATCCTTTTGGAAACAAGCTGATTAGTTTATATGTAAACGGTGAAGAACAGCGAGATTGGAAACAAGGCTCGCTGCATCTATTTGTCAATCATTTGGGGGAGGAGGGGTGGGAACTCGTGGCTCTGGATCACGACTCGAAGTATGACCAAAATTGTTTGATTTTTAAACGCCCTAAGGTTATTTAAAAAAAATCGGATTATAAAAATTAGGACATCAATAAATATTGACATTTTCCACTCTTCTTAGCAAGCGGCTAAAAGCCCGTTCCCCAACAAAGATATTTTATTGTGGAACAGGCATCCTGCCTCTTCTTGAAAATGGTACAAGATTTTAATGGAACCTAACTTAACAACACACAACTGTTTTTTGTCATTAGTATTACAAGTTGTCCGATCGATCGATCCTGCGCTGCCATTCGGCATCTATTTTTGCTGATTGTTCTAGTTCTTGTTGGGTTAATTCGGTTTCTGTTGTATAAGCTAAGTCTTCTCCAGTCAGAACGTTTTCTGCTGCAAATTCCCGGGCGTAGGCCAGCTTTTGGAGCAAGTTGGCATCGGGTTCGTTTAATAACATTGCTCGCTGCTGACGCTTTTGATTGCGGGCCTCTATGCGGCTATTTTTCCACTGAATCCAGAAGTAGCGAATTAAAGGAATTGCGAGAAATCCGACGCCATAAATCAGGAGCATTGGATAAATAGCGCTGACCCAACCGATAAATCCACCTGCGATCGCACTATTAGTTAATAGATTCCCCAAAACTAACGCACCGACAAGATTGACGGCTCCTAACCCTGCTGCGAGCAGGATTTGGCCGGAACTGGCGTTGCTGAAACGCCACAGCATTTCTCGCAAATAAGCTGCTACTGGCTCAGAATTTCTCTCGGTGGCTGTGGTTTGCAATTGCGGAAAATGGTAGACTATTTGCCCTTCTGGACTGACTTCGGGGCGGCCGTCAAAACGGGCGAGAGTCGGTAGCATATATTGTTCGTATTCTCGGGCGTATCCCTGTCCGAGATTTTCGAGATATGGGGCAATTTGTTCGGCGGCGACGGCCCCTCGGTTATTGCGAATTGCAGTCGCAATATCGCTCCACTTGCGCTCTTCTAGATTGTAATTGGGATTCCCGTCTCCAAATAGAAAGGAGAAAACTGCTTCTAGAAAACTCATCTGGGGTTTTTGGCCAGTTAAGCGCGATTGCTGCTGGTAGTAAGGTTCGTCATGGTTCCAGTAAAATATCCAGGTTAAGTCGTTCCAAAAGTAGGGAAAAAACGAAAAGCCGCCGCCGCTGTCGCCCCCGCCGCCACCGTCTCCTCCTCCCCCGTTATTGCTGTCGCTGCTGGAGAGTAAACTGGAGATTAAAATAGTGATAGCAACAAAAATTAAGAGGATAGAAGCTACCAGCACTATGCCGAAAGATATCCGAATTAGATAAAATAAAATGCGCCAGATTTTTTGCCACCATTCCTGCAACTGCAAGCGCAAGAATTTGTTTCGCAAAATATCTCGAAAGTTCTTGGGAAATAGGTAGGCAATGTCGCCGGATTCTGCTACTTGCAGGTTGCCGCCTGCTTCGGAGGCGAGGGTTAACAATTCTCGCTGGGCAAAATTGATATCTAATCCAGCTTTTGCCGCCACGTCTCCAACCGTAACGCGGTAGCCAAGTTGTTCGACGGCTTGCATAATGGTGGGATTCGGAGCCATAGGTTTCTCTCTGTGAAAATTACCCGGTTATTTTTATTATATATTGCGGGAATTCGAGCTGGTTTTGGCGATCGCGTTTCTGATTTTTTTTGAGGCTGCCCTTGACTTTGGGGCAAAATATTGCTAGTGTTTTGCCGAATAACTTTTAAGTATGGGCTGAACTCGGATAACTTAATAAAATTTTGTGATGGAATTTCTCCTCGGCAGGCTATTTGCTTGTTTGCTCTGAGGGTCAACGACAGGGGATTAGGGGTACAGTTAGTAGGGTACGGTGCGCGATCGCCCATTGGCGCTAGCGAATCGATCCGAAGGCAAGCCATCTAAGAGGATGGCCCCTGCATCCTAATGCAAAAATTTTCCTTTCTGCACAGGTTTTTGTAAGTTTTGTGTAGAGTGCGAGAGAGAGGTTAAAGAAATCTGGTTTTTTTGCAAGTCTTGCAAGACTTATATAAAATAGATAGAGCTTGCGCGGGTGTTAAACCCAAGGGCGTGTTTTAAGGTTCGCACTTGCGATCGACTAGACTTTTTAGCGCCCTCAACACAACTGCCAACTAAAACAGTGGCGCAATTATTAATAGGAAAACTTTACAGGCTAATTTTTCTGATTAGCCACTAACCAAAGAATCGCATATGCCCAGAAGTCAACGCAACGATAACTTTATTGACAAAAGCTTCACGGTAATGGCTGATATCATCCTGAAGATGATGCCGGCGAAAAAGCAGGCAAAGGAAGCTTTTGCTTATTACCGAGATGGTATGTCAGCTCAAGCAGATGGCGAATATGCTGAAGCGCTGGAAAATTATCAGGAAGCGCTGAAGTTGGAGGAAGATCCTTACGATCGCAGTTATGTCTTGTACAATATGGGGCTGATCTATACTAGCAACGGCGACCACGATAAAGGTTTGCAATATTACAGCGAAGCCCTAGAACTCAATCCGAGAATGCCACAAGCGCTGAATAATATTGCCGTGATTTACCACTATCAAGGGGAAAAAGAAAAGGAAGCGGGCAATCTTGAAGCAGCGGAAGGGCTGTTTGATAAAGCGGCAGATTATTGGAAGGAGGCTATTCGCTTGGCCCCCAACAATTACATTGAGGTGCAAAATTGGCTGAAGACAACAGGTCGATCGCAAATAGATGTGTATTTTTAACTAGGATGGGCATGGGCATAGTTAGTAGTTAATAGTTGGTAGTTAGTCATTTCTCTAATAACAAATAACCAATTCCCTATGCCCAATTCCCTATGCCCAATTCCCAATTCCCCATTCCCAATTCCCCATTCCCAATTTTTATGATTGACAGAGAAGAAGTTCGCAAAGTAGCGAATTTAGCGAGATTGGAATTAACGCCGGAAGAAGAAGAGCAGTTTACTGGTCAACTTAACGGTATTTTGGATTATTTTGAGCAGTTGAGCGAACTGGATACGAGTAAGGTGCAGCCGACAACGCGGGCGATCGATGTTAGTAATGTGATGCGATCGGACGATTTGCAACCTTTTCCTAAGCGAGAAAGTATTTTGGAGGGAGCTCCCGATCGCGATGGGGAGTTTTTTAAAGTGCCTAAGATTATGTAGGGTTCCCGCTAGGCACCTAACTGAGGAACATCCCTTGAGGGGCGGGCTAGCCATGCCTGCCCCAAAAGCCGATTGAATTAACTTTGGAACAGGTAATAAGTAAGCCCGGTATAAGCCACCCCACAACCCGATTAAACTGATAGAAATCCAACACAATATCGCTCATAGCGATGATCTGTAAAGTTCATTTTTGGGGCGACAAATAGTCATGTACGTATTAATTGGTGGAGCAGGAATGATGGGGCTGGGTTTGGCCCAGCAGTTATTAAAACTCGGTCATACGGTTGCAATCATCGATGCCGACCCACTTGCTTGTCGCTTTGCTCGTGAAAAAATCGGAGTCATGGCATTTGAAGGCAGTGCGGTGAGCACAACGGTTCTTCTGGAAGCAGGAATTAAACAAGCAAACGCCGTCGTTGCTGCACTCAGGGACGATGCACTGAATTTAGCGCTGATCACCCTATCCAGAAGCTATGGCATTTCCCATATTGTGGTGCGAATGCGCGATCGCGAATTCATGGAAGCCTATCGACTTGCCGGAGCCAGTCACATCATCAGCACGATTGATTTGGCAGTCGCAACAATGGCAAATGCGATTGAATACCCTCAAATCGAATCGATGATGCACTTTGAACACGGGCAAGTCGAGGTGCTAAAGCTGCCAGTTCCAGGCGATTGCAAGGTGGCAGGTCGCACCGTTGCTCAAATTGCTCAAGACCCTCGTTTTCCAAAAGGTTCGCTGATTATTGGTTATCAATCCCATGCCTGCGCCAATCTGGAGATTCCCAACGGCAATACTGTTCTTGAAGCAGGCTCTACCATCTTGGTCGTCACCCGTCCAGAGCTAGTTCACCAGATGATTGATTACCTCGGCATTCGCGCTAGTCATCTGCCAACGTTAGAAGTTTCTCATCCAAATCTTTGATGTAAGGCTCAACGAGATCCTCTGGGACAATTCGCTTGCGGAGGGCATCGCTAACTGCTCCTTTTTCTGCTAGAAGCAATCGCCGTCGAATCTTATCTAGCCCGCTGCGATCGCCCTCTAGTTGCCCTGCTCTATGTTGATTGTAGAGATCGCGCAGCACTCGCTCAGACTGTGCTATTCGTGCTTGATACGATGCCCATAACTCCTCGTAAACTGCCTTCGGCAACACGCCTGCTTTCAGCAAACTATCTAGCTCATCTTGAGCCGCTTTGGAAGCGATCAACTGAATCTGTAACTGCCCAGCTTCCTGCATTACATCAGAAACACGGCTAATTTTTAGTCGTTTTACCATCCACGGTAAACTTAATCCCTGTCCGACCAAGGAGAATAAAACTGCACCGAAAACCAGGGCAATGATGTTATCCCGTCCTGGTAGGGTCAAGGGAATCGTAACAGCTAAGGCCATTGATAGAGACCCTTTAATATTCCCTAAAACCAAAATGTGCTGCCAGCGTAGCGGAATGGGACGATCGAACCAACGCAGCCCCGCTAATAACAAATAGACCGAGAGAATCCGTCCCAGTTGATAGGCCAGAATGACGAATAAAATGGATGGCAAAATTCTCCACAGCGTCAGCGGGTTAATTTCAATTCCAATCAGCAGGAAAATAAACGTATTGACGCCAAAACCAGCGTATTCCCAGAAACTCAGCAAGGTAATCCGATCCGAGGCAGACGAACTGCGAGGCAGCCCAAGGTTGCCAAAAACAAGTCCGGCGATGACCACCGCCACCGCGCCCGATACGCCTAAAAATTGTCCGATTTGGAAGGTTCCCAATGCGAGAGCGACGGTTAGCAAAAGGCTACTCAACGGATCGTTTAAGCGAACAAATATCGGCACGCTCAAGTAACCTAAAACACCCCCGACCAGTGCCCCACCTAAGGCAACCACGAGCAGTTCTTTCACGCCTTGTATAGCGGTGAGAGAGCCTGTCGCATAAATGACCAAAACCAAATTAAATGAAATTAGAGCAGCCGCATCATTGAACAGAGTTTCTCCCTCAACAATGGTGGACAATCGAGAAGGCACACGGATCTCTTTAAAAACCGCGATCATCGAGACTGTATCAGTGTTTGCCAGAATGACTCCGATCAGCAAGGCTGGAATCCAGTCTAGCCCTAGCCCAAATTTAACCAGAACAGCGATAATTGCTGAGGAAAAGATAGAGCCTGGACCCGCCAGCAGGGCGATCGGCTTAAAGGTGCTGCGGAGACGGCTGATATCCGTATTGATAGCTGCTTCAAAAATCAGAATGGGTAGAAAAAGATTTAATACTAAAGATGGGTCTAAACCAATTCGACGCGACAAGAGCTCCGTAATGGGCAAGCCTGCTAACACTAAGCCCGTCACATAGGGAATTCGCAACCGTTGGGTTACGAGTGCAACAAAAGTTGCAATCAGCAGCAGAATGATCAAGATGATGACCAATTCAGGAATGGCTCCTGCCGTTTGGCTATTTGTAGCAGGATCGCTGCCCAAGGGAGGTGCTTGCGCTACAATCGACTCGATCGCCGATACTCCTCTCATAAACTCGTTTTCCTCAAAGAAATTGACAGATTAACTACGGTTTTAGTCTACAGGAGACGGTTCACTCTGCTGTAGACGTAACTGCAATTTATGTGGTGTATTTGGATGAATGCCGATGAAGCTGAAAGAGGATTTCTGGGTTGGTTGGGCGAGCGATCATATTTAGAGTGCAATTTTTTTTGCAGCTCGGGATGATTTCCCAACCCTTACAGGATGCTAATTCCTCTTAATTGTGCTGGTTTTTATTTTTTGTACTGTCTCTTCTGAAGCATTGCCGACCCGATCGCGGTTGCCGAATCGGCGAGTAATGGAAGTTGTCGATCCATATCTCCTATCTAAGGAGTAGGAGAGCGATCGCCCAAAGCCATCGACAGTCAAAATCTTGAGTGGTTTTGGACGTTCTGATTCGCGGGAATAAATTCCTCAAAGGTAATCGTCTTTTCTGACCTTGAATTTAGGTAGCATCACAGACACGCCACGTCAGAATCTCCCAACGTTTAAGGACAGGTTCAGCAATCACGATCTCATTTTCTCTTGCCTCCAGGACGATCAAATAATCTCCCTGGTTAAATCTGTTATTGTAAACTCTTGCTTGTTCTTCTGGCACCAACCATCCTTGAAGTGCGCCATATAGACCGCCAGCAGTTGCAGCAATCCCACTTCCAAAGAAAGTTGCTAAAATGCTTTCCACCGCTACTGCCTGACCAATACCGGGAATTAGCAGGCTGCTGAGTCCAACAATTAAGGCTAGTGAACCTAATCGTATGCTGCCTAAGATCGCGCCTACTTGTGCGCCTGCTGCTCTTGTGATTAAAATTTGCTGCACGCCCAGAGAGTCCAAATCATCATGGTCAGAAGGTTTAGCAATCACTGAAATCTTTTGCATGGGGAAGCCCCTGCTTTTTAGCTCAACTAGCGCCTGCTCTGCGTTTCGATGATTAGTAAATAGGCCGCTAGCACGTTTGAGATTTTGGTAATTCATGAGAGATATTCAATATTCAACGCTACAAAATTGGTAAATAGTGTGTAAAGCCGCTTTGAATGGCCGCATCACAAAAACTACTTAGTTCAGAGGTGCAAAACGCTTTAGCAAAGCTGACAAAGGAATCATTGGCAGTCCGAATCCGATACAAATTAAGCCTTGGATTGCGCTCAAAGCTTCAGTGTCGAATAACTGATTCATAATGCCCCATTGGCTAAACAGGAATTGGAGAATGAAAATAGCCGCAATGCCGATCGCCACAGCATAGCCAACTGATTCATCTTTACCGCGTAGTTTGGCGACGATCGCCGGAACGAAGCGACTGATGCTTAATAGGTAAAAAGCTTCGGCCGCAACCAATGCTTGAATTGCCATCGTCCGGGCTAGAGCTTGATTGCCTGTGGTTTGGACGATCCATTCAAACATCCCAAAGATCGCAATCCAGTTAAATACCGAAACTGTCAGAATCCGAGCGGTCAGCCTGCGAGACAGAAGCGGTTCATTGGCAGGTCGAGGCGGCTGTTGCATGACATCGGGAGAGGGCGGCTCAAATGCCAACGGTAAGCTCAACGCAACTGAACTGACCATATTCAGCCAGAGAATTTGTACTGGCAAAATGGGTAGTGGAGTTGCCAGAAGTACGGCAATCAAGATGGTCATGGACTCTCCACCATTCACGGGCAGGATGAAGGCGATCGCCCGCAGCAGATTCTTATAAACCGTGCGCCCTTCCTCAACTGCTTTCTCGATCGAAGCAAAGTTGTCATCCGTCAGAATCATATCTGCGGCTTCTTTTGTCACTTCAGTGCCCGTGATGCCCATCGCTACCCCAATATCAGCTTGCTTCAGGGCGGGAGCATCGTTAACCCCATCTCCAGTCATTGCCACAATCTCGCCCTTAGACTGAAGTGCTTCGACAATGCGGAGCTTTTGTTCTGGCGCTACACGAGCAAACACGCAGCTTTGTTCGACAGCATTGGCTAATTCCTGCTGATTCATTTGAGCGAGTTCTTGACCCGTAAAAACGGGAGCATCTTGGGTTTGATTTAGTCCCATTTGGTGGGCGATCGCTGCTGCTGTTTTGGCATGGTCGCCCGTAATCATCTTGACCTGAATTCCCGCAGACCGACAGGCTTGAATCGCTTGAATGGCTTCGGGGCGAGGCGGGTCGATCATGCCTTGCAGACCCAGAAAAGTTAACCCTTGCTCAATATCAGAATGCTTTATTGAAGATTGAGAAGCGGGTACAACTTTCTTGGCAAGTGCCAGAACTCGCAACCCTTTTTTCGCCATTCTGTCCACGGTTTGCTCGATCGGCGCGGGGTTGAGGGTGATCGGCTTTCCCTCTTCATCGAGCATCTGGCGACACCGCTTGAGAATTGCCTCAATTGAACCCTTGACATAAATCAACCGTTGTGGACGATCATCATGTAAGGTTGCCATGTATTGAAACTGAGATTCAAACGGCAGTGTATCGATCCGGGAAAGCGCTTCCTCCAGTTTCTCAGTAATTAACCCCGCTTTTTGGGCTACCGCAACCAACGCCCCTTCCGTTGGACTACCGATCGCAGTCCAGTTCCCGTCTTGCACGTTTAGATAAGAATCGTTGCACAACAATCCTGCTTGCAGGCATTCATATAAAGCAGGTGCGTTCGCCAGGTCAACGGAGTGTCCATTTTCAGAAATTTTCCCGTCTGGTGCATATCCTCCACCGCTAACCCGATATCGCTTTCCACCGGCATCGATCTCTTGAACAGTCATTTGATTCTCTGTCAAGGTTCCGGTTTTGTCGGAACAAATCACGGTGGTGCTGCCCAGCGTCTCAATTGCCGGAAGTTTGCGAATAATGGCGTGCTGCTTTGCCATTTGGGAAACCCCGATCGCCAGTGTCACCGTTAAAATCGCGGGTAAGCCTTCAGGAATTGCGCTGACCGCAAGCGCCACAGATGCCTTGAACACCTCAACCCAAGAAAATCTCTGGGCAATGCCTGCAGCAAAGGTGAAGGCAGCCAAACCTAAAATGACATAGAGCAAGGTTTTGCTAAATTTGTCAATTTTGCGACTCAGTGGGGTTTCCAGTGCGGTACTTTGCTGCATGAGTTGGGAGATGTGTCCGGTCTCGGTCATGTCACCAATGCTGACGACCAGTCCGCGTCCCTGTCCAAACGTTACCAGGCTTCCGGTATACGCCATGTTCGTGCGATCTGCCAGTGCAGCGTCTGCCTCTAGCGCCTGGGATTCCTTCTGGACCGGGACAGATTCTCCCGTTAACGCTGACTCATCGACCTGTAAGTCACGGACTTGGATCAGCCGCAGATCAGCAGACACTTTATCCCCTGAAGACAGCAAGACGAGATCGCCAGGAACCAGTTCGCTGGATGAAACCACTTGCTTTTGACCGTGGCGGAGAATGGTTGCCTCAGTTGCAACAGATTTTGCTAAAGCGGCGATCGCATTCTCTGCCTTTGACTCTTGAACGAAACCAATGGTGGCATTCGTCAGAGCCACCCCAAAAATTACCCCTGAATCAATCCACTCTTTCAGAAATGCTGTCACTATGCCAGAGGCTAATAAAATGTAGATTAGCGGCTGATTCAGTTGCTGAAAAAATCGCAACCAGGCACTTTGCTGCTTCGGAGGCGTTAGTTGATTGGGGCCGAGGATCTCGCGCCGTTGGGCTGACACATCGGAAGATAGACCTATTTCCAGGTCAGTCTCTAAAAGCCGAGCTACTTTCTCGACAGAGAGGTGATGCCAAGAGTTTTCTACTAATTTTTCTTCTACATTCGTTGCAGTCATAACGCTTCTTGTCAAGCCAAGTGCTTGTCTGTTTTTTGGTCTTGTTTCTAGCGTCATTGATGAATGTGAGGGAAAAGTGAGCGACTGATTTCTGTTACTCACATTTGGATCACATTTGCTTCCTATACTTAGGCAGAGAACCGATTGAGATAGCTTATGGACTTGCAAACCTTAGTTCACTGGATTTGATTTATTGTTGCCTTTTATTAATAGAATTGTAAAAAGCATTACTTTTGATAGATGAACTCTCGTACATTCACTTGTTAAGTTGAAATGCTCAAAGACTTACTGCTGAGGTTTATCGCCAAAATTGCGTTTCACAACAAACAAAACAAACAAAGAATATGCAATTATTAAAGCTATTTGTGCAGGGAATCAGCGTCAGCACTGTTGCAATTTTGGGTTTAGGTGCTTGCACCCCCCCCAATACTTCACAGACAACTGTTCCATCTACTTCTGCTCCCACAACTGCCACTGAAAATACGACTGCTCCAACCGCTTCTGCGCCTCCAACCACGACCGCCCAAACGCCTCAGAATCAAGACCTTGACGATATTGTCGATCGCGTAGAAGAGGCCTTAGACTCCGATGGCACCCTCAAGCAATTCGATTTGGACGCAGACGATCGGGATAATTCGATTGTGTTAACAGGGCGCGTTCAAACGGCAGAACAAAAAGCATTGGCAGAACAAATTGCTCGGCAAACTGCACCGAATATTTCGCTCAACAACCAAATCGTGATTCAGTAGTTCCTAACAGTGAAGTGGCAAGAGAATTTGGCGCTTCTTGCCACTTAAAAAATTGCGCGAACGCAGTAAGGAAACCTATGGATTTAACAACTTTATTTGACTGGATGCGATCGCAATCTTGAAACAATAAACTTATTCGACGATCTCGTAACGGACTAACTGGCGAACATTTTGACGTGATAACTGGAGCTCTTGCGCGATCGCTGCCTCTATCTGGGTTGCGTCAGTCATTGGCAATTCTAATTCCAATCGCTTCAAAATGGGTTCTGCGGTTTCTACCGCAACCTGGGTTGTTCCTTCTTTTCGGTTAATCACCGCATTGATCAGCAATATATTGACAGACACCGTTGCTTTAAGCTGGGTATCTGCCTGAAGTTTATTCTTTGCGATCTGGGGTTGTTGTAATTCTTGAGCCATTAGGAAACTCGAGCCAACCCAAAAGGCGATCGCCACAAACGGCAATGGCAACCAAAACTCTGCGCCTGATGCTTTTAGCCAACGTTTAGTAACCTGCCACATAAATTTTTTACCCCACCCCAACCCTCCCCTTAGTAAGGGGAGGGAGTAAGAAATTCACAAATGATTTAGGATTGCTATAGGTAAATTTTATCAGCAGCTCAATGTTTACAAGCCTAATTAAAGAAAAATATGAGAATCTTACTTGTGGAGGACGACCCAAAGCAACTGATGCCACTTCAAACAGTGCTGTCTCAAGCAGGACATAGCGTGGATGGGGTAAAAGATGGAGAGACGGCGCAGTGGCTGTTATCAGAAAAAGATTATGATTTGTTGATTTTGGACTGGATGTTGCCACATATCAGTGGGGTAAATCTCTGTCGTCAATATCGATCGGCAGGGAAAACAGCGCCGATTTTGATGATCACCGCAAGAGACACCACTCCTGAAAAAGTGACCGGGTTAGACGCAGGTGCAGATGATTACCTGGTGAAACCGATCGACTTGGTTGAATTCATGGCACGAGTGCGGGCATTAAGACGGCGATCGCCCCTTTGGCAAGGAGATACGCTCAGCCTTGAGGATCTGCACCTCCACCTCGATACTCTTACTGTTGAGCGACAAGGTGCAACCGTTTCCCTCTCCAGTCGCGAGTTTCAGTTGTTGGAGTATTTTATGCGTCATCCCCGGCAAGTTTTGACTCGGAATCAGATTGAACAAGGCGTGTGGGAATGGGGGACTGAACCAGAGAGCAATGCGATTACTGTTCTAGTTCGCAAACTCCGCCAACGCTTGCAGGCTGTAGGAGCAGCAGACTGGATTGAGAGCATTTACGGTATGGGTTATCGCCTCACTTCCGTTACATAAGGCTTACCCAAAGCTACCCATGTCTATACAGATATGGACTTTGACGCTTACTTTCTGCTTCGCTCTGGTAGTGTCGGCACTCTCCAGTCCACAGACTAACACCGCCTAACTGACGGCTTTTTGCAGATTAATTGCGGCGTTCAAATCTCTGTCTTGACGGTTACCGCAACTGTTGCATTCAAACACTCTTTCTGAGAGCAAAAGTGTTTCTTTTTTAGAACCACAATTAGAGCAAAGTTTAGAACTGGGGAACCAGCGTTCGACAATCGCCAGCGTGGCACCGTACAATTGACATTTGTATGTCAATTGTCTGCGAAACTCAAAGAAGCTCATATCAGCAATCGCAGCAGCTAATTTGTGATTTGCCAACATTCCAGATACATTTAAATCCTCAATTACTATTACGCCGTGGTTCTTGGCAAGTAGTGTGGTGACTTTGTGTAGTGTATCGGAGCGGATGTTGGCAATCTTACGATGCAGTGTAGCTATCTTGATTTGTGCTTGTTTCCAGTTCCTCGAACCTCGAATCTTATGACGGTTCAGATATTGCATACCTGCTAATTTTTCCCCGTATTTGCGATAGGATTTAGCCCCTGATACTACTTCACCAGTGCTGAGAGTAGCCAGGTTTTTGATGCCGAGGTCAACACCGACAACGCTTCTGTTATTAAGGTTTTGTTCGTTGACCTCAAATCTGAAACTGATAAACCACCGCTCGGATTGGCGACTAATTGTTACCGATTTTGGTTGAAGTTGTGGCAACCTTTCGTAAGTTTTAAGCACACCAATTACAGGCACTTTAATTTGGTTGCTACCAAGTATTTTAACTGTGCCTTCTAAAGTAAACGAATCGCGCTTGCCTTTCTTTTTAAATGTAGGCACACCAGCAGTTTTGTTAAAACAGCGCTTCCACGACTCGCGTAGCGCCATCAGCGCCTGTTGTGGGGTAGATTTGGAACATTCGTAGTACCAGGGATTTTCCGGCTTTACCAACTTCACCAACAACTTATGTAAATCAATTGCAGTTGGAAACTTGATTTTGCTGTCAGGATTTGCTTTGTTGTAGTCAAGAACGTTTTTGGTAATAAACAAACCCCAATTCCAAGCGTGACGCGCTACTCCACAATGCCGTGCGAATTGACTACGTTGAGAGTTGTTGGCTTTGAGTTCTGTTTTAAATCCCAGTAACATGGCAATTCTTTAATCCATTATCGCGACATAATTTTTACCGCTCCAACGGTCTAAATCTAACCAAACATAGACCGTGATACAAGTAAAGAAAACCGTACAGACTTTTAATGAGTTACCCAAAATCTCTAGCAATGGGTAACAATGTTGAGGAATTAGGTTACAGTTACTAACCCCTGAAAAGTAACGATCGTGAAGGCAAGTCATGTTTAATCAAAGTCGCCGCAATCTGGCTCGTTGGTTCACCCTGTCAATGGGAAGCATTCTCGTGCTGTTTGCTGGGGCGATCTATCAGATTGAGGTGAAAGATAAACTAGAGGCGCTCGATCGACTGCTGTATGACAAAAGCAGAATCATGGCTGCCAGCGTGCATTATGAAGTTCGCCACAACCAGAACCAGGTCGATCTGAGTCATGTTTCCTTGTTAGGTAGTGGTTCGCATCCCCTTGCTGAAGATCTGATTTACGTGCGCTGGTATAACGCACAAGGGCGGCTAGTTCGTTTTTTTGGGAATTCTCCTCCCGAGCAGTTAAATACGCCCTTTGGTTATCTCACAGTTCGATCGACCGATCCACTTTTGGGAAAAGGAATTTGGCTGCGTCAGGTGACATTACCCGTTGAAGGTAGAACTGGGGTACTCGGTTATCTTCAGGTTGCAACTCCCCTGACAGAAACTCAAAACAGGCTCACTGAGCTTCAGATTGTGCTAACTCTCGCTGTCCCGCTGACACTGGGCTTAATTGCCCTCACAGGTTGGTTTCTCAGTGGGCTGGCCATGCAACCGATTCGGCAAGCCTATCAGCAGCTTCAGCGCTTTACAGCCGATGCCTCTCACGAGTTGCGATCGCCCCTGTCTGCCATTCTCACTAATGCCCAGCTTGGGTTGCTCATCGCGGCTGATGATTCACGTTACCATCCTCCCTTACAAAACATTGTAGATAGCGCAAAATCAATGGGAGCGCTCGTGAATAATTTACTGCTGTTGGCTCGTCATCAGGGGCGACTTGCGCCGGAATCGCTCAGGTTAATCAATCTCAACGAGCTCCTCAGCAATTTAGCAACCCAGTTTCTCGCACTTGCAGAAGCCCAAAATATCAAACTCACCTGCGAATCACCGGAACAACCGATTGAATTATTGGCTGACCCTGATTTGCTGCGGCAAGTAGTCGAAAACTTGCTTTACAACGCCTGTAAATATACTGCCGTTGGCGGAACTATACAGATACGCCTAGTTCTTCATTCCAATTTGGCAGTCATTCAGATTATCGATACGGGAATCGGTATTCCAGAAGCGGACTTACCCTATATTTTCGATCGCTTCTATCGAGTAGACACCGAGCGATCGCAGGACAGCGGAGGCTTTGGGCTGGGGTTGGCGATCGTCCAACAAATTGTCAAGGCACACAGCGGACAAATACAGGTGACGAGTGCAGTGGGCAAAGGCTCAACGTTCCAGGTTGAACTGCCGCTCAAACCTTATCACTAAGCTGCCTCAAACGAGAGAGAAGGTGCACTCTGCTTTAGACGTAACTGCAATGTATGTGGTGTATTTGGATGAATGCCGATGAAGCTGAAACATGATTTCTGGGTTGGTTGGGCGATCGCCGCGATCGTCCTGAGCTCTTGTTCAAACCAAACTACCTCACAAAGACAACAACCCGATCTAAAACGTGAAATTTCACTGAAAGCAGTCCCGTTAGATAAAACAAAAGTTGTGATGGGACAAACCGTATATGTCCCTATTTACTCACATATTTATCACTACAATAGCCAGGATAATGTCATGAATTTGTCAGCTACCCTCAGTATCCGCAATACGGATCTGACAAATCCGATTATTATTACTTCCGTGCGTTACTACGATACTAATGGGGAATTGATTAGGCATGACATTAAGAGTCCAGTAGAACTCAAGCCGCTTGCTTCCACAGACTTTTTCATTGCAGCAGATGATACAAGTGGAGGCTCAGGTGCAAACTTTATTGTGGAGTGGGTTGCAGAAAAAACTGTTTATGAGCCTGTCATTGAAGCTGTCATGATTAGTACCTCTTCTTCTCAGGGCATTTCATTTGTCAGTCCCGCTAAAGTTCTCAAGCAACACAGGATACCAAACTGATTTTAGAGGATTCAATTATTTCTTTACAAGGAAGTTGGGGACTAGCCTATAAGTAATTGAGCGATTGCTAGCAAAAAGTTGTATTTTGTAGGCGTTGCTTAATCAGGGTATGAAAAAAATAACTTGAAATTCGCGAATTTTGGTGAATACTGGTTTCTATGACTTGCATATTTAGCCTTTCATACCCTAAATCAGCAACGCCCGCCAAATTTTATAAAGTGTGAGAAGAAGTATAATATGTATTGCGTGGTGCAAACATTCAAAAAATAAAATTTAAAATCAGAAATTTAAAATCTAAAATCGAATGAGTTACTGCCTAAATCCCAACTGTTCCAAGGCACAAAACCCTCCCGCAGCCAAAATTTGCCGAAACTGCCGTTCAAAACTGCTGCTGCGCGATCGCTACCGGGCTATAAAGGCGATCGGACAAGGCGGTTTTGGTAGAACATTCCTCGCCGTTGACGAAGACAAACCCTCAAAACCTCGCTGCGTCATCAAACAATTTTTACCCCCAGAAACCCCACTCATCCCATCAGCAAGCAATCGCAACAGCAAAAAAGCAGCCGAACTTTTTGAACAAGAAGCAATGCGATTAGACGAATTGGGCAAACACCCTCAAATTCCCGAACTATTAGCCTATTCCATCCAAGACAGCAGACAATATGTAGTCCAAGAATTTATCGACGGGCAAAATTTATAGCAACCGCCAAGGCGGTTAGGACATAGAAGGTGGGTTGAGGCTCACGTTCGCTCTTTAGGAAACAGAGACGGACTCGCTTGAGTGTGAGGGTGGTTACCCAGAGTCC
>JACJNV010000344.1 GCA_014695175.1 Microcoleus sp. FACHB-DQ6 | reverse complement strand
CAAGTCCGATGGAAGTCGCAACAAGCAAGAAGGAAGAACCAATAAAATCAAGGGTTTGAGCAATTAAGAACGTCCTAACCGTTTTAGCTGTTGCGCTATACAACCCGAACTCAAATTAACGTGTAAGATGCGCGCACCAGCAACCTCCGGCTGTGAGTTTTTCGCCGCGAGTCCTATCAAAATGATTTTTCTCAATCTCTAATAGCAGTTTCAAACAATGATGCCACTGTAGACCCCCGATCCAAACCCAGGCAGAATAAGTTATTCCCAATTCTTTAATTCTTTAATCTAAAATGGTATAACTTCCTGTTGCGGGAGCCGTGCGAGCGCCTAAGCTTTAACAACTGCAAAATGTTTGTCAATGATTGCTGGAACTTCTGCCGGTGCAATGCGACTGTAGCGAGTTTTGTCCGGCATTAAAACTATATTTGGGCCGGCTTTGCACTGTTTGAGACATCCGGTTCCCTGAACTGTCACTTTGTCTTCTAAACCGCGCGAATTCAAAACATTTTCTAAAGCTTTACAGACTCCTCCAGCGCCCCGCTTCAGGCAGTCTGATTTTTGACATACTAATATTTTGGTTTGGGTTTTGGCCGGAGCTTTTACAGTTTGAGCTGCTGTGGGAGAAGTGAATTCGCTTTTGCCGATCGCGCGATCGTCGGATGTCCATACCGCAACAGGCCCATTGGTGGAGTCGAGGAGTTCTGGCGATCGATCGTTTTGACCTTGAGCCAGCTTGAGGCTGCGAGCTTTAAGTTTTATTTTACCGTTTTTCAAGTTGATTTCTTTCTCGCCTACAACTTCAACTTTCAAACCGGGCGTCAAAACAGGTAACAGAAATGACCGCAATTCCTTGCACAGTTTAACAAGATATTCTACTCCCCGAGCATTGCTAATTCGCAAATATTTAAGTTTGCAGCCATCTTCAATAATCAGGCCGAGGATTTCTCCCTCTAAACTGAATTCGGAAACTTGCTTGCCAGACTTATACATTGTTATGACTCCTTTAAATCCGTTACATCCGTTACATCTTGTACACTGAGCTTTGCCGAACTTCCTTCTACCTTGAAGCCATTTGCCAGCAGCACTCCAGCCATTCCACCAGTTCGTCCCGAGGGGCACTGACTTGCCTCAACACGCTCATTAACTGAGCCGCTTGTTTAGCTGTGTTGACTTTTGCCCGCAAAGGTTGGTCAACCGCACACCAGCAGGGAATTTCTAGTTCTTGCAAGCGTTTGTAAACTTGCCACCTATCTAGCCAACTAACTTGCACAATGTCACAAACTTCTAATTCTGGATCTGCTGGATTCATTTTTTAACAACAGTAATAATTTGCATTAATTTTTACCCTGAATGGTAGCGGGTAGAACTTAAAAGCCAGATTTCAGCAGAACATCAAAGATGATCGAAAGCCCTTCCTGAAAAATTCTGCCTTTTGCCCTCTGCCTTCTGCCTTCATAAGGTTCGCCCCACTTTCAGGAAGCGTTCAGAACTAGGATCTTGTTCAAGCATAACCCAACTGCTAATTATTCTCAATAGGTTTACAAAAAAAATTTCCTACTCTATAAAATCTTCTACTATCGAGGCAGACGCTGCTTGACTGGTAAATTTACGGTGCTAGACTGACTCTATTGGCAACAAAACTGCCTATTGAGAGGAGAACACACATGGCTGAGACTCAGAGTGCATTGAGACCGTTTGGCCACATAGCCGAAAACCCAGTTCTACTGGAACATTCAGTCACAGCACCGATTTGTGAAGGGATGAACGCGCTGCTGGCCAGTTTCCAGGCTCTATACCTGCAATATCAAAAACATCATTTTGTGGTGGAAGGGGCAGAATTTTACTCCTTGCACAAATTCTTTGAAGAAAGCTACGGAGAAGCTCAAGATAGCGTCCACGAGTTGGGCGAACGGTTAAACGGGTTGGGCGGCATACCGGCTGCTAGCTTTAGCAAGTTAGCCGAGCTGTGCTGTTTTGAGCCGGAAGCCGACGGCGTATATTCCTGCCGCCAAATGCTAGAACACGATTTAATTGCGGAGCAAGCTATCCTCGGTTTGCTGCGGCGTCAAGCAGGACAAGCAGAAAGTTTGGGCGATCGAGCTACGCGCTACCTCTACGAAAAAATCCTGCTAAAAACAGAAGAGCGGGCTTATCACATTTCTCACTTCCTCGCCCCCGATACCTTAGTGCAGTTGAACTTGAACTAACAATTCTTCTTCTTCCTCTTCCTTCGCGCCTTCGCGGTTCGTTATCTTAGATCAAAAAAAAAGCGGGCAGTTTTGTGACTGCCCGCTTTTTTATACAAAGTGCGCTTGTCCGCAGGGAATTAAGGCGCTAAAGCATTGCCGCGCAACAAGCTACCAATGGTTTTCGCAGTAATCTTCATCTGCACGAAAGGATTGGCCGGTACTACTGTTTTATACAAGTAGCTATCGAATGTGAGCTTTTGCACATCGCGATCGGCACACATTTCCACAAAAGCTTCGCGAGTAGCGTCGGAACGGTAGAACACGCGCTGCAAAATGTCCAGAACTTTGTAAGTAATGCCGTAGGCTTTATCCCACCGTTTCAGGTAAAGCTTGATTTCCTCTTCAGTCGGAATGCGCGCGCCTTTATTGGAAATCTCCACAATAGTTTCGGCGCACATCCGGCCAGACTTGGCGGCAAAATAGATACCTTCCCCGGAAGACTTGGTAACGTAACCTGCTGCATCGCCTACGAGAGCAACTCGGCCGACAACCCGGCGGGGACGCGGATGTTCCGGGATGGGGTGAGCTTCCACTTTAATAATCTCACCGCCCATCAGTTTTTTGGCAGCGCGGGCGCGGACTCCTGCTTGCAGCTTTTTGATGCTGGCTTGATTGACTTTCATCGTGCCGGTACCGACGGCTACGTGGTCGTATTTGGGGAACACCCAAGCGTAGAAGTCGGTAGATACGTCGTCGCCGACGTACATTTCGGCTAAGTCTTCGTAGTAAGCCATTTTATCTTCTGGCAGGCGGATGCGCTCTTGGAAGGCGATCGCATAATTGTAGTCGCCAGCGTCGATCGCCTTTGCTACGCGGGAGTTAGCGCCGTCAGCCCCTATTACCAAATCCACCTTCAGAGTTTTCTGAATTCCCATTGCGCTGCCGTCGGAGTGGTCGGCATAATGCAAGGTGTAGGGGTCGGTGTTGTTTGAAGGAATGTCTAATTTGTGAACGGTGCCGTTAATCAGCTTTGCACCCAACGAAGCGGCGCGATCGCGCAGGAAGCCGTCGAGCACTTCGCGGCGGCACATACCGATGTATTCATGTGCGTTTTCAATATTGATGTCCACCTCGACGTTGGAGGGGGAGATCATTTTCATTTTTCTGACTTGGCGGTCAATAATACTTTGCGGCAAGTCAAATTCGCTGACCATGCACAGGGGAATCGCCCCACCGCAGGGTTTGGCGTTGTCTAATTTACGCTCGAATAGGTATGTTTCGATGCCTGCTTTTACCAATGTTTCGGCGGCGGAAGAACCCGCAGGGCCTGAACCTACTACTGCAACCCTTAGTGTCAAAGCTTTTCTCTCCAGTTTTTTTCTATAGGCATTACTCAGGTGTGATGGTATCACGGACTTTGGATGCGGTGGCGTGAAGCAGGGGAGATTTCAATGAAATGAAACAGAGCTTAACAGTTCGATACGAAAATCTGGTTTCGGGCAGTAGGTGCGATCGAATATCTTAAATTTTTTAGTGTAGATGAAGGTGGATGGACGGTGATGTGCGATCGAACATTTTGCACTATTTTCTAAGAACAGGCAAGATGCCTGTTCCACAAAGAATGAATTTTCTGCTTGTGGGCCGTTGCTCCTAGCCCGCCCGGACATGAACAGACTTCTCTAGCCTGTTCCACAAAGAATGAATTTTCTGCTTGTGGGCCGTTGCTCCTAGCCCGCCCGGACATGAACAGGCTGCCCTAGCCTGTTCCACAACAGATAAATTTCCTGCTTGTGGGGTGGGCATCTTGCCCGCCGATAAGAGGTTAGAACCAGTCCAATAAGTTACATTAAAGTTACTTGCAGTTATATCTAAAATTCTTATGCTCGGTAATTTTCAACAAAGCAACCTGCGGATTGAGCTTGAAGCTTCCGAAACAGCGATTAGAGACAGCTTGTTGCGTCCGAGTCAATTGCAGCAGTGGATGTGGCCGCAGCAGTTGTCTAGCGGTTTGCCGGAAGAATTTGCTCAAGGTTTGACCTTTACAAGTTGGCTGGGTCCCGTGGCAGTTCAGCATCACGTTGATATTGCTGAGCACAATTGTCTGCGGCTGTTATTGAGTCAGGGAATTGACGGATTTCACGAGTGGTATTGGGGCGATGGTTGGGTGCAGTCTCGGTTGGAGGGAGTGTCGCTGCTGCCGCTGAATTTGGGGCAAACGGCTAGTTTACTGCGGCTGCGGGAGTTTGTAGCCCGGAAGGGGAAGTAGATAAATGACTCTCCAAAATCCTTAGAACAAAGTCTGGTAGTCCTGCATAGCAACGAAAAATCCTAAACACTTTTAGAGGTCAAGAAGTGTTGTAATCATGGATAAAATACCAGAAGGCCCCACATTATTGGAAAGCTTTTTAGATTAGGAAAGACTCTTTCTTACAACAATAGCGAGATATCCTGTACATCAGGGAGTTCTTGCATCTTTCGATATCCGAAGTTTTGCCCGTATCTTTCCGACAGATTTGTGTCGCTGGCGAGGCAAAACTTTTTTATATGCGACCAAAAAATCTGTATAATAGACGGCACATTGTCTGTCAACTGCTGGGAGGGAATCCGACAAACCTTTAGCACCCATTTCAACTCGACTTCCTATATATAGCCATCCTAAATCATTTGTGAATTTCTTACTCCCTCCCCGCGAGTTCGGGGAGGGATGGGGTGGGGTAAAAAAATTTACGACTCATGTAGGATTGCTATAAACCGCTAGAATTTTTTTTGTTAAGGCATCAATTGGCAGCTCTTTGCACTGCTTCCCTTATTGCCTACAAACGACTACATTTCATCATGTTCGATCGTTAGCTTGCCTTGTTTTTTTGACTTTACTTGGACTTTCCGGGGGACTGATGCTAATTGTTGAAAAACACATAGTATTGGAACCAGCGGGGGGACAGCCTCGTGACTTTGACAATCCCGACTCAAGATATTTTTTCTAATAAAAGCTGATCTCTCAATTTTTTTGTTTCTTCTGAAATCCTTGGATGTCTGGGATTTTAAAGAAACTGCCTGTGACAATATATACATTTAAAGTTTTGCTTAGCGCTGGAGGTGGGACAATTTTTAACGATGTTTGGATAACAGAAACGGTGACTATTCATGGAGTTGAGAATTAACAAGGCTTAGATACGTCGCATTATAACTGCTTACCCTTACTCTGCCAGACCACCTGAAAGCCACTTTGCTGCCGAAAAACTAAGAGTATGTTATAAAAACATAATTTGTTCCTTTCTAAAGCGCTATTCTCGACACAACGAACCCGGTGCGTTTTGACTTCGGTTTAATTTTTAGAAAAAAAATAAATATGCTCTCCATTCCAGGCATTGCCGTCCAGACACTTCTCTATGAAAGTGCCAACTCTCTGGTTTACCGGGCCATCCGGAAAGCGGATAACCAGCGGATTATCCTCAAACTTCTCAAAGAGAGCTACCCCACACCTCAAGAATTGCTACGCTACCGCACCGAATACCGAATCACCCGAGAGCTGAAAGAGGCGGGAGTCGTGCGAGTCTATGACTTGCAAAAATACCAAAACAGCCTCGTGATTCTTGTGGAGGACTTTGGCGGGGAATCCTTGAAAATATGGATGCAGCAGCGAAAGTTTAGCCTAAAGGAGTTTCTTCTCCTGGCGATCGCAGCCAGTGAAACTTTAGGGCAAATTCACAGCGCCAATATTATCCACAAGGATATTAACCCTTCTAATATAGTATTCAATCCAGCGACCGGACAGCTCAAAATTATCGACTTTGGCATTTCCACTCAGCTAACGCGAGAAATGCCAACCCTGAAAAATCCGAACGTTTTAGAAGGAACCCTCGCTTACATCTCGCCGGAACAAACTGGTAGGATGAATCGCTCTATGGATTACCGCACTGACTTTTACTCGCTCGGCGTCACCTTCTACGAATTGCTGACAGGAAAACTGCCTTTTGAGACAGAAGACGCTTTAGAGCTAGTTCACTGCCACATTGCCAGACAACCAGTTCCACCGCACGAAATCAAGCCAGAAATTCCCCTAATTGTCTCGCAAATTGTCAGCAAGCTGATGGCAAAAAATGCGGAAAATCGCTATCAAACTGCATTGGGTCTCAAGCAGGATTTAGAAATGTGTCTAGTTCAATTACAAGAAACCGATAGCATAGAAGAATTTGACTTGGGAACGCTGGATCTTACAGACCATTTCCTGATTCCAGAAAAGTTATACGGCAGAGAAACAGAAGTTCTTAATCTATTAGTGGCCTTTGAAAGAGTTCGTAAGGCTAGTGCCGAAATGATGCTAGTAGCTGGCTTTTCTGGGATTGGTAAAACCGCAGTAGTGAATGAAGTGCATAAGCCGATCGCCCGACAGGGTGGCTATTTTATCAAAGGCAAGTACGACCAATTCCAACGCAATATTCCTTTCAGTGCATTTGTGCAAGCATTTCGGGAATTGATGGGACAATTATTATCAGAAAGTGACGCTCAGTTACACAGATGGAAAACCCTGATTCTCACCGCAGTAGGCGAGAGTGGGCAAGTCTTGATTGACGTAATTCCTGAATTAGAACGCATCATTGGGGCTCAAAGTCCTGCACTAGAATTGTCGGGGAGTGCGGCCCAAAATCGCTTCAATCTGCTGATGCAGAAATTTGTGCAAGTATTTACCCACGCAGAACATCCCTTAGTGATGTTTCTGGACGATTTGCAGTGGGCAGATTCGGCATCGCTGAAATTGCTACAACTGTTGATGGAGGATACGGGGCATCTGTTAGTATTGGGTGCTTATCGGGATAATGAGGTATCACCGGCTCATCCGTTTATGTTGACTGTGGATGAGATTGTTAAGTCTGGGGCAGTGGTGAATACGATTACCCTGCAACCTTTGAGTTTAGCAGATCTCAATCAGTTGGTAGCAGATACGCTGATTTGCGATTTATCTTTAGCCAGGCCCCTGACAGAATTGGTTTATCAAAAAACCCAAGGTAATCCCTTTTTCTCGACTCAATTCCTCAAGGCTTTGCATGAAGATGGTCAAATTATTTTTAACCCCCCTGTGTCCCCTCTTAGTAAGGGGGGCAGTCAAGGGGGGTGGCAGTGCGATATTAATCAAGTTAAATTTGCCGACGCCTCGGATGTGGTGGAGTTTATGGCGGCGCAATTGCAGAAGTTGCCTGCCGAAACTCAGGATGTTCTCAAACTTGCCGCGTGCATTGGGGCGCAGTTTGATTTAGAGACAGTGGCAATAGTCAGCGAAGAATTACCAGAACAAACGGAATCAGCGCTGTGGAAAGCCTTGCAAGAAGGACTCATTTTAGTAATTTCAGAAGGCTATAACTTTATTCAAGCAGATACTCAATCCTCTACTGAGTCTGTTACTAATCCCACTTATAAGTTCCTGCACGATCGCGTCCAGCAAGCGGCTTATTCATTGATTGCAGACGACCAAAAACAAGCCACTCATCTCAAAATAGGACAGTTACTGCTACAAAGTTCTTCCGAAATAGAAACAGAAGAAAAAATCTTTGACATTGTGGGGCATTTAAATCAAGGAAGTGAGTTAATCCATCAATTAAGTGAACGCTCAGCCTTAGCCCAACTAAACTTAGAAGCTGGACGTAAGGCTAGAAATTCTACTGCCTACGCTGCGGCAAATATCTATCTACAAACGGGAATTGAGCTATTGGCACCACAATGCTGGCAAACTCAATATGAATTGGCGCTAAATCTTTATGTTGCTGCTGCTGAAATTGCCTATTTGAATGGTGACTTTGATGGTATGGAACAGATGGCAGCACTGGTTTTGCAAGAAGCTCAGACGATTTTAGATCGAGTTAAAATTTACGAAATTAAAATTGCCGCTCAGACAGCCCAGAGCAAGGTGTTAGAAACGATCGCAGTAGCAAGAGAGGCACTCTTACAATTGGGGATTGAACTCCCTGCCGAACCTGATGAAGCCAAGATTGGCAAAGCGCTACAAGCCATTGCGTGCCTCCTCGGCGGCAGAAAGATTGAGGAATTGGTTGACCTACCTGTGATGACAAATCCACAGACTCAGGCAGCTATGCAACTGTCTGGTATGTTGTTTCCACCCATTTTCCAGGGAATGCCCGGTTTGCTGCCCCTGCTGAGCTCAACGATGGTGAGTTTATCGCTCTCCTTTGGGAATGCGCCCGCCTCGACAGTGGGTTATGCGATGCACGGGATGGTTTTCTGTGCCTTTTTACAAGAGGTGGAAACGGGCTATGGCTTTGGGAAATTGGCACTTTCATTGCTCGATCGGTTGAATGTGCCCGAATTCAAGTCCACAGTTCTACTTTTGTTTGGTGGCTGGATTCAGCATCGCCAAGAATCTCTTTTGGCAACGATACCGACGCTGAAAGAGGGCTATAGGTTTGGCATGGAAACAGGCGACTTTGTAAACGCTGGCTACAACATATATATTTGTTTTTATACTCATTTATTCGCTGGTGTAGAACTAGACACTTGGGAACCAGAAATAGCAAGTTATAGGGCTGTTATGGCGCAGTTGAAACAATATTCTGCTGGGGTTTATTTAGATATGATTCAGCAGACGGTGCAAAACTTGAGGGAAACCGGTATGCGGCCGGATTTGTTAATAGGCTCTGCCTACGATGAAACGGTGATGATTCCCAAGCACTATCAGGATAATGAATTCACGGCGATCGCCTGTGCCTGCATCTTCAAACTGCTGCTTGCTTACTGCTATGGCAATTACACGGCTGCCCTAGACCACATTACCCAAGTCAAACAGTATTTGATGGGAGTATCTGGATCTGCTTTTGTTCCAATTTTTCATTTTTATGCCGCCCTGACGCACCTGGCACTTTTTCCCGGACAGCCAGCAATTGAGCAAACTGAAACTCTTGCCTTAGTGGAAACCCATCAAAGCACGCTGCAACAGTGGGCGCAAAATGCTCCGATGAATTATCTGCATAAATGGTATTTAGTGGAAGCAGAACGGCAACGGGTGTTGGGCAATAAAGCCGAGGCGATTGAAATGTACGATCGCGCCATTTCTGGAGCCAAAGAAAACAAATATGTTAATGACGAAGCCCTGGCAAACGAAATCGCCGCCAAATTCTACTCGGAATGGGGCAAAACAAAAGTTGCTCAAGCCTACATATTTGAGGCGTATTATTGTTATGTTGAATGGGGAGCCACTGCTAAGGTAACGGATTTAGAAACGCGATATCCCCACTTATTCGCGGTAACTCAACCGGGAAGGAAAAATACTCAAACTACCGTAGCAATGACAACGACTGGTTCGGGGAATCACCTAGATATCAGCGCAGTAATGAAGGCTTCTCAAGCGATTTCTGGAGAAATTATGCTAGATAAGCTACTGTCTAGCTTGATGAAAATTTTGATGGAAAATGCAGGGGCGCAACGAGGCTATCTGATTTTGTTAAGCCAGGGACAACTGTTCATTGAAGCTGAAGGGACAATCGATGACGAACTCGTCACCGTGTTGCAGTCAATCCCCGTTGAAACCTGTCAAGAACTTTCCTCCGCAATTGTCAATTATGTGAGTCGCACTCAAGAAAGCGTGGTACTCGATGATGCTGCCCGATCGGGACAATTTACCAACGACGCCCACATCCGAAAGCATCAGCCCAAATCAATTTTATGTGTGCCGCTGATTAACCAATCTCAAATAGTCAGTATTGTTTACCTAGAAAACAATCTGACAGCGGGAGCTTTTACCCCTGAAAGAGTGGAAATATTAAAAGTGTTATCTGGACAAGCAGCTATCTCGATTCAAAATTCTAAGCTTTATACAGAAGTACGCAAAAATGAAAGCAGGCTGGCTCAACTCAACAAAGCTTACGAGCGATTTGTTCCCCATCAATTCCTCCAGTTTTTAGAGAAATCAAGCATCATTGATGTGGAATTGGGCGACCAAGTGCAGTTAGAAATGTCGGTGTTGTTTTCCGACATTCGCAATTTTACCACGCTTTCGGAAACTATGACCCCGGAGGATAATTTCAAATTTATCAATTCCTACCTTTCTCGCATGGAACCCGTCATTAATAAAAATAAGGGGTTTATCGACAAATATATTGGCGATGCGATTATGGCGCTTTTTAGCGGTGAGGCGGATCATGCAGTGAAAGCGGGAATTGCTATGCTGCACCGTCTCGCTGAATACAATGAATACTGCGCTAACGCTGGCTGTGCGCCGATTCAGATTGGGATTGGGATTAATACGGGTTCTTTGATGCTGGGAACTGTGGGAGGACCAAATCGCATGGACGGAACAGTCATCAGCGATGCGGTGAATTTAGCTTCTCGCGTGGAAAGTTTGACAAAAAATTATGGGGTGTCACTGTTAATTACCCAGCCAACTTATACGCGCCTGAAAAATCCATCTCAGTACACAATCCGCACTCTAGACACGGTAAAAGTCAAGGGAAAATCGGAAGCTGTGACGATTTATGAGGTGTTTGATGCAGATCCCCCAGAAATTAAACAAGCCAAGTTAGCTACGCTGGAATTGTTTGCAGAAGCTAGGGCACTTTACTCGGAAGGGAAGTTATTTGAAGCAGCGCGGCTGTTTTCCGAGTGTTGGCGTCAGAATCCCGGCGATCGCGTTGCTAAAATTTACTGGGAACGCTGTGAGTCTGCATTGGTGACTCGCACAAAAATCAAAGACAGGCTACACAATTTACATTAAACGGTTGCTATACCTGAAAATCACAGCAAAAGTGCGATCGACTGTTGAGACCCCCTACAAACTAGGCGATCGAAATCGGGTAGGTATGTTGTTGCGCTTTAGCGCTAAAGCGCAACAACATACGAAATCTAAAAAGTTACTGCCTGAACTATACTGCTGGCAGTGACTCCTTTCAAGACAGCTAAATATTCCCCTGTTACCTGATACTGAATTATACTATCGCGAACAAAAGCGCCGGTTCCTTGAAAAATATTTAACTGGTTAAAAGCAAGGGGGCTAATTAAATCAATTTTATCTTGATTGAGGGTAAAATCAGTAATCACATCGGCGGCGGAAGCGTCTGTTCCACCAGTATCGATCGCGAGGGCAAACACATCAAAACCCAATCCGCCTGTGAGAGTGTCGGCACCAATTTCTCCAAATAAGTAATCATTGCCCCCGTCGCCAAATACTATATCGTCGCCATCGCCGCTGTAAATGCGATCGTTTTCCTTACCTGCGTAAATCAAGTCAATACCGCCGTCACCCTGAATAAATTCACTCCCTTGGCCACCAAAAATAATGTCATTGCCATCACCGCCGCTGATACCATCATCCCCTTTTTGTCCGTAAAGCAAATCATCCCCTGCTTTGCCATGAAGATAGTCATTGCCGGGGCGTGCGTGGATAATGTCGTTTAATGCCGATCCTGTGACGCGATCGTCCTTATCTGTCAAACCGATTACTGACTTTTGGGACAGGGTTTTGACATCGCCTAAGTTATCATTATCGCTGATATTGACTGTGAGAGGGGCAACTAGATTATTATACAATGTGTCATTGCTGCTGGTGGCGTGGCTAATTGGGCTGACACGATCGCCCTCAACAACCGCATCGTCAACCGCAGTCACCGTTACCGTTTGAGCGACATTCCAATTGGCGGGAGTAAAAGTAAGGGCCCT
>JACJNV010000343.1 GCA_014695175.1 Microcoleus sp. FACHB-DQ6 | reverse complement strand
TTTCTTCATAGGCATCCTGGCGTAAGGGAATTTCCTCCTCGGACTCACCCAAGAGAATTTGAGCCGCCTGCCAGTACGCCAACACACAGTTTGCTGCCGTCAATTGGTTGAGGTCGCACAACTGTTGGTAATAGGCGCGAATTTGCGGTTCGAGTTCAGCCAGCGGTTGACCGTACCAATAAGCATTGAAACAGTACAACTGAGCGTCGTAGCCCATAAATTCTAGATTGCCCGTTTCTAATCCAGCTTGATAGCCATCGAGAAGAATGGGCAGCGTTTCTTGCAAATGGATCGTCCAAGAACCCACATACGCCCCCATTAACATGGCGGTGGCGGCTCGAATGTTTTTGGCATCGGGTTCTAAGGCGAGTTGGTATCCTAATTGCCCAAACTGAGGCACCATTGTCATGTCGCCCCACAGCATCCTCAGTTGGAAGGCGTAACCCACGTAGCAAAAAGCTGAAACCGGACTATTGCCGAATTGGATGGACAACTTAACCTGGAGTGCCACCACCAGGAAATAAAGCTTGGTGCCGGACATATAACAGACGGGTGTTAGGCGAGCCGCATTTTGCATAATGGCTAATTGCTGAGGATCGCTCATTTTCGGCAGATGAAAGAATGATTCAATAGAGCGACCTTCAATTAAGGCATCAATTTCTTGCTTCAACTGCCGAATATCGTCTAGGGTTGGTTCATTTGGTAGGTTTACGCCTAACATTTGGAAGACTGATTGACCGATCGCGATCGCCTCGACAAATTTATTGTGGGCGACCAATGCCTGGATTTTGACTTGATAAACTTGCACCTGTTCTAAAGGTGTTTTCCCATGCTGAATCACCGCTTCAATCCACTGGTGCATCTGCTCAAAATCGCCGGCCAAAAAAGCCACCTCGGCAGCCAAGTCGTACAGAGATAGGGTCATTTCATACTGCCGTTGCCAAGCGTCTGTTCCCAGCAGTTTCAGGCCCACTGTGGCATATTCGCGGGCGGCTTGATATGCGGTGGCGGCTCTGGCTTTGCGGCAAGCAGTTAGGTTGAGTTGGGCGAGTTCGTCCCTTTCCTGTTGTTCTACAACCAGTGTGGTTCCGTAGTTCAACTGATTGACTAATTCAAAAATGCGTTCTTCTCGCGCTGACAGTGAAATCTGTTGCAGCAGCAGTTGCCCGATTTGATAATGGGCGATCGCGCGATCGGCTTGGGGAATCAAAGAATAAGCAGCTTGCTGGACGCGATCGTGCAAAAAACGATAAGCAACGGTTTGAGAAGTCGCTTCAGAAATCGCCTGTTGGGCGCCTACATAAAATTTATAAACTTCACTTTGGGGAATAATCAGCTCTTCCTGTAAAGCTTTCCACAATGCGGTTGCGGTTTCAGTTTCCGAACTCTCTGAAACAATTGCCAATGTTGCCAGATCGAACTGGTTGCCAATGCAAGCGGCTAATTTTAAAACTGACTGAGTTGTTGCTGGCATTTTTTGCAACTGCTGCGCCATAAATAGCACCACATCATCAGTGAGCGCTGCCTCTCTCACTTTGCTAATATCGCACTGCCAATGTCCCGATTGGATCTCAAAACTAATCAATTCATCCTGATACAATGCTTTGAGAAATTGCGTCGCAAAAAATGGGTTTCCTTGAGTTTTTTGATATACTAATTCTGTCAGGGTTTGTGCCAAATTATGCTCGCAAACTAGCGTATCCGCTACCAATTGATTCAAACTGATTTGACCGAGCGGTGATAATGTAATAGTGTTGAGGGTTGTTCCTGCCTTCCTCACTTCATCGAGGGTCAACATCAGGGGATGGCCTGGTGATACTTCATTATCCCGATAGGCTCCAAGCAGCAACAGATAACCCAATTGCGACTCATTGACGAGCAATTGCATTAACTTCAGCGATGCCGAATCCGCCCATTGTAAGTCATCCAAAAATATCACTAAGGGATGCTCTTTTGTGGTGAAGACAGCAATGAATTTGTGGAATAGCAAATTAAAGAGATTTTGAGCAGCCATCCCGGATAATTCAGGGGCTGGGGGTTGCGAGCCAATAATCCGTTCTAGTTCGGGAATGACTTCAATAATGACTTGTCCGCTGTCACCGAGCGCTGCGATAATTTGAGTTTTCCATTCTCGGATTTTGGCATCACTTTCACTCAGTAATTGTGCCATAAAATCGCGGAATGCCTGGACAAATGCCGAGAAGGGAATATTGCGGTTAAACTGGTCGAATTTGCCTTTGATGAAATAGCCGCGCTGTCGGACAATCGGTTTATGTACCTCGTTGACTACAGCCGTTTTTCCAATCCCGGAGAAGCCAGCGACCAGCATTAATTCTGATGTGCCATTCGCCACGCGCTCGAAGGCACTCAACAGGGTTTGTACTTCTGTTTCTCGACCATAAAGCTTTTCAGGAATCAGGAAGCGATCGCATACATCCCGCATTCCTAACTCAAAACTTTCAATTTTCCCCGTTTCTTGCCACTGCTGCAAACACCGTTCTAAGTCATGTTTCAATCCCAAGGCACTTTGATAGCGCTTTTCGGCATTTTTTGCCATCAGCTTCATCACAATATCCGAAACCACCTGCGGGATTTCTTTGCTGTTTATTGAAGGAGGTTGTTTGGCAATATGGCAGTGAACCAACTCCATCGGGTCGTCACATTCAAATGGCAGTTTTCCGGTCAGCAGTTCGTAAAAAGTGGCTCCCATAGAATAAAAGTCGGTGCGGTAGTCGATGCCTCGGTTCATTCGTCCGGTTTGTTCGGGAGAAATATAGGCGAGGGTTCCTTCTAAAACGTTGGGATTTTGAATTTCTTGAGTTTCTCTCGGAAGTAGGGACGCGATGCTAAAGTCAATCAGTTTGACTTGTTTGGTGTCGGGATGTATTAGGAGATTAGCTGGCTTAATATCTTTGTGGATGACTCGGTTTTGGTAGAGATAGTGGAGAATCTCTGCTAGTTGCAAAGCCTTGTTGAGAAATTTTTCTAAAGATACAGATTTATCGAGTTGGTTTTTATCAGTTGCTGCTTTGAGATAAGTAGACAGAGAGACTCCTCCAAAGTCCTCCATTATCAAAGCATAGGCGTTTTTGTATGCTGCTAAATCGAGGGGTTTAACAATACTGGGGAGGTTGAGATTTTTGGCAATGGTATATTGGTTGCGAAACTGAACCAATTCACTGAAGCTGGGGTATTCATTCCGCAGGATTTTAATGACGACTGAAGTGCGATCACTCTCCCGAATACCCCGATAGACTAGAGTGCGATCGCCTGCATAGAGTTGTTCTGTTATGCGATACCCAGGCAGGTCAGTAATTGTCTCCATTTTTCAGTCCTCAATAAATTGGGGGTTACTATATATCTAGTTTACTCAGCAAACTTGGAAAATTCTCAATGGCCTCTAATGTTCCTGAACTTGTCAGTCCGCGTTCTGTACGAACGCTCGCAGCTCGTTCGATACTGAAGCCATATTATTAATTGTTTTACGGCTTTAGATTACCAACTGATAATAAGCGGCAATCCAGGTCGAAAATCTACCTGTTGTCCCTGCACTTCTCCATCAAAACCAAGCTCGACAAAATCCTCGGTTCCTATCCGTAACTTTAGCTGATTTGTCTCAAGCACTGCTTGAAGTTCAGGTGACGGATTATTGGCAGCAGGACTGACTAATTCTACGCGAGTAATTTCCCCGAAACCAACACCATGATCCAAAGGCTGTGACTTATCAGCAGAGTATTGATCTGGACGTTTACCAAAGGAAATTTGGAAAAGCATCGGCTCAGTCAAAACATCACTATTTGTTCCTACTGCGATACTCATCGTTTCAGATAAATAAGGTGGACGATATGCCCAACTTGAAAATGCAACTGTGTCCTCAGAACCTTTGGCTGGACGCAAACAGATGCCAAATGGACACGCACCATTATTCCGATTTGTCGATCGCTCCCAAAGACGAGTCTGATGAATTGGCTCAGACTTCGCCTCTTCTGGATCGTGAATCCATAACAATTCCAACATTGCGTTATGGAAAAAGAAAGAGCGATTGGCTGTACCTTGTCCGCGATGAATGCGAGATGCACCCTCAACTAAACCAAAGGATGATAAACGATTAGCTTCCGAAGCACCAATATCAGTAAGGATGAAAAGATGGTCGAATTCAAATGTCATAGCATTGTTCCTAGACTCGATCGATCGCTCAAGTAATTTTAATCCCCTGTGATTGCTTTTTTTCCGATCGCCACGCTTATGCTGCACAGCGTACTGTACCACAGTCTCAAACCTCTACTGAGTCAATCTTTCCCAATCTAAAATCTCAAATCTCAAATCTAAAATCGATAGTCCCAAACCTCTACTCAGTCAATCTTTCCCCATCTAAAATCTCAAATCTCAAATCTAAAATCTAAAATCGATCGCCTCAACCTTCCCCAACCTTCAAGTTACAACCACATCGAGGAACCATCCGTGCACATCCAGCAGTCTCAACATCCAGTTACCGACAATTCTGCTAGAGTCAGGTCATCATCCGGTGCATCTTGTAGAGACGCAATTCACAGCCTCTGCCCCGAAAGCAGTAAAATCCCATCAGCTTGTCACCTGCCACCCGATCGGCAGTAACTTAAAAATTAAGGTAGTTTGAAAATAATCGCCCAAAGTTGAAAGAAGCCTTGACATCTGACCTAAACTCTCTAACTTAGACCCTCTAGCTGCGCTGCCATCCATATTTAAAAGATGCCATGTCAACCTTAGTCATCGTCGAATCTCCGACCAAAGCCCGCACCATCCGCAACTTCCTGCCCTCCACCTACCGTGTAGAGGCATCGATGGGCCATGTCCGCGACCTACCATCCTCCGCCGAAGAAATACCAGAAGCCGTTAAAGGAGAAAAATGGGCGCAACTGGGCGTAAACGTGGAAGCAGACTTTGAACCCCTCTACGTCATCCCGAAAGATAAAAAGAAAATTGTTAAAGAACTCAAAGACGCCCTCAAAGACGCCACAGAACTGATTCTAGCCACTGACGAAGACCGCGAAGGCGAAAGCATTTCCTGGCATTTGCTGCAAATCCTCAAACCCAAAGTTCCGATCAAGCGGATGGTGTTTCACGAAATCACCCGCGAAGCAATCCGCGATGCTTTGACTCACTGTCGCGATATCGACAATCGAGTTGTACAAGCGCAAGAAACTCGCCGGATTCTCGACAGACTCGTCGGTTACACACTCTCTCCGCTACTGTGGAAAAAAATCGCTTGGGGTTTGTCGGCCGGTAGAGTGCAGTCAGTCGCTGTACGCCTGTTGGTGCGCCGGGAACGCGAACGCCGCGCTTTCCGCCAAGGTAGCTACTGGGATTTGAAAGCCCTTTTGGAAAAGGGCAAGATTTCCTTTGATGCCAAACTCGTGACAGTCGGCAAGGTGAAAGTTGCAAACGGCAGCGATTTTGATGAAAATACCGGGCAAATTATCTCCGGCCGCCGCGTACTTTTGTTGAACGAAGAACAGGCGCGGGCTTTACTCTCACGCATTCAAAACAAACCCTGGACTGTCACCAATCTCGAAGAACGGCCAGTCACCCGCAAACCTTCGCCGCCGTTTACGACCTCGACTTTGCAGCAGGAAGCTAACCGCAAGCTGCGGCTGGGTGCGCGGGAAACAATGCGAATTGCCCAAGGTCTCTACGAACGCGGTTTTATCACCTATATGCGGACGGATTCGGTGCATTTGTCCGAACAGGCGATCGAAGCGGCGCGCAGTTGCGTGCAAGAACTTTACGGCAGCGAATACCTCAGCCCCCAACCGCGCAAATATACGACGAAAAGCAAAGGCGCGCAGGAAGCCCACGAAGCTATCCGTCCCGCTGGCAGCACTTTTCGGACTCCGCAGCAAACCGGATTGGATGGGATTGATTTCCGCCTCTATGATTTGATTTGGAAGCGGACAGTCGCTTCTCAAATGGCTGATTCCCGCCAAACTCACGTCACTGTATTAACTCAGGTAGAAGATGCCGGTTTTCGTTCCAGCGGCAAACGCATTGATTTTCCAGGCTTTTTGCGGGCCTACGTGGAAGGTTCCGACGATCCGAATGCGGCGTTGGAAGACCAGGAGGTGATTTTGCCGGCGCTGAAGGTGGGGGATAAACCTAATTGTAAGGATTTAGAGGCGATCGGGCACGAAACTCAACCTCCCGCCCGCTATACGGAAGCTTCTCTGGTCAAAATGCTCGAAAGCGAAGGTGTGGGCCGTCCGAGTACCTATGCGAGTATTATCGGTACAATTGTCGATCGCGGATATGCCAAATTAATAGCTAATGCCCTAATTCCGACATTCACCGCTTTCGCCGTCACGACTTTATTGGAAACACATTTTCCCGATTTAGTAGACACCGGTTTTACTTCCCGAATGGAACAAACCCTCGATGAAATTGCCACCGGCGAGGCGAAATGGCTGCCGTATTTGCAAAAGTTTTATACAGGGGAAACCGGACTCGCAACCCAAGTCAAAGAACAGGAAAGTCAGATTGACGCGAAAGTTGCCCGAACTGTGGTGTTGGAGAATCTCTCCGCCAAAGTTTGCATCGGCAAATTCGGCGCATATTTGGAATCTGAAAGCGAAGAAGGCCTGGTAAAAGCATCGATTCCCCAAGATTTGACGCCGGCAGATTTAGATCCGGAACAAGTGGAGTTTCTGTTAAAGCAAAAAACCGAAGGCCCGGAAAAATTGGGTCTTCACCCGGAAACTGGGGAACCGATTTATGTGCTGATTGGCAGTTACGGGCCATACGTTCAGTTAGGGGAAGTTTCGGAAACGAATAAGAAACCGAAGCGGGCTTCTTTACCGAAGGGGACGGATAAGGATAGCGTGACGCTGGATATGGCGGTGAGTTTGTTGACTTTACCTCGGTTGTTGGGCACTCACCCGGAGACGGGGGCGAAGGTGCAAGCTAATTTGGGGATGTATGGGCCTTATGTGGTGCATGACCAGGGTAAGGTGGGGAAAGATTATCGATCGATCAAACCGCCGGATGATGTTTTGACGATAACGCTCGATCGGGCATTAGAAATGTTAGCCCAACCGAAAGCCGCCCGCGGCAGCAGCAAAACAGCTACGCCTTTGAAGGAATTGGGCGCGCATCCAGAATCGGGAGAATTGATCAATGTTTACGATGGTCGTTATGGGCCCTACGTCAAACACGGCGATATCAATGCTTCTTTGGCTAAGGATGAATCTGTGGAGAATTTCACCTTACAAAAAGCACTGGATTTGTTAGCAGCGAAGGAAGCAGCGGGCGGCGGAAAATCTAGCAAGTCGAAGAAGTCAACGAAGACTGCGGCGGCGAAGTCGGAGACTGCGGCGAAGAAAACTACTGCTAAGAAGACGGCGACTGCGGCGAAGTCGGAAACTGCTGCGAAGAAAACCACTGCTAAAAAGGCGGCGACTGCGACAAAGACTAAGAAAGAAACTAAGTCAAGTTAGTTGAGTTTTCTGTCAGATTGGAAACCCGGTTTATTAGTAGACAAACCGGGTTTTTATCGGGTTCTTTCGTTTATCCGCAAGTCCGTCAGGGAATGAATTCCCTGTCTCATAGCGAAAGTCGGTTGAAACCGACTAAAGAATAGTGACCAATACTCGATGCAGGTTTTCTTGTGTTTTTTGCTTTAGCAATATTTTATTTTTATGATATAATCAAGACTATCCATCTAGTAATTGGAGTAATTGAATCACCATGATAGCTGAACTTATGGTACAACCTTCCTACTGGATCGATCGTGAGATTTCGCTTCAAAAAGTCAGAAATCTTTACTTATTCAAATTTACGGAAAACCTACAAGCCCGATTAGAAGAACTAGCCGACCGAAAAAAGGCTAATCTTTTAAATTCAGAAGAGGTTGTAGAATTAGCAAGCTTACTAGAACTAGATCGGATTTTCACCTTAATTAACGCTAAAGTTATAGCAGCCTCATGTCCGTAAACCGCGCTACTAGAAATTTAGTAAGAAGTAGAGCTAATTTTCTTTGTGAATATTGCCATTCAGCGGAAGAAAGTAGCTCTACTCTGTTTACCATAGACCATATTTTACCTCGCTCAATAGGTGGTAACGATGAACTCTTCCTGATTACGAAGCATCGAAACATAGACAACAGCTAAAGTTAGACGATTCCAATTAGGTTGATTGAGTGTGAATAGAATACCTCCAGCAAGTGCTGCCCAGCCTACGGGGCCAAGTATCAACGCAATGCCCTGACTCATGCCCATATAAATTGCAAAAGGTAACGTAATCCCCAAACCATTAGTTAGACCGCCCAGAACCGTGCTTGCCAACAGATACACCCCAAAACCACTCATTTTTGCAATGGTCATTACACTGCCACTCAACAACAAACTTTCAAGAGCTGGATCGCTGCTATCTCTTTTCATCTCTATAACAAGCTTTTGTCGTTGCTCTGGTGAAAGTTGCTCCAGCATATTCTGAAACAGTTTGGTTACAACAGCAGTCTCAATCTCTTGGGTTTCTAAGTCGCGCCACTGACGACCGCTGAATGTGGTTGCCCAATCAATACTGATACGATCGGCAACATCTGTTACAACTTGTTTCCAAGAATCATTCCAGAAAAGTTGGCCAATACTTCCAGCTCTGAGATAGCGTACATGATTGCAAAGAATATCAGGAGCATCACCAAATGCCGATTCGGTCAGCTCTGCTAGGTTTTTTCGTTGCTCTTTTGTAGCTGATTGAACGATTTTGTAGAACTCTTGCATTGCTGGATTACCTCAAATATTCCACAAATAGCTAGCGTACCATACCCCAAATCGCCCACACTGGAAAATTTTAATACTTTGCTTGAGTAAAACTTGACACAGATCCAAATCATGAACTATATTAGAGACATGGATGCAGCAGACATGAGCTAATCATGACATCCCGTTACCCACGAGGTCGAGGAATTCCGGTAAAGACGTTCTGAATACCAAGATTTATATTTTGGCGAAGGCTCCTTAAGGAGCCTTTGTTATTTTAGGGCTTCGGTAATTCCTTATTCTGCAATAACTTTTTGGCTATGACGAAGAAGCCCACTTTTTTCACTTTACCTATGCCTTCGTATATAGGATAAGCACTGTGTATATGTAATCTCAACTTTTTACTTTCTCTAAATGCTGAAAAAGCAATGAAATAATTAACCTCAACACCATTTGAATCTACAATTTTAATGATTGCAAACTTTCTATACCCAGCGTGACAAACTAAGGTTTCGTTCTCGCCCAATGACTCGACAATACTCGGTAATTGCGTTGAGAGTTGGTATCTCTCAAAATTAAACGTTCGGGACTCTCTCGGCCCCTTGTACATCAATAGCTGTGATTCTTCGCTCGAAATATCATCAGAATCTTTAGTAAAACAATGCAAACCATAAGTTACTATAAATTTGTACGTGATTATATTTTTTTCGTCTCTTTTGTCAAGATACTCAACCCAGCGAGCATTAAGATGCGATAAATCATAAATTTCATCATTAAATATAAAATTTTTCCATGATGTAACTTCTTGGACGGTATTGAACTTCATGCTTATAAAATAGAATTTATGCGATTTATGAATTAGGTATATATTTGCTATTATAGTAGTGCCAACGAGCGATGTGTGAAATTTTGATGATTTTCTTGAGTAGAACTTGACTCGACACAAAAAATCGATTTTGAGCTTGTGCGCGAACTCTGGCTCTAACTTGTTCAGAAATTGCCATTTTGATTATCCTTTCAGTGGTTCGAGCAAGCCGCGCCGCACAGCTTCATTTAAGGCTTGAGCTTGTCGCAATAGTCGAGTTTCATATATGTGGATTAATGCCTGCAATTCAGCCAGTTCTACAGATGCGATCGTACCGGATTGTTGGCGGTCTAGCAATTCACTCAATCGTTGTTCTTGGAGTGGTTGCAGCCGGAGTTGAGTCTGAGTGATTACTTCTGAATCAGACAGTGCTGATACTGGTTTAGGGGTTGGTAAGAGAAAATTTTCCAGAGTTTCTACTAGAATCTCACTCACGGTGCGGTGGCGTTGCAGCGCTAGCAATTCTGCTTGGTGATAGACTTCATCTGGCAGATTTAGGGTGATTTTGGCGGTCATAGGTGCAAAGCTATGAAACTAATATTTATATTATGCCATATTTTACTTTTAGTATTAGACATCTGGCAAAAAGAAATGAAGAAGGCTCTCGCTTGCTAAAAATACGGCGACAGCGACAAAGAGGAAAACCAAGTGAAATTAGTTTAGTTTTTACTCATCCCAGAAACCCGGTTTATTAAAAAAACCGAGTTTCTTTATTTATAAAATACTAGACAAGCTGGCAAAAATAGGTTTGTACTTCCGTCCTTAAAATTCTCTTCTGTTCTCTTCCTTTGTGTCATAAACGTCTGCGCGGTTGGATCGCCCCTATTTTTTTTGAGACATATCAACTCAAACTCTTGTCAAGCCTAGCTTTTGGGCTTACTTGTCACCCGTCGGTCAAATCATCCTATTTACTTATTGACAATTGCTCTTCTCTGTTGAATTGTCAGGGAACGTATATATAAGGTTACAAATTGTATCACAAGCAACAGAAAGTACCCAATGTTTTATGTAGCGCCCTACAATGGACAAAAGAAACAAGATTAAGAGGCGCGATCGCTATGGGTATCAATGAAAACTTAGACTGGGAAGAAGCATTTGAGTACAGAGCGGGCTTGACAGTGGAGTTGAAGTCGCAGCCTGGGGTTTTGCATACGATCGCTTACTATGAAGTGATGATGGTACCGCCCATCTGGTTAGAAAATGACCCGCGTCCCCGGTATCCTCACGAACTGCAAGTCGTTTCGCACCAGCCAACTGTGTCCAATGTTTGCCGGATTTCAGAGAGTCCTGTTTTAGTCGCCTCCTAAGTTTTTTCAGCGGGAAATATTGGCGGTGGCATCTAGCCAGCAATCAAACCGATGCAGTGATTTTCGGATTGAGATTGCTTGAGCTTACTTTGTGGCGATCGCTTAAGATATAGATGGCCGCGAGAGTGCGATCGACTCGAATCACTTGAGTTGTTAATGTTTCAAGTGAGGAAATAGCCTGATTAATGTTACCAGCCCTTCTTGTTACATCATCCTCTCCCCTACAGACAATGTATTCCAGCATCGTCAGGCTGTAACCTGTGCAGTCTGATAAAATAACGGCGATTTTGAGTTAAAACAGCTCGATTTTCACTGACTGCAAAAGCTAACACTTCTTGGTGAGGAATTTTGGGTTATCCTTTCCGGCTGCTTGCACTGTCAGAATATTGTGAATCATAGGGCGCAGCAATTCTACAACCACTCGGGGAAATTGTTCGTCAGTATAAAGACGCGCCATTATTTCAATCTTCGTCATTCTCGCCGATAGCTATTTCAATTTCATTTGAAAAAGCTGTCGCATAAGCCCACGCATTTGCTAAATCAGTAGCAGTTAGTGTGGGATAGTTATCTAATAGTCGAGACTCGTTCATACCCAAGCGGCGAAAACTCACCAGTACCCAAACAGGAATGCGACTCTTTCTCATACAATAATCACCGCCACTGGGAGTTTTGCTAATTCATTGCCAGGTGTTAGCTAACTTTTGGGTTAATAATTAGATAATTTGAGCTTTCTTTTTTGGCGTTAAAACTAGGAGTTGTGCTTCTGATGCTTGGATTGTCAGAGAACCTATTTGATTTATGAATTCTGTAGGTATTTGCTATTATTATACGCAATTCCTTTCTCTTTGCTCTCTTCCTCTGCGTCCTCTGCGCCTCTGCAGTTCATTAAAAAAAAGCCTGTTCACAAATCAAATAGCATTGCTATATCTTTTTAAATTATTGAGAACTCTCTAAATTATAAAAATTGCTCACCCTTTTACCCTGAGCTTAAACGAACCTAAAAAAAATTAACCCAAAACGAGTCATACTATTTTAAATTTTAGATTAAAGAATGGGGAATGACTGAGGACATAAAGCTTTGGATATTGCCTACAGTTGAATTTTTTTGATAACTGGTATCAGCCCTCAGTCGGGATCAAGTTAAATTAATTTAACCTATAAATCCTTATGACTTCTACCTTTAGAAGTATCTTTTTGGGGACTTGCACAACACATCCTACCACTCTCAACATATACTAAGGCTCAGTGGGAAATGCACACCCTACAAAAACTCTTGTGTAAATCCTATTATGTATTGCTGAATTCCTTGATCCCCGCAAGTAGCCGCCTTTATTGCATCAAAGTCGTGCGATATTTACCCAGAAATTAACATTGATTTAAACTTTTATTTAGGTACAAACGAGCTAGAATTCAATAGTTTGTGTGGAGGACATGGAGTTTAAATACAAAATGTCACAGATAAAAAATTAATATCGATCGCACTTCTCGATCGCACTTTACAAAACAACCAAAACTCAGGAGTCAATCGCTGATGATGCTAGGAACAACCGAGATCCCGCAATTAAAGCCGCTTTCCGACTCAGAACTACACAAAATCAACGCCTACTGGCGGGCGGCAAACTACCTATCCGTCGGACAAATCTATCTCTTCGACAATCCGCTACTCAAAGAACCACTCAAACTCGAACACGTCAAACCCAGACTTCTCGGACATTGGGGCACCACTCCAGGCCTCAACTTCATCTACGTTCACCTCAACCGCATCATCAAAGCCCAAGACCTCAACGCCATATACATCGCAGGCCCCGGACACGGCGGGCCGGGCTTGGTCGCCAACACCTATCTCGAAGGCACTTATACCGAATATTACTCGAACATTTCCCAAGATGAAGAGGGTATCAAACGGCTGTTCAAACAGTTCTCCTTTCCCGGCGGTATCCCCAGCCACGTCGCCCCGGAAACCCCCGGTTCGATTCACGAAGGCGGCGAACTCGGCTACGCCCTGGTTCACGCTTACGGGGCGGCCTTCGACAATCCCGATTTGATTGTGGCGGCCGTTGTCGGCGACGGGGAAGCAGAAACCGGCCCGCTAGCTGCTAGCTGGCACTCTAACAAGTTTCTCAACCCGGTTCGCGACGGGGCTGTGTTGCCGATTTTGCACTTGAATGGCTACAAAATTGCCAATCCAACGCTGTTGGCCCGCATTCCGCGCGAGGAATTGGAAAGTTTGATGGTCGGTTATGGCTACAAACCTTATTGGGTGGAAGGTTCAGACCCGGAAACCATGCACCAGTTGATGGCTGCAACTCTCGATACCGCGATCGGCGAAATTAAGGCGATTCAGGAAAAAGCCCGGACGGAGGGCTATTCCGGTCGCCCCCAGTGGCCGATGATTGTGATGAAAACTCCCAAAGGCTGGACGGGGCCGAAGGATGTTGACGGTAAGAAAACAGAGGATTATTGGCGATCGCACCAAGTCCCACTTTCGGAAATGGCTTCTAAGCCGGGACACGTCCAACTCCTCGAAGATTGGATGAAAAGCTATAAGCCGGAAGAACTCTTCGACGAAAAGGGCAAGTTAATTCCCGAATTGGCAGAACTCGCACCCAAGGGATCTCGGCGCATGGGGGCAAATCCCCACGCTAACGGCGGCCGGCTGCTGCGAGACTTGAAAATGCCGGAATTTGAAGACTATGCCGTTGACGTGCAAAAACCGGGCACTGTAATGGCAGAAGCAACCCGCGTTTGCGGCCGCTTCCTGCGAGAGGTGATGAAACTGAATCAGGAACACGCCAATTTCCGCATTGTCGGGCCTGACGAGACGGCCTCAAACCGCCTCGATCCGGTGTTTGAAGTGACGAACCGGGTTTGGGCGGGGGAAATTTTGCCCGAAGACGACCACATCTCCCCCGACGGCCGGGTGATGGAAGTCCTCAGCGAACATCTATGTCAGGGATGGCTGGAAGGCTATTTGCTGACGGGACGCCACGGCTTTTTCTCTTGTTACGAAGCGTTTATTCACATTATCGATTCGATGTTCAACCAACACGCCAAGTGGTTGAAAACTACTAACGACATTCCTTGGCGCCGGCAGATCGCCTCTCTCAACTACCTGCTAACTTCTCACGTTTGGCGGCAAGATCACAACGGTTTTTCTCACCAAGATCCGGGTTTTATCGACCACGTAATTAACAAGAAAGCGGAAGTGGTACGGATTTATTTGCCGCCGGATGCGAACACTTTGCTGTCAGTAACGGATCACTGTCTCCGCAGCCGCCACTATGTCAACGTGATTATTGCAGGGAAGCAGCCGGCATTGCAGTATTTGGATATGGATGCTGCGATTAAACACTGTACGGCCGGCATCGGTATTTGGGAGTGGGCCAGCAATGATAAAGGCGGCGAACCGGATGTGGTGATGGCTTGCGCGGGTGATGTTCCGACGCTGGAAACTTTGGCTGCTGTTGACATTCTCCGCCGAGATTATCCGGATTTAAAAGTGCGGGTGGTTAATGTTGTGGATTTGATGACTCTTCAGCCTGCTAGCGAACATCCTCACGGTTTGTCTGATAAGGATTTTGATGCTTTGTTCACGATAGATAAGCCGGTGATTTTTGCTTTTCACGGCTATCCTTGGCTGATTCACCGATTGGCTTACCGCCGCACGAATCACTCGAATATTCACGTTCGGGGTTACAAGGAAGAGGGTACGACTACGACGCCGTTTGATATGGTGGTGATGAATGACCTCGATCGATTCCACTTGGTTGCAGATGTTCTCGATCGCGTTCCGAAACTGGGTTCTGTAGCAGCTTACGGCAAACAAGCTATCCGTGACAAGCTGATCGAGCACACGCAGTATATCACCAAGCACGGCGATGATATGCCGGAAATCCGCGACTGGAAGTGGCCGCACGCGGGCCCGGTTTCGCCGGAAGCGCCGCAGGAAACGAAAGATCCGGCGGCGACAGCACAACAAGCCGTGCGATCGGGTGCACCTGGATAGGTGCGATCGCTTTTCGACTTCTGCGTGAATCCGCGTTAATCTATTGTCATCTGCGGTTAACAAATTCTCTTTTTTTAACCGCAGATACAGGCAGATTAACACAGATTAACGCAGATGAATTAGATTAATTCAACAGGATCGGTAATGCTGAAAGAAATAGAAATTCAAAATTTTAGGTGCTTTGAGCAAATCAAAATTTCTGGGTTTGAAAGAGTAAATTTAATCGGCGGTAAAAATAATGCTGGCAAGACAGCCTTGCTAGAAGCACTTTTTCTCAATGTTGCTCCAGACGCTAGCAGTCTAGCAATCCTAAGAGACCTTAGAAGAGAGCCATCAGAAGCCATAGAATATATGGCTAATAGAAGCTGGGATAACTTATTTTATGCACTAAAAAAAGATAGATGTATAGTAATTGTTGGAAAACAGGAAAATAATACCATTCGAGTAGAAATTCAGGTAGAAATCACTTCATTACAATCTAGTTTAATTTTTAAATCCACGAGACAAGAAGACCTATCTATTTGGTTATCAACAAAGGTTCCGGCCGGAGGTTTAAGGAATTTTCGCATTTCTATGGACCAAGTACCAATCATTCCCTCCTGGATCAGGATTTCGGGAAAAGAACTCACACAAGCATACGATAACGCGCGTTTGGATGACAAAGATAGCGAAGTTTTGAAAGCTTTTCAAATTATTGACCCTACAATCGAATCAGTAGAGAGTTTTTCGATTGGCGAACCCACGCTCTACTTGAGAAGAAAAGGCGAAAAGCGTTTGCCTTTATCATTGTTTGGAGATGCCATTAACAGAGTTGCAGAAATTATCCTTAAACTGGTAAACAGCAAACACAAAATACTGCTAATTGATGAAATAGAGAATGGCATTCACCATACAAACCAGCGGAATTTTTGGAGAGTGTTATTTCGGTTGGCAGTTGAACTGGATACGCAGATTTTTGCTACAACGCACAGTTTAGAGATGCTTCAAGCATTTGCTGAGGTGGGTTTAGAACCAAATCAGGAATGCAGCAGCGCATATTTTGAACTAGCAAGGAAACTCAAAACAAATCAAATAATCGGAAGTCGGCTCGATTTGGAAACTCTTAGTTATGCCATTGAGCATCAAGAAGGAGTGAGAGGTGAGTAATATTGTCATAGTAGAAAGTAAAAATGATAGAATTTTCATGCAGGCAATGGTTGAGAAACTAAACTGCGATATCCAGGTAGCATCACCTATTTATATAGATGATTATAAAAGTTTGGAAGGCTTGAGCGAAACAGAGTTAATCAAAGCTTTAAAAAATTTAGAAAGAAAGATTGACAAAAAAGATATCGAAAAGATTGGAATTATTATCGATATTGATAATTTTTCAGAGCAAGAACGGCTGAAATTCGTAGATAGATGTATAAAACCAGTGTTTGAAGCTGAAAGCTTGTCAAGCACTAAACAATTTATCGATATTTGTACAGATTATGGAACAAAAGCCAAATTGGCTTGTTACTTTACAAATGTTGGAGGTATAGGCGAACTGGAAACGCTTTTAAAGGCAATAAAGGCTAGAGAATCACCTCATGCTGATTGTTTGAATAGCTGGCAAACTTGTATAGAAAGCCAGGGAAAGCAAATTAACCAGAAAGGTTTTGATAAATTCTGGGTGAGCATCTATCTCAGGTATGATACTTGCTCAGATAACGAACAGCAACAAGCTGGCAGAAAATGCAGTATGTCTGGGTTTGATTATGTTATGAAACACAAAAAAGATATTTGGAATTGGGATCATCCTGCACTCGATGATTTGAAGGAGTTTTTTAAACTCTTTTGCTAACATAGTAAAATTCACACACAATTAACTCATGAGCTTAAAAATCTACTTTGTACGACACGGTGAAACGACTTACAGCAAGACTGGCGGTTTCTGCGGCCATATCGATCCAGAATTAACGCCCGTAGGTTCTCAAATGGCAGAACAGTTTGGCGCCGCTTACGCAAAACTGCCTTGGAATGCTGTTTATGTCAGTCCGATGAAACGCACAATTGCTACTGCAAAACCTTTGTGCGATGCTGTGGGAATTGAAATGCAGCTTCACGACGGACTGAAGGAAATTAACTACGGTGAGTGGGAGGGCAAAACAGTCGAAGAGGTCAAAAAAGACTACGAAGAAGATTATATTAATTGGCTGACTGAACCTGCTTGGAATGCACCGAATGGCGGCGAGACTTCCGTGGAAATTGCCAGTAGAGCGTCCTTAGTTATCGCAGAAATTCAGGAAAAGTACAAGAGCGGTAATGTTTTGGTTGTCTCGCACAAGGCGACTATTAGAATTATTCTGTGCAGTTTGTTGGGGATTGATTTGGGACGTTATCGCTATCGCATTGCCACTTTAGCAGCTTCTGTCAGTATTGTTAAGTTTGACGTGCGCGGGCCGCTGCTGGAGGTTTTGGGCGATCGATCGTACATGGATGAAAACCTCCGAAATTTACCCGGTACTTGAAATTGCGGGTAGGGTGCGCGCACTGCGTACCCTACAGTCTGAAACTAAATCGCGCCTATGTAAGACAATCCTAAAATCGTACCTGTTCCCAAAATATGACCAAAGGCCAGACTTCCCACAACTGCACCCAAGCTCAAACCGCCCAACATAGAGGGCGCGGCTGGCCCTGTGTGACGATTTTGGATGGTTGATTTGCCGATCGCAATAGCTAAAATATTGCAAAGAATCATAATCAAACCGATCGTGGGGTTCCACTCTACGGTTCTGGCGACAGTGGCAAGTAAAATTGGTGTAAACATCGATCGGCTCCTTATACTTTAGTCAATGAAAATCTGATGATGAAAGTATCAAATAACTGCAACGCTTAGCTACCGATTGCATTAATACTTAATTTTTTGATATATTTCGTAATGTTAGATTCTCATCCTGAACGCAGGGGTAGCCAGAAACCGCGTTTTTTAACAAAATACTTAGTTGCAAGCCGCAGAAAAGGTAAAAAAATCAATTTCTTGGGTCAATCGATTTTAGATTTTAGATTTTAGATTTTAGATTGAAGCATTGACCCCACGGATTAATTCGGGGGCTTGTTTATCGGATTGCGTCTGGGAGTGAATTAGCAATTACCTATTACCTATTACCATGAAAATATTAGTTTTAAACGCAGGTTCTAGCAGTCAGAAAAGCTGCTTGTACGAACTAAATGACAGGCTTCCCGATCGCCCGCCGCAACCCATCTGGGAAGCGCAAATTGACTGGAATCACCGCGAAGGTGTGGCTCAGTTGAAGGTCGAAACTGCCTCGGGAACTGCACTTGAGGAAGAATTCGCATCAGACTCTCGCGAAGCGACTATTTCTCGAATGCTGGAGACTCTGTGGCAGGGTAAAACTCAAGTTATTAATAGTTTAAACGAGATTGATATTGTCGGCCACCGCGTGGTACACGGCGGGCAAGACTATCAGCAAAGTACGTTGATTTCACCGGATGTTAAAGAGGCGATCGCCCGTTTATCTGTTTTCGCCCCGGTACACAATCCGGCTAACTTGGAAGGCATCGAAGCTCTTGAAAAAATCCTCCCAAATCGGTCGCAAGTAGCAGTATTTGATACAGCTTTTCACGCACAATTGCCGCCCGCAGCCTTTGTTTATCCCGGCCCCCATGAATGGCTGGAAAATGGGATTCGCCGTTACGGTTTTCACGGGATTAGCCATCAATATTGCGCGCGTCGGGCCGCCGACATTCTGGGTCAAGATTTGGCAGATTTGCGGTTGATTAGCTGTCATTTGGGCAACGGATGTTCTCTGGCAGCCATTCGCGGTGGCTGGAGTGTTGACACCACGATGGGATTTACGCCTGTGGAAGGTTTGATGATGGGAAGTCGATCGGGTTCGATCGATCCTGGGATTATAATTCATTTGTTAAGGGGAGGGGATTTAACTTCTGAAAAACTTGACAATATTCTCAATAGAAATTCTGGTTTAAAAGGGATTTCAGGGGTATCTAGCGATATGCGGCAGATTGGAGAGGCGATCGCCCAAGGTAATGAGAGAGCTCAACTTGCTTTGGATATTTACATTCACCGTTTGCGCGCCGGAATGGGTGCCATGCTGGCGAGTTTGGGAGGGTTGGATGCTTTAATTTTTACGGCGGGAGTTGGGGAAAATTCTGCTGTTGTGCGGGCTGCAGCTTGCGAAGCTTTTGGATTTATCGGGTTAAAATTGGATGAGGAGAAAAATCAACAGTCACCGATAGATCAAGATATTGCGGCAGTGGATTCAGCGGTGAGAATTTTGGTAATTCACACGCAGGAGGATTGGGAAATTGCGCGAGAATGCTGGAAACTTTATCACTAATTTATTTTATGAATTCATTCAACAGCGAGGCCCACTCAGCTTCGCAGAATGGTCAACAATCACAAACGGCGCAACCGGAATATATCTAATTCATCTGCGTTAATCTGTGTTTATCTGCCCTCATCGGCGGTTAAAAAAAGAGAATGTATTAACCGCAGATGACAAGGGATTGACGCAGATTCACGCAGAGGTCGAGAATAGAGAGCTGAATAATTCCTATACTAACAGATTTGATATGACATCATTGGAATACTCCCAGGGTTGGTAATGATCCAGAAACGGTTACAAAATTTGCCTGGGGGCGATCGGAATTTCAATAATAAACTCGCTCCCCTCTCCTGGTGCAGAAACGCAAGTCAATTTTCCGCCGTGAGAACTCACAACAATCGAGTGAGAAATAGACAATCCCAAACCCGTTCCCGAACCCACGGGTTTAGTTGTAAAAAATGGATCGAATATCTTTTGCAGCACCTCATTGCTCATCCCTGGCCCGCTGTCGGCAATTCTAATTATGACAGAATTCCTGTCAGTCACCTCTGTAGAAATTGTAATAGCAAGCTGTTGATGAGATTTTTCCGGGTAATCTCTTGTTACGAGGAGAGCATCGATCGCATTGGTGAGAATATTCATAAACACCTGATTGAGTTGTCCGGCGTAGCATTCCACCAGGGGTAGAGAACCGTAGTCTTGAATCACCTTAATAGACGGTCGTTCCGGTCTATCTTTGAGGCGGTGTTGCAAAATCAGTAGGGTGCTGTTAATACCCTCATGGATATCCACTGGTTTAAAGTCTGCTTCGTCCATCCGCGAAAAGTTTCGTAGCGATAGGACAATTTGGCGGATGCGATCGGTACCCATTTTCATCGAAGACAGCATTTTGGGCAGGTCTTCTTGCAAGAACTCCAGGTCGATTTCTTCGGCGGCGATTTGAATTTCGTCAGCAGGGTTAGGATAGTGCTGTTGATAAAGCTGCACGAACCCTAACAAATCTTGGGCGTATTGCTGTGTATGGACGAGGTTGCCGTGAATGAAGTTGACCGGGTTGTTAATTTCGTGGGCGACTCCCGCAACCAGTTGCCCCAAACTAGACATTTTTTCGCTCTGAATTATCTGTGATTGGGTGCGTTGCAACTCACTTAGGGCGTTTTTGAGTTCACCGGTGCGGTATTCCACCCGGTCTTCTAATTCTGCATTACTTTTTTCTAAGGCGGTAAACGATTCGCGCAGTTGTCTTGCCATCTGGTTAAAGGAGTTGGCAAGGGCGTTGAGTTCTTTAATACGGCTGTCTTCTACAGCTTGGTCGAAGTTGCCAGATGTTATTGCCTCACTCGCCCGATTCAGTCGCAGAATCGGACGCGCAATCCAGCCGGAGGTGAGAACGCCCATCCCACAAGCTACCCCCAATGCTGCTAAGCAGAGCAAGATTGTGGTGCGAGTATTGGCATCAATCTGTGCCATGAACTCGCTTTCTGGCACACTCACCACCACTAACCAATCCAATCCATATTGGTCGCGCCAGGGAGTGACTTGCACATAGTAGAGTTCTCCCTGAAAATCAAGTCTGAGATCCGTGTCTCCAGAAATGGATTGAAACCCTTTGAAGCGTTGCTGGATTTGTTTGGCAATTCCCTGCACTATGGGATTGCCACTGTCGATCGCCTTCAAACGCCGAATCTCGTCTTTGACGGTGGTAAAGGGTTGTTCTTTCGCAGAATTTGCGATCAACAGCCCATTTCGTTCCATGATGAAAACCTGCCCTGAGCTACTGACATCTATATTCCAATGGCACTGAAAAAGTCTCAATCACCTAGCCTGTTTACTTTTTAAGATAGAGCGAGGTTCCTGCATTCGAGGATACGGCTTCGGTCTGCATTTCAAAACTCTAGGTTCGGA
>JACJNV010000342.1 GCA_014695175.1 Microcoleus sp. FACHB-DQ6 | reverse complement strand
GCGATCTGGATTTTCGTCCACAGTTCGTCTTTATCTTCATCGATCAGCCACAGGGTGCTGCGATCGGCGTTCATGAGTTCTTCTGCCTGATCCATCACCCTCTTTAGGGTATCTTCTAAGTCTAAACTACTCTGAGAAAGAGCGTTGACGGCGTTCATCAGCGCTGTCGCGGCCCGTTGTCTTTGAGTTGCTGCGTAGAAAGATTTAGAAGACTCTAGAATTAGGCGAATCGACGGGGCAAATTCTCGAAAAACTTGTTCGTCTTCTTGAGTAAATCCTGCCTTGTCAATCTGTGATTCTAAAGTACCATAATGTTCGTGGTTGGGTTTGAGTTTATTAATCAGTTGAACTACTGCTACTAACTCTCCTGTTTCTTCGTTGAGCAGGGGCATCGCCAGCATTGTATAAGTGCGATATCCATTTTTTTCGTCAAATTTTTGGGCGTTAGCCGATCGGGGGTCGTTATAAAAATCATAAGGAATGTTCACCACTTTTTTTTCCGTGGCTACTTCTCCCGCAATGCCCACATGGGCGGGAACTCGGATCTCTAGACTTTTGCCATTTTCGTCTTTAGCGACGATCGCCCAGAGTTCATTTTTTTCGTCGTCTAATAAATATATCGTGCTGCGATCGGCATTTAGCAATTCCCCGGTTTTGAGGGTAATCGACTGCAACATTTCGTTAAGGATGGCGTCGAATCCCTGCGCGTCAAGAATATTGTCCAGCATTCCCAGGGTTTGATTGACAACCTTAAGTTTCTCTTCTACTTCCTTAACTACTTCTGTAAAGCTTTCCTTATTTAGGAGATCGAGAACACCGGATAATCCTGGACTTTTGGCAAGAGCGCTACTGCTAGAGGAAGGCTGAGAATATTTTTCCTGATGGTTTTCACTGACAACAGTAAAATCATGGTTTTCACTGACAACAGTAAAATCATGGTTTTCACTGACAACAGTGGCCTCTACTGTCACTGTCGTGTTGTTTTCCATAGCTGGCAGATTGGGAGATGCAGATTTCATAGACCTTTACAGAATCTTAAGCGTAAGGGTTAGTCTCTAAGCTAGGAGAGCGGGCAAGTTCATTAGTGAGTCACCTGTCGCACAAAACTCAATTATGTGTGAAAGTATTTCCCAGTTTACAGAACTCCGGCCACAGGCCAAGGGAAATTCAGTTGGCCTTGCTGCTGAACGGAGGGTGGGAGAGTAACGAGGCTATGGGAGTGCTGCAATCTTTTTAGAGATCGCGAATGTTGTTTAAATGGTTTATTAACTGATTTTGACATTGTGCGTACCTGGTTTAAGTAGGTTCTGCCGATCTTTGAGCCGATCGCCTGCAGGAACATGAATGCGTACTGCTGGGAGGACTGCTGAAAGAGGGATGGCATTGTAGGACTATCGGCAATTGTGACACCACCAGTTGCTAGTGATGTGTGCCCTTCTCTACACAATTGTGGTTTTTAACTAGAATTTCTCTCAATTTTGCTGCTCTTAGCTTTCATCCCGTAACTAAACTCACGGGGCTTTCAGCTTTTTTTTGTAAAACTTGCGGTTGCCATTTTTAGTGTAACCTCCGGATCGGAAAAACTCCGCCTTTTAACCCCACGATCGGCTTGAGGGTCTGCTTAGGGTTTGGCAGACTGAGTTTGGCGCAATCCGGCGGCTTCGACAAGCAGGGATTCGGCGAAGGCGATGGCTTCTGTTGCTGAGCGGCCACTGGCGAGTTGGGCTAGTTCTTCCCGCCGCTGCTCACTGTTGAGAGCGGCAACTCTGACTACTGTACGTTCGACTGGTTCGGAGTTGGCTGCGGGTTCCTCGATACTTGGTTCTGCTTCGATCGTCTGTTTGTTGACGCGAAAATGAAAATCAGCCATCGCAGCGATCAGCGGCTGGTGGGTGACGCATAGAACTTGGTGTTTGTCGGAGAGTTGGTAGAGTTTTTTGGCGATCGCCCCGGCGACTCTCCCGGAGACTCCGGCGTCGATTTCGTCAAAAATCAGGGTACCGGCGCTTTCTATTTGGGAAAAACAAGCTTTGATGGCCAGCAGAAAGCGGCTCATTTCTCCCCCGGAGGCGATCGCGCCCAGAGGTTGCAAAGGTTCGCCCGGATTGGGGCTGAAACAAAAGGCGATTTGGTCGGCACCGGTAGCGGTTGGGGTACAAGGCGAGATTTCGACTTGAAACTGCACTTTTTCCATTGCTAACGGCTTAAGTTCTCCTACGAGGTGCGTTTCTAGTTTGAGGGCTGCTTCGCGCCGCAGGGTGGTGAGGTGGTTGCAAGCCTCTTTTAATTGCTCTAAAGCGTTCTGATATGCGAGTTCTAAGGCTTCCATTGACTCGCCTCCTTCTAAAAGTTCATTTAGTTCGTTTTGAATGCTTTGGTAGTAGGCGATCGCTTCTTTAAGCGGCCCGTATTTGCGGCAAATTTGTTTGAGTTCCCGAATCCGATCTTCTACTTCTTCGAGTCTTTCGGGATCTGCTTCTAATTGTTCGCCGTAGCTGCTAATTTGCCGGCTGGCTTCTGTGGCTTGAGCTAAAGCATCGCTGACCATTTCTAGGATTGGTTGCAATTGCACATCGTAAACCGCCATGTCGCTTAAAATTACTTCGGCTTTGCTCAACAAGTCGGCGGCTGATGCGGTGTCGCCGTCGTTTTGGTAGAGGGCTTGGTGGACTTGGTAACTCTGCTGCTGCAATTCGACGACGTGGCCGAGCCGGATTGATTCTTGTTCTAGCTGTTCGAGTTCGTCGGCGTCCTCGATGTGGGCTTCGCCGAGTTCTCGGACTTGGTATTCTAACAAATCAAGTCTTTGCAGTCGCTGCTGTTCCGACTGACGCCTGCGTTTGAGGGCTGTTTTGGCGTTGTTGGCTCCCAGCCACGCGGAGGCGATGATCGATCGCGCTTCAGTAAGCTTTTTGCCGCCGTATAAATCAAGCCATTCTCGCTGGAGGGTTTCTTGTCCGAGGTGGACGGTTTGGCCTTGGGCGGTAATTTCGACAAGCCGATCGCGCAGTTGATCCATTAACTGGCGGTTGACGAGAATTCCGTTCAAGCGCGATCTGGTGCGTAGAGCACCGCTTGATGCGTTAATTTCCCGGCTGCAAACGGCTAAATTTCCGTCTATGGGTTCGATTTCTTGCTCGCCCAGCCACAAAGCTGCGGCTTTGTCCAATTCAAAGGTAGCTTCCAATATTGCCCGCGCTGCTCCGGTGCGAATCGATCGGCGATCGACTTTCCCGCCCAACACTGCATCGATCGCATCTAGAATAATCGATTTCCCGGCCCCGGTTTCCCCTGTAAATACGTTCAAACTCGGGCCAAAATCTAGATCCAGGCAGTCAATTAAGGCAAAGTTTTCTATTCTGAGGGATATTAACATGGGGAATTTGGAAATTGGAATTGGAAATTGGAATTAGTAATTAGTAATTAGTAATTAGTAATTGGGAATTGGTAACAACTGTCAACTGGCAACTGACTTCGGCTATAGTTTCAACCACCCAAACAAATCTCCTAGCGTCAGCCGCAATTCTGCTGCCCAATCTGGAACGGGCAACACTTCTTCGGGTTTTGCTAAAATTTCTGGTTGCTTTCCAGGGGAATAAATTAAGATCGAGCGCACCATCGGATCGATCAGCCAACCCATTTGAGTGCCGTTTTTCAGACAGTGTAAAATATTCCCAGTTACTTTAGTTTGACTCTGCCCTGGAGACAGAATTTCAATTGTCCAATCTGGGTAAGTTTCAAATACATTAGCAACATCCCCATTTTCATCAACTGGTATTCTTTCCCAAGTAAATACTGTGACATCTGGCACGATTGACCTGCCGTCAAAAGTACACCGCAATTCAGGAAAAGCTAAGGCAATTTTCTGAATCTTAACAGCGACATTGATGGCTGGGACTAATTCACCTTGAATCCGGCTATGTTTTCCTTGTGGCCTAGGTTTTTGGATGATTTGACCGTTGATATATTCGCTAGCTGGTTCGGTTTCTGGCAGTTTTAGAAACTCGGACAAAGTTAGTGTTTTTGTTTGTATTTGTACCATTTTTTACTCCTTTTATTCCATAAAACCCAAATGTTTTCTAGCAGCAAGAGTTACCATTCTGCCCCGACTTGTCCGCTGCAAAAATCCGATTTGCATTAAGTACGGTTCGTATACATCCTCAATGGTTTGAGTATCTTCTCCTGTCGAAGCTGCGAGAGTTTCTAAACCCACCGGCCCACCGTTAAAGTTCTCAATCATTGCTGTCAAAATCCGTCGATCTGTCCAATCTAAACCCAGCGGATCGACGTTGAATAATTCCAGGGCTAGTGAGGCTACTTCGGCATCAATTGGCTTTAAGTTTTTGACTTCGCTGTAGTCTCTAACTCGCCGCAGCAAACGGTTAGCGATCCGGGGCGTTCCGCGAGCTCTGCGGGCAATCTCTATGGCTCCTTCAGGAGTGATTTTAGTGTCGAGAACTTGGGCGGTTCTTTGGACAATTAGACTAAGTTCGTCTATTTCGTAGTAGCGCAATCTTTGGATCAAGCCGAAGCGATCGCGCAACGGAGATGTCAGCGATCCAACTTTTGTGGTGGCGCCTACTAAGGTAAAGGGTTTCAGGGGAATGCTGCGGATTTTGGCGCTTTTGCCTTGACCGATCGTAATATCTAAGCGGCAGTCTTCCATTGCCGGATAGAGGATTTCTTCTGTAACTTTAGATAAGCGGTGAATTTCGTCGATAAACAGCACGTCGCCTGCTTTGAGGTTGATCAACAATCCCACAATATCTCGCGGTTTTTCTAAAGCTGGGGCGGTGGTGATTTTGCATTCAACTTCCATTTCTGCGGCTAAAATTAGCGACATTGTGGTTTTTCCCAACCCTGGCGGCCCGTAGAGTAACAGGTGATCCATAGGTTCGCCGCGAGATTTGGCTGCTGCAATTGCGATCGCCAAAACTTCTCTCAAGTCTTTTTGCCCGATGTATTCAGCTAAGCGCTGGGGTCGGATTTTGTCGTCTTGTTTGCTGTTGATTTCGTCGGGTAGTTCTTGCGATTCTAGCAAAGATTCCGCCTGGGGTTTGGCGGCTTTTTTGCGACGGGCTGGGGCTATGTCTTCGGGTAGATTTGGGTCGGGGGGCTGTTGTTTGGAGGAGATAATAGCCATATTTATTTGTGATCGGGCAGCGGGAAGTGTTTACAATTGTTAGCAGAATCTTTAAAATTATTGAGTTCGTTATGAGTATTCCATCTTCTTTATTAGCATCGGAAAGCATAACTTTTGAGGGGGCGATCGAGCTGACTCAATCTTTACTGTCGTTCATGGAGGCCGATCGACTTTTACAAGCCGACATCCAGCAAGCTGTTACATCTCTGGTGAAAACACAGAACGGTGCTAGGGGTTTTTTTGTCACCTATCTAACGGACGATCGACAGGAGGCAGATCACCCGTCACCCGGAGTAGTCGAGGCGCTGCGATCGGCTCCTGAGATCGTAGCAGAACTGCTGGTGAAAAATTTGGCGATGTCGGCGGCAATGGTTGTACATCATTCGCGCCAGCAAAAGGAGGAAATGGCGGCCGATTCTGCTAGAGTGCAGGAGCGATCGCGCAATTTAATTCAAATCCTGCAAATGCCAGCCTGTCAAACTATAGCGTCGCAAATGCTAGAAAGTTTGCAGAGTGCCAACGGCAAGTATGAAAAATTTTTCCAGCGGTGGGGCTACGACGACGAGCAAAAACTAGCGATGGGTTCGGCAGTTCGATCGGCGATCGGCTAAAATAACCTCCGAAGGAAGAGGAAAGAAGAAAGAAAGAAGAAGCCGAAGCTAGGGTGGCAGATCCTTGATCAAAGCGGCGGGGCTGTGGAATAATTGCGGTTTAACAAAAGCTGCACAATTGTAGCTTGAGTTGATTTAGGTGTGAAGGTAGTGAACGAGGGCGAAAAAATTGCTGAGAACGGTGAAAGGAGTTGCCCAAAAAGCCCGAAGGGTGCGCGGCAGGCTGCCCGCAATTACGCCCCGGCGGTGGGCGAAGCTGAATCTGCTGGCAACATTGGTGCGCCGGGACTTGGAAGCTCAATACAAAGGCTCGATTCTGGGCAATTTGTGGCCGCTGCTGAATCAGCTATCGCAATTGGTGATTTACACATACGTATTTTCGATCGTCCTCAAGGTAAAGCTCAGCCTTGCTGGCTTCCCAGAAAACAGCGACATTACATTTGGAGTCTGGCTGTTTGCAGGTTTGTTGCCTTGGAGTGCCTTCACCAGCGGTTTGATCAAGTCGGGAGTATCGGTGGTGGGGCAGCCGAATTTAGTGAAAAAAGTGGTATTTCCTCTCGGTTTGCTGCCGCTAGTGCCGATTTTTACAGCTTTTATTGAAAGTTCTCTGGGTTTAGCAGCTTTGATTGTGATAGTAGTAGTGTCGTCGCAAAAGCTCAACGCTACTTTATGCTTGCTACCCCTGGTGTGGGTGCCTCAGTTGCTAATCACAGCGGGTTTGGGGTATTTGACAGCGGGCTTGACTGTATTTTTGCGAGACATTCCTCAGACATTAGGTGTTATTCTAAATTTTTGGTTTTATTTGACGCCCATCGTCTACCCAGCATCAATAATCCCCCAAGAGTGGCGAGCGTGGATATTTTGGCTGAATCCGATGGCCGCCATCGCTGAGGTTTATCGAGACCTCATACTGCTTGGAGAAGTTAAGCATTGGGGCGAATGGGGTGTCGCCACGCTAATTTCTGCTGCTATATTTTGTGGAGGTTTGGCGGTTTACCGGCGTTTGCGTCCCGCTTTTGCTGACGTGCTGTAAATTTGTTTGAGATCTACAGTCAATCTAAAATCTAAAATCTAAAATCTAAAATCTAAAATCGATTGTGCTGTAAATTTGTTTGAGATTTCAAGTCAATCTAAAATCTAAAATCTAAAATCTAAAATCGATTGACTGCCGCCAATGACAGAAAATGTAATTTCACTAAAAAATGTTTCCAAATGCTTTAAGCGGTACGATCGTCCAGGAGACCGCTTAAAGGAAATTATTTACCCCAGCAAAAAACTGGCTGACGAATTTTGGGCCCTACACGACATCAATCTGGAAATTCCGCAAGGACAAACTCTGGGAATCGTCGGTCGCAACGGTTCGGGAAAAAGCACTCTCCTGCAAATAATTGTGGGGACGCTAACGCCTACCGCAGGAAGCGTGGAGGTTAAAGGGCGAGTCTCCGCTTTGTTGGAACTAGGAAGCGGCTTTAACCCGGAATTTACCGGGCGACAAAATGTGTTTTTTAACGCTCAGTTACTGGGATTCAATCAAAAACAAACTGAAGAAAAATTTGACGATATAGCTGCTTTTGCTGATATTGGGGATTTCATCGAACAGCCAGTCAAAACTTACTCGAGCGGTATGTTTGTCAGGCTAGCTTTTGCTGTTGCGACTAGCGTCGAGCCAGATATTTTGGTGGTTGACGAGGCGCTTTCGGTGGGCGACGAAGCTTTTCAACGCAAGTGTTTTGCCCGCTTGCAAAGCATTCAGGAAGGTGGCGGAACAATTTTATTTGTTTCTCACGCTGCTACTTCTGTGGTGCAACTTTGTACGTCGGCTATTTTAATGGATAGCGGTGAATTGCTGCTCGCTCACACGCCGAAGGTGGTAATTTCTAAGTATCAAAAGCTGATTTATGCCGATCCGGATCAGGTTTTGGGGTTGAAGTCAGATATTCGAGCTCTGAACCAACTGACAAAACAGGAAAGTCAAGACCACCTTCAGGAGGCTAATTTAGAAAGCACAAAGAGGGAAGTTAAACCGGAGCAACATCTCTCTAAACCCAAGGAATATTACGATGAATTTTACGATCCGGGGATGATACCGTCGAATACGGTAAGGTATCCGTCTCGCGGAGCGGAAATTATCAACCCCCACATCGAGACGCTGAAGGGAAATGTGGTAAATCACTTGCTAGGGCGTCAAGATTATATTTATACTTACTCGGTCACTTTCTCGCGGTCAACTTCCAAGGTTAGGTTTGGAATGTTGATTAAAACGATTAGCGGTTTTGAGTTGGCGGGTGCTTCTTTGAAGGCTTCTACTCAGTCAGTTAGGTATGTGGAAGCGGGAACGACAATTGTAGTTAAGTTTCAGTTTAAATGTTTGCTGAATCCCGGGGTTTATTTTCTGAATGCTGGGGTTGTGGGAACGGTTGATGGAGATTTAACTTATCTGGATCGCTGCGTTGATGTGGCGATGTTTAGAGTTCAGTCTTGTACAGAGTCCTGCGGTAACGGCATCGTTGACTTGCTGATCGAACCGTGTTTAACTGTTGTTAATGCTGATTCTATAGTGAAAGAGCAGTCAACAGAGGTTATCTAAAATTCTGTAAAAACAATGAGCGATATCAATTTAGATTTAGTAGAAAATCCCGTAATCAAAGCATTTATTCAAGATCAAGCTAAGTTTCCCGAAAATTTTAAACTGAATATCTGCGAAGACGATGAAATGTATTTGTTCAGCTTGAACAACGTCAAAGACGATCGCGATCGGGCTTTGGTGCGCTATTATTCGATCGGGCGTCGCATATTGGATACGGTTAAACAAGTTGTGGAATGGCATTTTGGCAGTTTTGAAAATGTTCCCTCTTTTCTAGATTTTGCCTGCGGTTACGGTCGATTTACCCGGTTTTTGATTCAGGAAATGTCGCCGGAAAAAATTTGGGTTTCTGATATTTATGCTAACGCTGTTAAGTTTCAAACAGAATACTTGGGCGTCAACGGTATTGTCTCGACGGGACAACCAGAAAATTATTTAATTGACCGCAAGTTTGACTGCATTCTGGCTAATTCTTTTTTCAGCCATATGCCCGAAAGGACTTTTACAAGTTGGTTGCAAAATTTGTACGATTTGTTGACTCCTAACGGCATTTTGATGTTCAGCGTTCACGATGAGTGTTTGCGCCTAGCCAATATAGAAATGCCGGCAAATGGTATTTTGTTTAGTCCTCAAAGCGAAAGCCAGTCCTTAGATAAGGAGGAATACGGCACAACTTATGTAACTGAAAAGTTTGTGAGAGAATGTGTCGAGAAAGTTAGCGGAGGCAAAGCTTTTGTTCACCGCATCAAAAAAGGCATATGCAGGTTTCAGGATTTGTATGTTGTCACAAATGAGTTAGTTAGAGATTTTTCGGAGTTTAAATTCCATCATCATCCGGAAGGATATATTGATGTTGCTGCTTTTACGAATAAGGAGAATTTGTATCTGGAAGGATGGGTGGCTGATGTGAATTCCGGCGGTCGAGTTGAGGAGCTGCAAGTGCTGGTAAACGGCGAGGTTGTACAGAAGTGCGAGCCTTTTTACGATCGCCCTGATGTGGCTGGATATTTTGAAAATGATGGGGCTTTGCAGTCGGGTTGGAGGTGTTATTTACCAAAAAACACGGTGGCGCTGCAGGATGTGTTAATAGTCAAAGCAATCAATAACTACGGTTTGGAATGGATTCTGGAAACTTGCACTGTTAAATCGCTGCTTAACCAAAGGCAATCGCAGTCTTTGTTGGGGTCTACTCAGACAAAACTAAAATTACTCGAAACTCAGTTAGCTTCGGCTAAGATAGAATGGGAGCAAAAGCAAAGTAAGTTAATGATTACTGAAACAAAGTTGGAAGAAACTCAAACTGAATTAGTTTTAGCTCAAACGCAATTGGAGCAAACTCAAAATCACTTATTATCGGTGCAAATGCAGTTGGAGAAAACGGAAAATCAACTAATAAATCTCAAACAAGAACTAGAGCAAGCGAAGTGTCGGGTTTTAGCAATGGAAAGCAGCAAGTTCTGGAAGATCAGAAGCGCGTGGTTTCAAGTCAGGCGATCCCTGGGCTTAGCGGGGGAGTAGCGAGTAAATTTGGTTTGGGAATTAGGGCGAGGGAGATAAATTGTGAGTACAAATGACAGCCAACCGTCGGTTTTTATTGTTACCGGAATGCACCGTTCCGGTACGTCTTTAACAGCTTCTTTGTTTCAGAAAGTCGGGGTTGATATTGGCAAAAAGTTAGTGGGCCCGGCCGACGGAAATGTGAAAGGTCATTTCGAGAATGTTGATTTTGTGGAGTTTCACAAAAGTGTTTTGCGATCGCACGGTATTGATGAACTCGGATGTACGTTTGAAAAAACGATTCCGGTAGCAGCAGAATACGTGGAAATCGCCAAACGCGCGATCGACCAAAATCAACAAACTCACAAACATTGGGGTTGGAAAGACCCGCGAACAGCCCTTTTTTGGGATTTTTGGCTGACTTTACTCCCCGAAGCTAATTTTATCTGTGTTTATCGATCGCCCTGGGAAGTAGTCGATTCCCTTTACCGCCGGGGAACCGATGTCAGCTTGCTGCAAAATCCCGAAATGGCAGTAAAAATGTGGATTCACTACAATCAAAAAGTTTTAGAACTTTACGAACGTTTCCCCGATCGCTGTCTCCTAGCCAATGTTTACCCCATCGGCAACACTCCTGAACTTTTCCTCGATCGAGTCAACGAAAAATTTAATGTTAACTTAGGTGCCATACCGGGCGACAATTTTGAAGAATCTTTATTAGTCAACGATATTGTCAAAAGTCACAGACCGAGTTTAATAGAAAAATATTTTCCCGAAGCATTAGAACTATATGAACTTTTGGAAACCCAAGCTGGCAATCTCAGCAGTGAATCGAAAGGCGCGATCGCTCAAGTTATTCATTTCCCAGCCTCTCCAGTCTGGCCATTTGAAGATTGGCTAAAAATCCGCTTGCTGGAAAAACAGCAAAAAATTAGGTCTTCCGAACTCAAACAGTGGCAAGAAGAATTTCACCAGGCCCAGGCGAAAGTGTTGGGATTAGAGACAGAATTAGGAGCAACTCAAGTACAGCTTGCAGGCAAAGAATCAAATTTTCAAGAAGCTTTAGCAAAACTCCTCGGATTAGAAACAGAATTAGGACAAACTCAGGTACAGCTTGCCGGCAAAGAATCGCAATTTCAAGAAGCTTTAACAAAAGTCTTAAAATTAGAAGCAGAATTAGGACAAACTCAGGTACAGCTTGCCGGCAAAGAATCGCAATTTCAAGAAGCGTTAGCGAAACTCCTCGGATTAGAAACAGAATTAGGACAAACTCAGGTACAGCTTGCCGGCAAAGAATCGCAATTTCAAACAGC
>JACJNV010000341.1 GCA_014695175.1 Microcoleus sp. FACHB-DQ6 | reverse complement strand
CACCTACGACTCGTGGGCGCAGGATTTCAAAATACGATTGAATAAAGCCCTTGCTACTTGGTTGAACCAAGTTGGTTATGCAGCAGGTTTGTTGCTCAAATCCTTACGAGATAAGGCTCAACAATGGTGGTATTTTCTGAATGACCCCTCGGTGCCTCCAGATAATAATTTAGCAGAACGTTCTTTACGGCTAGCTGTAACGAAACGGAAAGTGTCTGGTGGCTCTGGTTCGATGAAGCGATTTGAGGAAACGGCTAATCTGCTGAGTGTGATTCAAACCTGTCGTTTTCAAGCTCGTTCAGTAATGGCTTTTTTCCGTGAGGCTCTAGAGGCCCATTCTTGTGACTACTTTCCTATGCCTGACCTCATTCCCGAATTTCAGACCTGAATCCTTACAATGATTCTAGGATGATAGCATCGGAATCACCTAAACGTCGATCGCACACCAGTGACCAAACTGGTATGCGAGTATTGCCGATACAAGCATCGCCTCCGCACACCCCAGGAGTCTTTGACTTGTGATATAATCTCATCTATGTAGTTAACTATTCCAAGTAGTTATGAGTTTAACAGCCAAAATACAGGGTACTAACAAAATATTAGATGCTCAAGATTACAACAAGGAAGAACACAAAACTTTAGTATTAGACAAGTTCACGGATACCCCTTGTATTCATGTTTCAGGGTATGACAGAAAAACCCAGTATGGCTATACGACAAATGTAAGGTCGCACTTTCGTTCAACTTATACGGGAGAATTTCCTCTAGATATTGAATTCTCTGATGAGTATTTTAAAAAAGGCGAAAAATACTCACCAGGGGAATCAGAAGAACACCGAGAAGGCAAACGATGGATAGCTGACAAGGTAGAAGAATTATCTAAAGGTTTTTTATCCAAAGAAATTCTGGAGTTTGAAAAGTTACTTAAACTGGAAAACGGCAAATATAGAATCTGCGATGTAGCTTTTAATTTCCCTTGTGGAGAACTTTTTATTTTTGAGTGTCAATTATCTGCAATTACTCCAGAAATCTTAGAGTCACGGTCTGAAGATTACCGCAGTTTAGGTGTTACTTTTGACTGGTTGTTCGGAAAAAGTGCTCATACAAATGATAATATTAGTTGGTATTATAACTATTTTGGCAAATATCCCTACATTTTAAATTTTGAAAGAACCATACAAGACTCGGAGGCTACATGAAAATTTCATTAAACACTCATTTCTTAAATTTAGGTAATTTAGAAATACAAGCTACTCGTGACGAGACAACATTAAATGTAGTTAAGGAACCACTTTGGATTGAAAAACCTATTGATTGGTGCGTTCCCTTTTTAGAACACTCTATTGTATATAAATCTAATTTTTTAGAATTTAGTGACTTACTTTTTGACGATCTTGGTTTTTTAAGGACTCTTTATAAAGAAGAAAAGATTCACGGTGTAATTAAGTGTCTAGAGAGATTACACAAAAATTATTATTATAAGTTTTGTGATGAAGATAAAAAAAAGAAGGGCGTGTACGAACCATCAGTAGTTAACTTATGTTTTTCTTGCACTGTTTATCAATTAATACAAAATGAATGGGTTAAGGCATGGGAATTTTATGAGCTAGATAAAAAGCAAACTAAAGCTGTGTTATCACTTTCGTCTGTCGAAGCATTAGAAAAGTATTGCATGAAGCTGATTTACCGATTAACATCCAATTATCATGAAGTAAAAAGAATTGATTTAAAATTACGTCTAACACATACAGGTAACGTGACTTATTTTGAAGACTTTAAACCTTTAGATAGTGATGTGTTTTATATTGATGTCCAAAAATTAGTTTTAAATTTGTTTCAAGTATGGGGGAGTTTAAGTTATCAAGAAATATTGAGAGGACTTAAAATTTCTGATAAACCGCAAGCTGTTTGTAGTGAGATTCAAACCTTAGAAAAAACCGGAATAATTAAGAGGACTGAGGGGTTAAAAATTAAGGATGGTCGTTGGAAATTGGGAGAACTTAGTAACATAGACAATCTCCCTATGTACAAGAAAGTACAGGTGCAAATCTTAGACCAAAATAGAATTAGAGCAACTCAGCTTAGAGCTAGGGAGCTTACCGGAAGGTAGATTTACATACACCGCTCTCCACTGACTATTTGAACCAAACCCGATCGCCCCTCTCCACTGAAAAGCGAAAGAAAAGATTTGATCAAATGTCGAGTAAAACTATAATTGTTTGAGCTTGGCAGTCCGTAACTTCAAATTATGAAGTCAACACAACAGTTGACAGCAATTATTGAACCAGAAGGCGACGGATATCTATCCCTTTACCCAGAACTTGATCTTGCCAGCCAAGGTGACAATATAGAAGAAGCGCGACAAAATCTCATCGAAGCGTTGGAACTATTTTTTGAGACAGCCGAGCCTTCGGAAGTCAAGAATCGGCTGCATACAAACTATTAGCTTATAAGACTCGGCGATTGAAATCGCTTAAGAGTCAAACGAAGTCCCTCTCGCTTGAGACTGAAGAATATTGATATCAAAACAAAACCCCAACAAAAACCCGGTTTCTTGTTGTAGAAACCGGGTTTGATCGTTAGCGTTAATCCGCGTTCATCTGCGGTTAAAAAATCCTACAACTGCTTCACCTCAGAAACCAATTTGGCAACCACATCCTTAGCGCTACCAAACAACATCATCGTCTTATCCTTGTAGAACAACTCATTATCTACACCCGAAAAACCAGCACTCATCCCACGCTTGATTACGATCGTATGCTTGGCCTTATCAACCTCCAAAATCGGCATCCCGTAAATCGGGCTCGCCGTATCGTGACGCGCCGCCGGATTCACTACATCATTCGCCCCGATTACCAAAGCCACATCAGTTTCGTCAAACTGCGGATTGATATCGTCCATATCGTACAACTGCGGATAAGGCACGTTTGCTTCCGCCAACAGCACATTCATGTGCCCAGGCATCCGCCCAGCCACCGGGTGAATTGCGTATTTCACGTCAACACCCATTTTTTCCAAACCGTCGGCTAACTCGCGCACGGCGTGCTGTGCTTGCGCTACAGCCATTCCGTAACCGGGAATAATTACAACAGATCGCGCATAACCCAACATCATCGCACTTTCTTCGAGATTGATGCTGCGAACAGTTTTGTCAGTAGCACCAGCAGCCCCAGCAGCACCCGCAGCACTACCGCCACCGCTACCAAAGGCGCTAAACAGCACACTAGAAAGCGATCGATTCATCCCCTTGCACATGATTTGCGTCAAAATAATCCCCGACGCGCCCACCAATGCACCAGCGATAATCAGCATATTGTTCATCAAAATGAACCCAGCCACACTCGCCGCAATCCCCGAATAAGAGTTAAGCAGCGACACCACCACGGGCATATCGCCGCCACCAATCGGGAGCACGAACATGATTCCCAGAATATTGGAAATCGCCACCAAACCCAGGAATACCGGCACATCCTCCGGGTTAAACAGCATATAACCGCTGCCGGCTAAAAGTGCGATCGCCAGCATGGCATTAAACGGCTGTTGCAGCGGAAACGTCATTGGCGCACCCGGCAGCAATTCTTGCAGTTTCGCAAACGCCACAAGGCTACCAGTGAAAGTAATTCCGCCAATCAACACACCCAAAAGGATCGTGATTGTCGCGTCTGGAGTTGGCGATTCCGGGATGCTGAGATAGCGCCAGAATTCGCCCACAGCAACGAGTGCAGAAGCCGCGCCCCCGAAACCGTTAAGCAAACCCACCATCTGCGGCATATCCGTCATCGCCACGGTATTCGCCATAATTGTTCCCAAAATGGAACCGACGATAATTCCGACAGCAATCAATTCGTAGCTGACTACTTGCTTTTCCAGCAAGGTACCGACGATCGCAATTAACATCCCGATCGCAGCTAACACATTTCCTTGACGCGCGGTTGCAGGGGAACCCAACTGTTTCAAACCGATAATAAACAAAGATGCGGCAACTAAATAACCTAGTTGAATGCCACTGGGCAGAAAATCGCTCACGCTTTAACCTCTTTTTTCTTGAACATTTGCAGCATTCGATCGGTTACTAAGAAACCGCCGACTACGTTAATTGTGGCCAGGGCGATCGCGATCGTCCCCAAAATCGAAGTAACAGTCACATTGCCTTGACCCGAAATCAGAATTGCGCCTAAAACGGCAATTCCCGAAATCGCATTGGAACCCGACATCAAAGGTGTGTGCAGCGTCGGTGGGACTTTATTGATTACTTCAAATCCCACAAACGACGCCAGAGTAAACACCACTAAACCTGCAATCAATCCTTCTGCCATAACAATTGGTAATTGGTAATTGGAAATAACTCGTTCCCGGTTGCGTCCGCCAGGGAATGAATTCCCTGGCTAATAGCCCAAGTCCTCTTAAGAGGACTAATAGACCTCTCCAATAATTCTTGTGGAACAGGCCTCTTGCCTGTTCAAAAAAGCCTTTTTTGGAGATATTTAATCAGTTCTTCAGTCCTCATAGCGAGGACTTTAGCTTTGAGGCAGGGGTTTCAACCCTTGCCGGACTGTGCCTCATAACGACAGAATCTAACTGACGGCTGATGCCTGAGCGGCCAAAGCATCGCGAACTCGCTGGTTGCTAACCTCACCGTCGCGGGCAACGCAAGCACCAGCAATGATATCGTCTTCAAAATTCAAATTGAGTTCCTTATCTTTCACCATCAACTGAAGTAAAGAGGAGATATTCTTCGAGTAAGTTTCGCTAGCGTGGACAGGCATCGACGAGGGCACATTAATCGGGCCGATGACATTAACGCCGTTCCATTCAACTTCTTTCCCCGCTTCCGTGCATTCGCAATTGCCGCCTTGTTCGCCCGCGAGGTCAACAATTACCGAGCCGGGCTTCATTTGAGAAACCATTTCTCTAGTAACTAAAATAGGTGCTTTTCTGCCGGGAACTTGAGCGGTTGTAATCACTGCATCGGAAGCGCTGACGTGTTGGGTGAGCACTTGGCGGGTGTATTCTTTAGCCGCTTCTGATAGCTCTTTAGCATAACCTCCGGCGGCGACGGTTTCTTCCTTGAGTTCGACATCAAGGAATTTAGCGCCCAAACTTTGCACTTGTTCTTTTGTTTCCGGGCGGATGTCGAAAGCTTCGACTACCGCACCCAAACGGCGCGCCGTGGCGATCGCCTGCAAGCCCGCAACGCCCACACCCATTACCAATATTTTCGCGGGGCGAATCGTACCCGCCGCCGTTGTCAGCATCGGGAAATATTTGGGCAAAGCAGCGGCTGCGATCAGTACCGCTTTGTAACCGGCGACGTTACCCTGAGATGACAGTGCATCCATGCTTTGAGCGCGGCTGGTGCGCGGGATCATTTCCATGCTGAATGCCGTTACTTTGCGATCGGCTAAACGCTGCACTAAAGCTGGATCTCCCAGAGGATTCAAAAATCCGATGAAAACGCCTCCTTCCCGGAGTTGATGAACTTCTGATTCTTGCAGGGCCCCGATTTTCACGACGACATCGGCTTCGCCCCACAGCTTAGCGGTATCGGCGACAACCTGAGCTCCCGCTTCTTCGTAAGCAAGATCCGAGAAAAAGGATTGTGCGCCGGCACCGGCCTCAACCCAAACTTCGACGCCCTGTTTGACTAATCGGGCTACAGCGTCGGGTACTAAAGCCACCCGGCGTTCCCCTGCTGCTATTTCTTTTGCGATCGCTAATTTCATACACTCTCCTTATTTAAGCCTTCCTAGGACGGTTGAAACCGCGCCTACACAGACAAAACCTGCCTCCGCAGGTTTCTTGAAGTGCGATTTTTAATCGCCCGATGCCTTGCTTTACATTGAAGCAGCCGTTCCCCTAAACTTCTCTCGTTGATACTAAAGCCGATCGCCCAAATTCGACCCGTATCTTTAACTTATCTTATACATTCAAATTCGCTAAATTGTTAAGTTTGCCACCGATTATGATATAATTTTATGTCGCCTACTTATGTAGTTTGAATGTCTGTTATCAGTATTACGCAAAAATTACGCAAAAAAAAGTGACCTCAGCCGCCGGTCGCTCGCCCTCATCAAATTGCTGAGACATTCGATATTATTGTAGGCACGATCGCAAATTTCGGGCGAGCAATATTTAAGGTTCACCAAGAGTTTAATTAGAGGAGTTGTTATGCGACGATTATTTTCAGCACTAGCGGTTACAGGTTGCTTGGTGGCTGGATTGCCCGCCATCAGTTTAGCCCAGTCGATGCCAGGATTGACGATTTTCGGCGGCCCCGAGCGGGCCAACCAATTAAGCTATCGCTTGGATTACGGTACAGCCGGGATGAGCGGCGATAGATATCGGCTGCGAATTCCTTCCAAAAAAGTAAGTTTGGCGATCGCCCAACTGAACATATCCTATCCAGACTACTACAAAGGCGAATTTGACCAAAAAGACATTAAAGTGCGCGTCAAAGACAAAACAATAGAATTGCAAGAAGTAATCTGGGACAAAGAAAATCGTTTCATAGAAATTTATCCCAAAGAGCCAATTGCCGCCGGCAACAATGTTGAGGTTGTACTCTCCAACGTCAGAAACCCATCTCCGGGCGGAATGTACCATTTCAACGTCCGCATCCGCACCCCCGGTGACGTTCCCTTGCTGCGTTACCTCGGTACTTGGCTGTTGAGCATTAATTGAGGGAAGGATTCGGGGAAGTAATTTCTCGTTAGTCAAGCGATCGCGACAGAACAATTAAATGTGGCGATCGTTTTGCTGCGGGCAAAAATTTAACAATACTGAAATCCGGGTTTTCGGGAGCTGTAAAATAGAACTTTCGGCTCATATCGCAATTCTCAATGATTCGTAATAATGAGTCTAGGGGCAGTCCCTCGATGGTTGCCCTTGGCTAATTAGGGGTAGGCTCAGGGACGCTACCCTAAAAAATGTTTACAAATCAAATAGGATTGCTCTAGCCGTAATCTCGCATGAATCTACTAGCAAAAATCAAAACAATACAAATTCCTCCAGCGCTGCGATCGAGAAATTATCGCCTGTTTTTTGCAGGACAAGGCCTCTCACTGATTGGCAGTTGGATGACGCAAGTCGCTACTGTTTGGCTTGTCTACAATTTGAGCGATTCGCCTTGGATGCTCGGCGTGGTGGGATTTACAAGTCAAATCCCCACATTAATTTTACTGCCTTTTGCAGGAGTATTAATCGATCGCTGGAACCGCCACCGAGTGATAATTGCCACTCAAATATTAGCGATGGTTCAATCCTTAGCGCTAGCATTTTTAGCGCTAACAGGAGTCGTTAACATTTGGCAGATCCTGGTACTGAGTTTCTTCCAAGGCGCAATTAATGCCTTTGACGCGCCGGCACGGCAAGCTTTTGTGCCGGAACTTGTAGAAAAGAAAGAAGATTTAGCAAATGCGATCGCCCTCAACGCTTCCATGTTCAACGGAGCCCGACTAATCGGCCCAGCGATTGCAGGTTTGCTAATAGCTACAGTCGGGCCAAGTTATTGCTTTCTCATTGACGGACTCAGCTACATCGCTGTAATTGCAGGCTTATTAGCGATGCAGATCAAAGCCCGTAAAATTGCCGCAACTAATACCAAACCCTTACAAAGATTAAAAGAAGGATTCGTTTATGCCTTCGGGTTTCCCCCGATTAGAGCAATTTTATTGCTATTAGCATTAGTCAGTTTTGCGGGAATGTCCCACACAGTTTTAGTCCCCATTTTTGCCACCAAAATTCTGCAAGGCGACGCACAAACTCTAGGATTTTTGATGGCTGCTTCTGGAGTGGGAGCCTTTGGGGGGGCGATTTATTTGATTTCTCGCAAAAGTATAGTTGGCCTCGGCAAATTGATTGCGATGTCACCGGCAATTATGGGATTCGGACTGATAGGTTTTGGTTTGTCCCGCGTCTTGTGGCTGTCTTTAATCATGATGTTGTTTGTGGGGTTTGGTTTCATTATCCAATTTGCAGGAGGAAACACATTTTTGCAAACAATTGTGGAAGACGACAAACGCGGAAGAGTGATGAGCATATACACGATGGCATTTTTTGGAGTGACACCGTTTGGGAATTTAGTTGCCGGCGGATTGGCCAATTATATCGGCGCTCCCAATACAGTCATCATTGGAGGTATAATTTGTGTTATAGGCTCCATTGTTTTTACCAAACAGTTGCCAGCTTTAAAAAACTTAGTCCGGCCACTTTATCAAAAAATGGGTTTAATACCGCAGTAGCGATTTAGCGTAAAATCACAAAGGCCAACATTAAACAAGATTCCCAAAGCTAATATCTGACTGTATCTCTAGCAATCCTCAGCAATTTGTAAACTTCTCTCTTTCCCTCTTATCTTCTCTTTCTCTGCGCCCTCTGCGCCCTCTGCGGTTAAAAAATCCAAATTAATTACGCAACCAGAGGTTAAACCAAGCAAATATTTGTTCACCATTGTTGTTGGGCTTCTGCTTCTGCTTGGATTAAATTTTGCCGCAGTTGCACCCAATTTATTTGATGAGAGGGCAAATCTTCAATGAGCTTTCCGCGCTGTAAATGCAGAATTCGCGTGCTAAATTGCTCGGCTAATTCTAACTGATGGTTTACCATTACAATTGTGGTTTGGCCGTTTGTTAGCTGTGTCAATACTTGCAAAAGGTGGGCGGCTTTTCCTGCGTCTAGGGCGGATGTTGGCTCGTCTAAAAGCAAGATTTTTGGTTGCAGGATGATGCCGCGGGCGATCGCCACGAGCTGTTTTTGGCCTGTGGAAAGCTGCAATTCGCTGCGATTGAGCCATTCTTGGGGTATGTGCAGTTGTTCGATCGCCCCGCTAATTCTCTCAGCAATGTTTGATGAAGTCACGCCCCGCAGCTTCAAAGGATAAGCCAATGCTTCTCGCACCGACATTCCCAAAAGCTTGGATTCTTGCAGGATGAGGGTGATTTGTTTGCGGAGTTCGATCGCAGGTATTTGCCGATATTCTGTATTTTCCAGATAAATCGAGCCGCTGGTGGGAGTGCTGAGCCGATTTAGCAAGCGCAACAGCGTTGTTTTGCCGGCACCTGAAGGGCCAACAATTGCCACGCGAGATCCCTTGTGTACCTGAAACGATATATTTTCCAACAAATGACTTGAGGCGATCGGTGTTTTTAAACTAACATTATCAATTCGCAGTTGAGGATTTGTTTCTGTATTATTTTCCGAATAATTAGGCATTTAATTAATTAAAAATATGGCTTTCGTGGAACGGGCATCTTGCCCGTTCTTGAGGCAGGCAAGATGCCCACTCCACAATCCAACTCACTCTTTGTGGAACGGGCCGGAGAGCCCGTTCTTAAGGCAGGCAAGATGCCCGCCCCACAATCCAACTCAAACTCAAACTTTTACAGCTTTTTCTAAAGGAAAACCCAGCTTTTCGCGCTGTTCCAAATAAAGCTGAGCCACTCGCCGCGCCAAATTGCGAATTTTGGTGATATACCGAGTTCTTTCAGTTACCGAAATCACACCTCTAGCATCGAGTAAATTGAAAGTGTGAGAACATTTTAACACATAATCAAGGCTAGGCAAAACCAATCCTTTTTTGGTCAATTGTTCGGCTTCTTGCTCGTACAATCCAAATAGAGTAAACAGCAATTCTGGATTGGAAGCTTCAAAGTTATAAGTACACTGTTCTATTTCTCCTTGCAGGTGAACGTCGCCGTAAGTTATGCCATCTTTCCACTGAATTTTCGTCATAGCATCGACTTCTTGGAGATACATTGCGAGGCGTTCTAGTCCGTAGGTAATTTCAATGGAGACGGGGCGACAGTCAATGCTACCGCACTGTTGAAAGTAGGTAAATTGGGTGATTTCCATGCCGTCGAGCCAGACTTCCCAGCCGACGCCCCAAGCTCCGAGGGTGGGCGATTCCCAGTTGTCTTCTACGAAACGAATGTCGTGGTCTTCTGGGCTAATTCCTAATGCTCTGAGGGAGTCTAAATAGATGTCTTGGATGTTGGGAGGAGAGGGTTTAATTAAAACTTGATATTGATAGTAATGTTGGAAGCGGTTGGGATTTTCGCCGTAGCGTCCGTCGGTGGGGCGGCGACAGGGTTCGATGTAGGCGACAGACCAAGGTTCGGGGCCGATTGCTCTGAGAAAGGTGTGGGGATTCATGGTTCCTGCACCTTTTTCTGTGTCGTAGGATTGGGCGATCAGGCAGCCTCGATCGCTCCAGAATTTGTTTAAGGTGGCAATGACTGATTGAAAGTTCACTGGTTTAAATATGGCTAGTATGTGTCTCAACTTATTTAAGCATACTCAAGGCACGGTTTATTCAAATAAACCCTGCCGAAATTAGATAATACACGATTTATAGCCAATTGCCCTACTCTGCTTTTTCACGTTTGCGTTTTTCTAGTTCGGCGATCGGGAGCAATAAGTTTTCTTTGATTGTATCTCCTATTTTTGTACTAACGCTGTTAAATTTCAGAGCAATAATAAGACAATCAACTAATAACTTATTTGCTTCATAATATCTACTTAAATCTTCTTTCTGTTTGTCATCAAGTAACCATTGGTGAGGAATGTCTCTGTTGCTGCCTATAGTATTTTTTAATAAATTCAAAAAACCTTCATTTTTAGACTCGTTAAACAAATTATTCCATAAATCGATAATTTCACGACCTTCCCTATCTTTTTCACTTGCAATCGATTTACTTTTAATAATAAGCATTTTATTCCATAAACAAAGTAGTTTTTCATAAATCTCATTAAAAAATATTCCTCGACTACTAGCAGCCTTAATGATGTTAAAAATTTGGAGTAAGCATTTTTCTAGTTCATTAATTTTTTGGTGTAGAACACAATAATCCCTGAGAAAAAAAGGAAACGAGGGAAGAGATCTTATTAACCAATAAAGTAAATTATCAAATATCAAAACAAAATCTATTACTTCCTTGTTGAGTCTATTGTATAGGGATAAATGATTTAATATATTCGCATCCGATATAAATCCATCAGAAATGCTGTAAGCATTAAATAAATCGAAATAAAAACACCTACATTCAGATATTAACCCAGCAGTAAAACTACTTTTTTTCAAATATTCACTTGATAAAGTTACAATATCTTTTCCTAAATCAACAGCGTCAAGCATTTTTCTACTCATACTTATCCAATGATTGATTTCTAGAGCTGCTAAGTTAGATTTTCGATCTATCCAGTCAATAATTTCGCCTACAATAGTGATGTCTCTTTGTATTTCTATAACTCTTATATTAATAAATTCAAGATGAGTGCTAGAGTCTTTCAGTAATTCAATTGTCAGCAAAAATATTTCTTTCCACGGCCTCTCTGTAATGTGATTTACGAATTTTTCTAGCTCGGATAGCTTACAAAACCACTTCGCTACTAAATACTCTTGAAACGTCAGGTGTGAAAACGACCAAACTTTCTCACTTCGCTTAATCAACAATCCATGGTGCGCTTCCATCGCCCTCAACACCGCTCGACTATCCCGCTGCCCAATCCCCAAAAACTCCGCAATATACTCTTCAATCTCCACCTGCTCAAATAACACATATTGCTCTTGCTCAAACTTCTTCACCGCCAAATGGCTCAATAACTCCAGCTTCCGCTCTACCGACAAATCGCGATAAATTTCATCTCGCTCGATTCCCCTACGTTCGTCCCACTGCTCTAGCAATAACTTCAACCCTTCTTCATAAAGCTGGGAACGCTTCGAGTAAAACTTCCCCGTTTGGTGAAACACTGCACAAGTCAAACTCAGCAAAATCGGCGTAATCGCTAACTCCCGAATCGGCTTATTTGCCTCTAAAAATAGTTGTTCTAAAAACTCTCGCGCTTTTGCCAATCCTCCTGACTCATCCCGCATCACCGTCTTAAACCAATGTTCTGAAAACGATCGCACCTGCGACTCATTAAAATCCGCCACCTCCACATAATCAAACCGCTCAAACCGCGATTCCTGACTCTGCGTTCGACAAGTTACAATTACCTGCACCTGCGGATAAGCACGAGCAAACCGCTTGATTTCCTTCGCAATGTTCTTCCCATCTTCTCCCGTCACTTCATCCAACCCATCCAGCAGCACCAGCGCCCGACCTCGATCTAGTACCAATTGAGTTTCGGCATCCGATAACCGCCAGCATCCCTCTAGATAATCGTCTAGCGAGTAGGCAACCTCACGCCCATCGTCCACAAACTCTCGCAGTTTAATCAATACGGGAATCAGGTGCGCTTGTAAATTTCCTGCATTACACTCCATCACCACTCGCTGCAAATACGTGGTCTTTCCCGAACCCGGTTTGCCCACCACCATCAGGTTCGCATTCTTTGCCAGCACCTCTAAACCTGATACCCGTTTTAGCTGTTTGCCCAAACCAATGCGATCCAAACTGCGGTAGCTGGGATTTTGGCTGAAGTCCTGCCACAAATCATCCAATTCGGATTTACGACTACTACTGAGTTCCTCCAGAATATTGACATCCACAAATAAGTCACCCAACGGCACCCAACGATCGATCCCGCAAAGCGGCATAGTGCCGTGCAACCGTTGGATGCGATCGTGGAGGCGCGATCGTACCTGCTGAACTAACGCATCAACAGGATATTTGACGCTCTCGGCAGGCAGATTTGACAGTGAATTCGGTGGTTTACCTTTCTCCTGAACCTGTTCAGCGTCGGGTTCCCATTTCAGTTTGAGCTTTTTGCAGATGCAAAGAAACTGCTTGCGCTGAACAGGTTCACCTTTGAAAAAATTGTTGATGGTGGTACGCGACATCTTTAATTGAGCAGCCAAATCAGATTTGCTACCAAATTTTGCTAATGCGCTGTCCGCGTTTTTCAGTTGAGTTGGCGATAGCCTCAGAGATCGCCCGCTAGGTTCTGTCATGTAGTGGTTTCAGGTTTCTCCAATTATAGCGACGCGATCGTAACTTGGACAAACTTGTACATAACCTGAGCGGTAGGCGATCGGATCTAAAACCAGCCTCCTATCTGGCATTTGGCAGATTGTTGAGAGTTTCAACAAAGATGACCAACATGAAGATTTCAAATAAGAAAAAATGGCTCAAAGTAACCGAGTTTGCAGTGGTTGGCGTTGCCACTTGCCTCAATCCCCACGCAGGATTTCTGCTGTTTCTGCTCAAGCTGTGCTTTCAAGTCCTGACAGCATTGCAGAAAGATGAGACGAGTCAAATAAATAAAAGCTAGAAATCCCCGATCACCTCTGCGAAAAAAATCAACAGGGCGATCGGTTCCCAAAGCCCTATAGCAATATCACAGTTTCAGCAGATTGATTTCCCCCATTACGAGGGCGAAGATGTAAGGTAATTTCCGTATCGAGTCGCTTGAGAAAAAGCAGTAGTTTGCCCTCGCTAAACCGTTGAAACTCTCCGTTCATTAAATGAGATACTTCTGGTTGTGGAAGGCCAAGAAGTTGACTAACTTCGCGTTGTTTCAAGTTCCGTTGTTTCAGAAGACGGATTACTTGAATCCCTATTTTTCCTCGCCTAAAAAGTTCATCTGCATCCTTCAGACCGAGGTCAGCGAATACGTTGCCACTGCTTTCTTCAAAAATCGATTCTTGTGTCATGCTTGTTCCTCTCTTGGCATGGTATAGTACCCATCTTCGATTCGCATCGACAACTCATGAAAACAGACACCATTTTCTACAGCCTGTTTCAGGAATTTCCCCGCTTCTTCTTTGAACTGATCGATCGTTCCCCAGACGAAGCCACCGCCTATGAATTCACCTCCCGCGAAATCAAACAACTCGCATTCCGCATCGACGGGTTATTTCTCCCCAAAACCGAAGAACCTGAAAAACCATTTTACTTAGCTGAAGTTCAGTTTCAACCCGATGCCGACTTGTACTACCGCATCTTTGGCGAACTCTTTCTCTATCTGCGACAATACAAACCCCTCAATCCTTGGCGCGTGGTTGTCATCTATCCCAATCGCCGCATCGAACACGAACAGATGCTGCAATTTCAGGAACTCTTAACCAGTCAGCGCGTCCAACGGATTTACCTCGATGAATTGCCAGAAGCCGCAGATCGATCGCTGGGAGTCAAAGTTGTTAAACTGGTAATCGAGCCAGCAGAGACAGCAGCAGAACAAGCACGGCAGTCGATCGCAATGGCCCGACAACAGTTGTCCGATCCAACCGTTCTACGCGATTTAATTAACCTCATCGAAACAATTATCGTCTACAAACTCCCCCAGAAAAGCCGCGAGGAAATTGCCGCCATGTTGAATTTAAGCGAACTCAGACAAACTCGATTTTACCAGGAAGTCAAGCAAGAAGGTTTAGAAGAAGGACTCGAACAAGGTGAGCGGCAGGCGAAGTTAGAAGCCATTCGTCGGATGATAGCGTTTGGAATGAATTTAGAGACGATCGCGCAATTATTAGATTTGTCTCTCGAATTTGTTCGCCAAACAATTAACAAAATCCAACGGGAATCGATGTCACTCCCCGAACAAAATATCGACTCATTTATCGAACTATTAACTCAGCAGCGATCGATCTTCGGGGCCGAACAATTAACCGAACTAGCCCAGCTAATTGAACCCTTATCCGATGAGATCGATGTCCTTTCAGAAGCGATTTCATCCTGGGCTGAAAATTACCCTTCAATTCAGGAAGCTCAAGCCAAACTGCTCGAACCACTACCGCCGATCGCTAAGGCATCAGAAAAAGCAGCAGTCACCCGAGAAAATAGCGAATCTCAAGTCGGCGATCGCCTCAACAAACAAGCTCTCAAAAATGCCATTTTATTGTAGCGCGATCTGCCATATTTCTACTGGCAAATAAACAGAGGCAGATATTGCTCTCTTGCGTCAGGTGTTGAGTGGAAGCGATCGCCAAATTGCCGCTAAAAAACATAATAGTCAGAACCCCGACTTCTTGAAGAAGTCGGGGTTCTGACCGTGAAAAGGTTTAGATCGAGTTCTAGTTTAGTTTGCAGGAGCCAGGGAAACTAACAGAGTGATGTTGTCAACGCCGATGACATAAACCGTGTCTCCCGGTGTGAGAGTGATTTGGCCATCGCACCGTGCGGGCCACCAGCTACCTTGGAAGCGGACGCGACCTGTTTGATTCGGGTAAATCGATTCATCAACGACTGCTTCTTCGTTGAAGTAGTGGAAATTGGTGTTGATGTAGTTATCCATTAAGAGATTGTTTTCTGTGCTGTAGGTGTGAGTAGAAAAAATAGAACCGAAAGCTTTTACTACGTTAAACATTTTGTTGACTCCTTTTGTGTTAAAATATATCGAAGTTTAATCGCCTATTTTGTGTTCTTTGAAAAGTAGCATTTCCTGGTTGAAATTGATTACCAGGTCGTTCATGCTCTGATTTAGTCTGCGGGAGCGAGGGAAACTAACAGAGTGATGTTGTCAACGCCGATAACATAAACGGTGTCTCCCGGTGTGAGGGTGATTTGGCCATCGCACCGTGCGGGCCACCAGCTACCTTGGAAGCGGACGCGACCTGTTTGATTCGGGTAAATCGATTCATCAACGACTGCTTCTTCGTTGAAGTAGTTAAAATTGGTGTTGATGTAATTTTTGATGAGCATATTGTTAGCTCCGCTGTATCCTTGGGTAGAGAAAATCGAGCCGAAAGCTTTTACTACGTTGAACATGATATTTACTCCTGTTGTTTTCAAATATATGGATGTGTAATTGTCTGTTTATGCTATTTGAGAGGCTGCATTTCCTCGGTTAAGATTGATTGATTGCCTTGATATTTCATTGTTCTTGCCTTCCGTGGTTTTATCAGGATAAAAGGCAAAGAATTTTTGAAATGTTGAGGGGGTTTGAGAAGCGGTTGCGGGGAATCTAAATCCAGTAATTCCGAGGTATTGAATTAAGGATTTCATGGTTGAGCCGTTGGTGGGATTTACCTCAGGGGTCGATGTTGTTAGCTACATTAGCGCTTGAGTGATTCCGCATTACTGCTGCTGTGAAAATGTTTTATTTTTGGGTTGAATTTTTGGGTTGAATTTTTTGATTGGGTTGTGACTCACTTGCTTTACACTTACTAATTTGCCAGGAGTCCAATATCTTTGGTGCGATCGCCAGTCCACTTTCCGAGTCTGGTACTGGCACAGGACACTTTTAAACCTGCAAACAACGATTTTGCAATGGTTTCTGCCTAGATATCAGGCTGGTTGCTGTGCCAATTTAGCTAACTGGACTACCGCGAACGGTGAATTATGAACTTACGCAGTCTCCATCGCCCAATCCGGAATATCCATAAATATCTAGTCCGTAACTTACGCACCAAACCCCTAAAAACCCGGTTTCTGACACCCTGTGCGCCATTAGGGACCCGTAAGCGGATCTATGATATAAGCAAGTAAACTTGGCAACTCACCCACCCTCCCCATGCGATATTGATTTGTACCTACCTATTTAGGCATAGAAAATAGGCGATCGAGACTTACGCAGATATCAGGAGGCGGTAGGAGTTTTTGATCGATGTAGCTCGATCGCACCCTGTTATCCAATTATTGAACAGGTCGAACTTAAAATCCATTCATAAATTCAGAATCTTAAATTCATAAAAGTCATAATTATAGACAACCTGCTTGATACTGCATAATTGTTACAGGAATTTTGAATAAAGTTTTAGCTAATTGAGACAAACCGAACTTGAATTTAAGCGACTGCGGCAATTCTTGTACGGAAACTTCTACGAAGCCAAAGCGAGTATAAAATGATGCGAGTCGCTTTCCCAAACATTCTAAGTATAGCGGTTCTGTAGCTTGTTGAATTAAATATTTTGTGAGGTAGCTTCCCAAACCTCGATCGCGCCAATCTTTCGCCACCACCAGACTGCCCAATTCTTGCGCGCCCGCAAAGTTCCGCAACTGTCCGCAAGCTGCCAATTTTCCCTCGCATTCGATGACCCAGAATTGGTCCCAGCGCAACTGAGTTGGATCGAGTTTGGCGCTCCAAACTAACTTTCTAATTGATTTGATGTCTTGAGCACAGGCCGGGCGAATGGCGCATTCAGACGGCAACGAAAAAAAACTTTCATTCATTATGATTCCATAAAATTAGCTTTAAGTAGGTAGGCGCTGTAAAACACAATTATGTTAAGGATTGTAAAGTATCCTTAGCCCTAAGCGTGGCTAAGTTAGCCCTGTTGACATATTGTTACATAGCTCGGTTTAATCCCGCTTACCTACTTAACTACCGTCAGGCTTTTTTCAAGCTATACCGTAGGGTACAGAGTAATCTTTATGGGCTGGGACAACGCCGATGGCTCTTGGTCATTGCTCCCGCAGTCAGATGCCCGACACCAATGACAAATGACATTTCTAATACCCAGGCGGGCGTTGAAAAAAACCAGTTACTTGAGTTAATTTTTCCGCAATCTCTAGCAGTTTCAGATCGCTTCCACGCCGTCCCACCACTTGCACCCCGATGGGTAGTCCTTCTTTTGACTGGGTAAAGGGCAGCACTACGGCAGGGTTGCCAGTTAAATTGAAAATTGTTACGTAAGCACCTATTGTTGTCCAATAAGAGAATTCGCGACCATCCACCTCAATGGGTTCTCCTGGCTGACGGTGGGTGAAAGCAGGCACTGGCACCACTGGACACAGCCAAACATCCCAATTAGATAAGAAACTTTCGATATTAGCAATCAGAATATCGCGCTCAATGAGGGCGGTGACATATCGTTGTTGCTGTTGAATCTGCGTCAGGTTTGGCTGGGATAAACCCAATTCAAATTTATAAATATTGAAGTAAGTCTCACGTACCGCATTGCTATCAAAATTTGGCGGCTCGTTGTGTTGCTCTACACAGCATCCTATATCTGTCAGGGATGATGCTAATTTCTCTAGAGCAGCTTTGGTTTGAGCTGTGGCTGGAATCTCACCAAAACCTTCTGTCCAAGCGTAGCGGTACGATTGTAGCGTGGTTGCTGGGTTAACTTGTTTGGATATCGGTATTACTTCTGGCTGGCGGGGGTCTGGATCTTGAATCAGTGACAGGCACAATCGCAAGTCTTCTACAGAGCGGGCAAGAGGCCCTATTGTTTGTAAGTGGTGGATAGTTTTAGGTGTTCCTGGTAATTCTGGAATATGTCCAAATGTTGAGACGCGATTCTGGGTTGGTTTCAAGCCGAAAATGCCACAGAAGTGAGAGGGAACGCGGATTGACCCACCAATATCACTACCAAGTTCAAGAGGGGATAACCCCGCAGCTATAGCACTCGCTCCACCCCCAGTGCTGCCGCCTGGCGTATATTCATGGTTCCAGGGGTTGTTTGTTCTACCAAACAGAGGACTGTTGGTCTGAAAGTTACCAGCTAGTTGTGGTGTATTCGTCTTGCCCAAAATAATTGCTCCAGCAGCACGCAGTCGAGCGACGACGGTAGCATCTTGCTTTGGGACATAATTAGCTAAGGGTTGATAACTGCTGGTTGTGCCTAATCCTTTGGTTTCGAGGGTGTCTTTGATAGTTACGGGTACTCCATGTAAGGGCCCCCAATTTTCTCCTTGAGCTAATGCTCGATCTGCTACTTTGGACTGCGCGATCGCATTTTCCGCATCCAGAGTCACAATCGCATTTAGTGCTGGGTTGTATTGAGCAATCTGACTCAAATAAGCTTCTATTACTTCTGTTGAAGAGACTTGACGAACGCGGATTGCTTTTGCTAATTGATGAGCAGTTAAATAAACTAAATCATTCATTATAATTAACTCTTGTTATCAATACCTAAGTAGGTAGGCGCTGTAAAACACAATTATGTTAAGGATTGTAAAGTATCCTTAGCCCTAAGCGTGGCTAAGTTAGCCCTGTTGACATATTGTTACATAGCTCGGTTTAATCCCGCTTACCTACTTAGTAAATTTATTGTTATTTTCCGAGTCTAGTTCCATAGATTGTATTTAAGGATAACTTCTGTCACTAGAAATTATACCAGCTAGCCGCTTCACAATGTGAAAAACTTCGTAAAGTTCATTTCCGGGATTCGCAATATCGAAAAGTTTAGAGACGGCATACTGCGGTGTGTCTCGTTTGGTCATTTTGATAAATCGAAAGCTGCTACCCTTCGTCAGAAGCCCAAATGTTACTGGTTCGGGGCTGGGGCCATTCAGCATATAAAATAGTAACTGAGGAAGCCCAGCTTCAACAGAATATTGAGAGCGTTTTGCTTCGATCGCAACTACCCAAAAAGATTTCAGCAATAGCAGGACATCGATGCTACCCTTGACAATTGTATCTTCATCTTCCATAGTCAGTTCAACTGATTTTTCTGCCTCTATGTGAAAAGGAGTCAAGTAGAAATCTGCTAAAAATAGCAAGGGAGCCAGTACCACCATTTTTACGGTATCTTCCAGCATCGCGTACTGGACACTGTTGATATAACCTGCTTTTACGTTGTCGAGCGCTGGCTTTTTGTCATCGCTAATTTCCGGTAAATCGTCAATCCACTCCCGGAAGAATTGCTCATCTTCACAAAGTTGAAAATTAAATTTTGTTTCGACATCTAGCAGAGTCAGTGTTTTTGCTTGAATGCTTTGTGTCATAGTTTTCTGTAGCGATTTGCTAGTTGTAATTTCTTGTAGCATATCAACTGTCGATCGCCTCCAACAAAACCTCCGCGCCCAACCTTACCGCATCGGTACAAGGCAATCCTGTTTCTGCTTGAACTTCAGCTATTGCTAACAGCGCTTCTTCCTCATTTAAGTGATGAGTGTTGAGGGCGATCGCGCTCACTTTTCCCCCTGCAAAAGCACCCGCAGCAGCAGCTACCATTTCGTACAATTCAACCACTTTTGATAACCTGGGAATCGATACGTGCGGGTGATTGCGAATGCTAGTTTGTCCGGCTCTGTGCGCTAAAATTAAGTGAGTTGGCTGCGAACCCCGCAACAGCGGCAGAGTCGCCGTCGAACCCGGATGCAATAGCGAACCTTGCCCTTCTACGTGCAGAATATCGCATTCAGAACCCAATTTTATCACCATTTGTTCTACAGCACCAGCGGCGAAATCAACTCGCACTGCATCCAAAGGAATGCCTTCATTTCCGATCATTAAACCCGTTTGTCCGGTTGCCAAAAAGTTGGAACGCAAACCCCGCTGCAAGCAAGTGCGATTGAGTTCCAGACTGGTTGACATTTTGCCAACACTCATATCTGTGCCGACGGTTAACACGCGGCGACAGCTTAATTTAGCAGCAGCAGCAGAGGCGATCGCACCGACAGATTTCGGTTCCTGACGCACGTCCCAAATCCATTGATTTTCGGTTAACGGAACTGTTATCAAAGGTGCAATTTTCGCGTGCAAACCGTTGACAACTGACAAACCTGCTGCTACCGCTTGATTAATTTCTGGCAACCATTCCGCAGGCAAAACACCGCCGGCAGGAGCGATACCAATTAACAGAATATCCGGCGCAAATTCCAGTGCTTCTGCAACGGAAGCAACAATCGGTATTTGTTGAGGAATGCCCGTTAATTCAGGTAAAGATTGTCCTACACATTGGCGGTCTATTACTGCTACCATTTGTGCTTCGCTGTAGCGCAAAAATGCTAAGCCTGTTTTGCCGGAAGGGCCAAGAATTCCCTCGTGCAGCAAGATAGCAACTTTGCCATTTTTGATGGGATAGTTTTTAGTCATTGGTTCACTGTAAGTAGATGAAGCTTGAAAATACATCAGCCCTGGACGCAGTGAGTGAAACTTTAGCTTTCGCGAGCCGAAGGAAAGCAATCGCAAAGTTTATGATAGCTTGATATTCTGTTACATGGTAAAGTTTATTTACGCCTAGCTACTTACTTCTATTCTACAATCTCAACTCGCCGCACTCCCAATCCCGATCGCCCGTTTGGCAGCAAACACCCATTTTCGACGATCGCACCGGTGAAAGGATCGTCTAATAAATTTAAGTGACTGTCCAAATCCAAATAGTCAGCTAGCGGTGAAAGTTGTGCTGCTGCTGTATTTGCGATCGCGCTATCTGAATAGCAGCCGAACATTACTTGCAACTTGCAGGCTTTTGCTGTGTGAATCATCCGCATTGCTTCGGTGAAGCCGCCTGACTTCATCATTTTGATATTGATGCCGTGAACGCAGTGCGCTAACTTGGGTATATCAGAACTATTAAAGCAACTTTCATCAGCAAAAATTGGCAAGGGCGATTGACGGTACAGTTCTGAGAATTCCTCCATATCGGCGACGGGTGAAAGCGGCTGTTCGACATAATTTATCTGGTATTTTTCCAGCCAGTGACACATCTCTACTGCATCTTTTAAACTCCAACCGCCGTTAGCATCTACACTGATTTTAAGGTTAGCTGGTGCTTCGTCTAGCACTGCTATTAACATAGCTTTGTCGGCTTCGATTCCTGCGGGATTTCCTAATTTAACCTTAACGGCGCGGTATTTGATGCTTGCTGGATCTGTGCCAAACCAATCGCGCACTCTTTCTCTTGCACCAGACGGGGAATTAATGCCGATTGTGACGGAGGTGGGGACGATGCGCGATCGATCTAATCCCCACATTTTCCACAGCGGCAAGCCTGCTTTTTTGCCCAGCCAGTCGTGCATTGCCATGTCTATGCCGGCGCGGGCGGCTGAGGGTAACTTGACCTCTGTTAAGACTTGTTCGATTTTTTGGCGATCGAACGGAGTAAATTTTTCTAGCAGCGGTGCAACTTCCTGCAATGCGGCTAGCAGAATTTCGGTAGTTTGAGGCCGAGAACCTGTGGAAAAGGGCGATGCTTCTCCCCAGCCTTCGATTCCTTCGTGTGCTAATTTTACCCATAAATTGGTACTTTGGGCTGTTGTACCGCGGCTGATGGTCAGGGCAAACCGCTTGCGGACAGTGAAGGTTTCAATTTGAACGTGCATTGTCAGTGATTGGTGATTTTTTGTAGAGAAAAACCCGAGGTGGCGGATTGCGCCGCTCTTGCGATTTGTAAGTTTTTACTTTATAGTTTGATTTTGCTTGTTCTAGTTTATCAAAAACTTGATGAAATTCCTTATTTCTGTTTCGCCGAAGAGAGTTGCCTTCTCTCTCAGCATTTGGGTGCTCTTCTTTGCTGTTGCTGGTTGCATCGTACAAGTTCTGCGCTACGGGTTTAACTATAAAGAACGCTGGATTAGTTTGTTTAACTTAGACCAAGAAATAAATTATCCTTCGTGGTACTCGTCATTTACTTTGCTGTTTTGCGCGATTTTGCTAGGTATTATTGCTAGTGCTAAGAAGAAGCAGGGCGAGCGGTATTTTGGACACTGGAAAGCCCTGGCGTTCATGTTTGTATTTTTTTCTTTAGATGAAATATTGAGTCTGCACGAAATATTAATTATTAACGACTTGCGAAAGGCACTGCATTTAGGGGGAATTTTTTACTTCATTTGGGTAATTCCTGGGGCGATTTTTGTTGCGGTTACTGCGCTGGGTTATCTCAAGTTTCTCCTGCACCTACCCCGGAAAACAAGAAACTTTTTCTTACTAGCAGGCAGTATATATGTGGGTGGAGCACTTGGCATGGAAATGGTTACTGGCTATTATGCAGATGCGGTAACTAAACGAAACTTGATATACGGTTTGATGGTTTGTGTTGAGGAAATTTTGGAAATGGTAGGGGTGATCGTATTCATCTACGCCCTGCTGTCTTACATCGGTTCCCATCTTGAAACTATTGATTTGCGGTTGAAGATAGTGGATAATCCACAGAGGTAAAACTGACGATAAACCAAGATTCTTAACGAAATTGAAATCGCCGACTTTATGCCTATCTACTTCTACACCACTGCCAGCGAATACGGCTGTTTTTCTAATTTTTCCAGTCATGGATTTGAGTTAGACGGAGAATATTGGGCAACTACCGAACATTATTTTCAAGCACAAAAGTTTCCCAAAACGGCTCATTGCGACCAAATTCGCCAAGCAAAAACGCCGAAAGATGCCGCAAAAATGGGGCGCGATCGCTCTCGTCCCCTCCGCAAAGATTGGGAACAAGTCAAAGATGATATCATGAGAAAAGCCGTACTCCGCAAATTTGAAACTCATGCCGAAATTAGAGAAATTTTACTCGCTACTGGCGATGAGGAAATAGTGGAAAATTCCCCTATTGATTACTATTGGGGTTGCGGTAAAGATGGCAGCGGCAAAAATATGTTGGGACAGATTTTAATGGAAGTAAGGGAGATATTGCGAAAAGGCACGTCAGAGTAAAAAATAATTTAAATTTCCCATCATAAAGCAGGACTTGTTTAATAGTAAGTCCTGCAAAGCTCTAAGCGAGCATTTTCCCAATTTTATTAAACACGCTGACTCAAAAATCCGCCTGACAAACTGTCGAATTTTGTGCCAATCTCCTCAGGCTGTTCTGGTAGAGGGTTTAGCCTCTCCGAGAAGACTGCAAAGCAGGGGAAACGGTAAAAACCCTGCACCACTTTTTGATTTCCACAACTACTGTCAACCCGAATTAACTTTTATCGTGGCAAGTACAGCATTTGTTCGCCAGTCGCCTCCCTGACACCGTTCTCCTTAGGTTGGCGATTCACAGGTCAAACAGCAAAACTCCTGTTCTGGTTAAAGTTTGTTTTTTATTGATGCTGTATCTTTCTATTGTCTACGATTTATGGAAAGTGTTAGCTATTGTACAGAATTCTTTACATTTGTGATTTATTCGGATACAATCGCGCCACTCTGTCGCAGTTGCTGTTGAATTCTGTTAAATTCTTTCTGTTCTGCGCTTAGCAAAGTATTGTCGATCGGCGGACGCATATCCCACTGCAATTCCGACAATAACAACAAACAGGCCGCCATAATTATTCCTGTGGTTAGATATTGCCAAGGTGCAACAAAGGTTAATAGAGGTATGCTAAGTAAATGAGTTAGTCCAATTAGGAGAAAAGTGCGCGATCGCAAACCTAATCCCGTCAACAAATAGCCGATCGCGCTCAACCCCAACCACAAATCGCAAAGGTGCAGCAACAAACCTCCCCAACCGGCAAAAATACTGCAATCCGTTAGAACCAAACCAGTTATCATCAAAATCGCCCAAGAGTAAAGAATCCAGCTAACACGCTCGACTCTTACCCAAAACAAAGTCAAAACAGCCATTCCCGCAGTGCCAACTAAAGTCAAAGTTGACCACAGAATCGCCTGAAAGCTCCAACTGATGGGGAAAAACTGAGCGGTAAAAAAAATCCCCGCTGTCACCAAACCCCAAAGCAGAAAAGTTTGGTCGATGCGGCTATAAAATCCTGAGAAAAGAGTAATATTTCCAATTTGCCAGCGGAGTTGCAACAGGCCTTCGAGGTCTTGTACGTCGAGATGTTCCTGTTTGCAGCGGATTAGGGGTTCGGAGGCGTTGAAAAAGGTCATCCAGTGTTGGGGAAAGTATGAAGTTTTGTGTATTGTAACAAGTCTTAAGGAATATTTTTCAGATTTTTTATTGTTTCCCGGCTCTGCCTGGGGACGCAGATTTGGAGGCTCTGCTTGCTGTTTTCCTCAGCAACCGAAGAGGCAGAAGGCTACGTTAAGCTTTGGACTAACGCAGCCTTGAGATTTGAGTTCAAGCAAGTCTCCAATTCTTATCTTTTGGAGAATAAATGAAGGCAACATTCACAAGAATTGAGCCATCTTTTTGGCCTGTAGAGTAAATTTGCCACGTACCTGTGGGAACCTGTCGCAGATACGGTTTATTTTTCCTTAGCCGATCATAGATTGAGCTTTTTGAGCATTGTACTAATTCGGTGGCACGTTCAACTGTGCAGCCCATTTCCACCGAAACTGCGATCGGCTGGGTGAACAGATTGAGCTGTTCGCTGTTATAATTAGTCATGAGAAATCCTCGGTCTATATAGATCATAAACAACATCAGAGTGCTACTGGTTCCAGCCAGTGGCTCCCAAAAACTGATAAGCGATCGAAAGCGCCTCTAGTACCACCTAGTGGCGCTTGTTTGCTTGTTAAAGGCAGTCTAACACTGCTTTTAAAAATATACAATAGAAATAACGTACATTTTTTAAATATATGGTAAATTAGACGTACCAACCTTAAAAACCTTGTATAACAAGCATTTCATGGAAAACGGCTCAACCAGAATTTCTCGTTCCCAGTTACTATCTAGGGGGTTGACAGTATGAAAGGTACACTTGTCTCTCGCTTCACGCCCAGTCTGATGAAGCACGAAGATTTAGAGGAGATGTTGGTGCAGCGTCACGATTTGGCAAACGAGCTAGTCGAGTCAATCCGGTTGAGCATCCTTAAGCCGATCAAGCAGCATCACCTATTGATTGGGATGCGAGGTATTGGGAAGACGCACTTAGTCTCGCTAATGTATCACCGCGTTTCCAAAATGGAGGATTTGCGGGAAAAAGTGCTGATTGCTTGGTTGCGGGAGGAAGAGTGGGGCGTCACGTCGTTTCTCGATTTGCTCCTGCGAATTTTGCGATCGCTCCAACGAGAATATCCGGCCAAATACAATGCAAAATTGTTCGATCGGGTAGAATCGCTTTACGGTGAATTACCCGATACCGCTCAACAGAAAGCAGCAGAATTGCTGAAAGATTTTGCGACCGATCGCACTCTGCTTTTACTTGTAGAAAATTTGGATGACTTGTTTGAAGGGTTGGGCGATAGCGGGCAGCAGCAATTCCGAGACTATTTAGAAAGTTATCCTTTCTGTACGATTTTCGCGACATCTCAGCATTTATTCAAAGGAATTGATCATAAAAAAGCGCCTTTCTACGACTTTTTCAATCGCCACTATTTAGAAAAGCTAAATTTAAATCAAGTTGTCTGGTTATTGAAAAATATAGCTAAATTAGAGGGCAACAAAGAACTAGAGTTATTAATACAAACGCCAAGGGGACGTTCTCGAATTGAAGCCATCCATCACTTGGCTGGCGGCAACCACCGCGTTTATATGATTTTTGCGGAATTTTTGACTCGCGACTCGCTCGATCGACTTGTGAAACCGTTTTTGCAAACGCTGGATGAATTGACACCGTACTATCAGGCGCGGATGGCTTGGCTTTCGCCGCAGCAAAGAAAGATAGTTGAATTTTTGTGCGATCGGCGCGGGGCTGTCATGGTTAAAGAGATTGCCCAACGCTGTTTTATGACGCATCAGACAGCATCCAGCCAGCTTAAACAACTGTCAGGAATGGGTTATGTGACGAGCGAATCGATCGGGCGCGAGTCGTATTATGAACTTCAAGAAGTGCTGATGCGCTTTTGCATGGATGTGAAGAAGCATCGGGGCGAGCCAATTAGTTTAATTGTGGATTTTTTGCGGTTGTGGTACACAAAAGAAGAATTGAAACAGCGATTGGAGCGCTTGGGAGTAAAATTTACTCCTATCGGGAAAGAGCTAGTTGATAATAGCTCGGAAAAAAGCTATTTGAAGTATCAGCTAAATCGGGAAACACTACCGCCTAATGCTGTCATCGAGCTAGAATATCTGCTGCGTGCCCTTCAGGCAAGGGAAACAGATGATTGTGAAGACTCTCGCGTGGCAGCTTGCGTGCGGGAAATTGAAAATTGCAGAGAGAAGAAAGACTATGTTTCGGCTTTGAATCTAGCAAATAAACTGGTAGGAATTCGCGGTAAGGCAGGGGACTGGTTAGAAAAAGCCCGTTGCTTGCAGAATCTCGAACGCTACGATGAAGCATTAGAATCCTTTGATAGGGCGATAGAGCTTGACCCTAACGATTTGTCAGCTTTGGTTTTACGAGGCAATTTACTCTACAACCTCAAACGCTACGATGATGCTTTAGCATCTTTCGATCGGGCGCTTGAATTAGAGGCTAATTATCAATCTATTTGGGCTTTACGAAGCTATGTACTCGATAATCTCCAACGCTATGATGAAGCTTTAGCATCCTTTGATCGGGCAATCGAACAGGGGGCAAATTATGAGGAGATGTGGCTTATACGAGGCAATGTACTCAACAATCTCAAACGCTACGATGAAGCCTTAGAATCTTTTGATAGGGTAATCGAACTTGATGCCAATTATAAGTTAGCTTGGCGTATCCGAAGCAATGTACTCAACAATCTCAAACGCTATGATGAAGCCTTAGACTCCGTTGATAGGGCGATCATGATTGACCCCAATGATCAGTCGGCTTGGCTTTTACGAGGCAATGTACTCTACAACCTCAAACGCTATGATGAAGCTTTAGAAGCTTACGACAAAACTATCGAAATTGACCCTAACAATCATTGGTATTGGGGTAGCCGAGGCGAGGTACTCAACAACCTCAAACGCTATGATGAAGCTTTAGAAGCTTACGACAAAGCGATCGAACTTGATGCCAATTATCAGTTGGTTTGGTTTCTTCGAGGTCTTTTACTCGATACACTCAAACGTTATGAAGAAGCCTTAGTATCTTACGATCGGGCGATCGAACTTGACAGCAATTATGAGTGGGCTTGGTATAGCCGAGGCTGGGTGCTACGCAAACTCGGCCGCTATGAAGAAGCTTTAGCATCTTACGATAAAGCTATCGAACTGGGTTATCAACGTTCATCTGTCTTCTTCAACCGTGCCATTGCCATTCTCGGATTGAATCGCTGGGATGAAGGCATCGCCGCCTTAGACGACGCATTCCCACGCCTAGAACCAGGCGATGAAGCTTATGCAGAAGATGCCGCTTTAATTATCTGCAACCTGTTCATCAACATGCACGATATAGCGATATCTCAAACTCGCATCACCAGCCTGATAGCCGTTTATGAAAAACACAAATATCTCTCAATATTAGGACAGGTAATTGTGGGAAACATCCCCTTGCTAATGTCAGAAATTCTCAGCGACAAAGTCGCACGCACTTGGTTAGAATTGTGGCAAGAACCAACCAGCAAATACGAAGAATTCCAAATTCCCATCCGCCTGCTGAATGCGGCTGTCCGCTATAAGGAAACAAAGGGCGACAGACGAGTTTTGCTAGAACTTCCCATAGAAGAACGCAATTTATTAGAACCGTTGGTGTCAGCTTAACCCGAGAAATCCCCAGGGACTTAAAGAAAAGCGCCTTAACTTTTCAGGACACGGCACTGCCGTGTCCTTTGTCTTTTGCTTCACCCAAAATACCGCCAGGGAATTAATTTCCTGCCGGACTGCGGGTTGCGGGTGTAATACTGCGTAAGTCCTATAAAATAGGCATAAAATAGAAATTGATGATACTAGCAAAGGACTCATCCCCATGACCGCAACAATTCCAACTAAAACCTCAGCAGAAATCATCTACCCAGACAGCGACGGCAAACCCATGTCAGACAATACCAAACAGTTTGAACTAATTGTCACCATTCAAGGTGGAATAGATGCCTTATTCAAAGACAACGCAAATGTCTTTGTAGCAGGTGATTTGCTGTGGTATCCCGTCGAAGGAGATAACAAAACTCGCCAAGCACCTGATACGATGGTAGTGTTTGGCAGACCGAAAGGTTACAGAGGTTCCTACCAACAGTGGCTTGAAGATAATATTGCGCCGCAAGTGGTCTTTGAAATCCTCTCGCCGGGAAATCGAATCGGAGCACTGTTTAAGCTGTTTAATTTCTACCAGGATTATGGAGTCGAAGAATATTATGTCTACAGTCCAGAGGATAATGAATTAATTGGTTGGCTGCGTTCTGATGGAAAACTCAACTATATTGAATTAATGGATGGTTGGGTGAGTCCGCGTTTGCAGATCCGTTTTCAAACTGCATCGGGAGACTTGGAAATTTATCGGCCTGATGGACAGAAGTTTTTGTCTTATGTGGAGTTGTCAAGACAACAGGAATCAGCACAGCGACAAATGGAACTAACACAGCAACAAATGGAACAAGAACGGCAAGATAAAGAGTTAGCACAGCAAAAAGCCGATCGCCTATCCGAGAAATTGCGAGAAATGGGCATCAATCCCGACGAAATTTGAACAAAAAAGACCGGGCGGTTAAAACCGGGTTATTTTCTTCCGTCCGCAGAGGCGGATATCGTTTGTATAGGCGCGATTTCAATCGCCGTCTTATCTTTGTTTGTATAGATGCGATTTCAATCGCCGTGATTTCTATTTTTTATTTTCAATCCTCAAACAACCTATAATAACTTGACATATCAACAATTCCCCATGCAAAATCCCCGCCAAATAGCCTTTCTCGCACTCCGCGAAGTCCACCGCCGCGGTGCATTCGCAGATGCCGCACTCGATCGCGCTTTCAGCAATTCTCAACTCAACGACCTCGATCGGCGTTTAGTGACAGAATTAGTTTACGGTAGCGTCAGGAGAATGCGATCGATCGACTTCATCATCGACAAACTAGCAACAAAGAAATCCTCCCAACAACCGCCAGAACTCCGCACCATCCTACATTTAGGCTTATATCAACTCGAATATCTCAACCAGATTCCCCCCTCCGCCGCCGTCAACACCACCGTTCAACTAGCAAAAGAAAACGGATTTTCAGGACTCAGCAGTTTTGTCAACGGTTTGTTGCGCCAATACATTCGTTTAACCGATAACGACTTAAACCCATTAACAGTTACTAATTATAAATCAACCGTCGAACGCCTAGGAATTCTGCACAGCTTCCCCGAATGGCTGGTAAAATTGTGGATCGAACAAATAGGCGAAAGCGAAACCGAACAACTCTGTGAATGGTTCAACCAATCCCCCACAATTGACCTGAGAATCAATCCCTTAAAAAGCTCGATCGCCCAAATCGAAGCTGCCTTCAAAACCCACAACATCTCAACTAGCAGAATCCCCAACTTGCCACAAGCATTAAGACTAAATGGCAGCATCGGCGCAATTCAAAACCTCCCCGGATACAGCGAAGGTTGGTGGACAATCCAAGACAGCAGCGCTCAATTAGTCACCCATTTACTAGGGCCGCAGCCAGGGGAAACCATCATCGACGCCTGCGCCGCGCCGGGGGGGAAAACCACCCACAGCGTTGAATTAATGCAGGATGAAGGCACAATTTATGCCTGTGACAAAACCGCCAGCAGACTCAAAAAACTTAAAGAAAATGCAGACAGACTCCAGATGAAATCCATTAAAATTCATACCGGAGACAGCCGCCATTTCCCAGAGTTTGTTAACCTCGCAGACAGAGTTTTACTAGACGCACCTTGTTCCGGCCTCGGAACCCTCCACCGCCGCGCCGACGCCCGCTGGCATCACACGCCCGAAAACATTCAACAACAATCTCAACTGCAATCGGAATTGTTAGCAAATGCAGCGACATTTGTCAAGTCCGGCGGCGTATTAGTTTATGCAACTTGCACAATTCATCCCTTGGAAAATGAAACAGTTATTCGATCGTTCTTAGACAGCAATCCTCACTGGCAAATAGAACCCCCAACAATTGATTTACCCGTACAGCCATCACCCGAAGGATGGGTGAAAGTGTGGCCGCACAGACATCAGATGGACGGCTTTTTTATGGTGAGGCTAAAGCAATTGAAAAAAAACTAAAGTCCTTACTACCAACCGATACTTTAATATCCCGGTTCTTGATAAGCCGGCTCTTCATAAGCAGGCTCTTGATAAGCAGGTTCTTGATAAGCAGGCTCTTCATAAGCCGGCTCTTGCGGTGGGTAATACTTCGGTTGAGGATTAGGATTGTACGGTACGATCGCACCATCCTCATTCACAATCATCCCCCGAATAATCCTCTTAGGCTCCACCGGTTTGGGCTTAATACTGCCTTTGCGGCCCTCCAACTCCGGCAACTTCGGAAACTTCTCAACCGGCATTCCCTTAACAGCTTGACTCATAAAATCGCGCCAATTATAGGCCGCCGTACCGCTAGTTCCCCAGGTGGGATAATTGTCATCATTCCCTAGCCAAACCCCAGTCACCACCTGTGGAATGTAACCAATAAACCACAAATCCCTGACATTTTCCGAAGTACCGGTTTTGCCCGCTACAGCGCGATCGGACAAAGCCGCAGGTTCCCCCGTACCGTCTTGCACAACACCCTCCAACATCCAAGTAGTAATCGCAGCACTATCCTTATCCAAAACCCGCTTCGGTTTAAAATTAGCCTGATAAATCACATCTCCCCGCTGATTAATCACCCGCTTAATTCCGTGGGCTTCAATAAAATTCCCTTGCGAGGCTAAAGTACCGTAAGCATTGGTTAACTCCAGCAAATTCACCTCCGAAGAACCCAAAGCCAGGGAATAAATCGGACTCAATTTAGACTTAATTCCCATATCGTTGGCTAATTTTATCGCCGGTTCAAAGCCCACATCCATCAACACTTTCACAGCTATGACATTCACCGAACGCGTCAAAGCATCAGACATCGATCGCCAACCGCTAAATTTTTTGCCATAATTATTCGGTTGATAGCCGTCGATAATAATTGGTTCGTCTTCGTAACCGTCATAGGGAGAAAAACCAGCCGCCATCGCCGCTGCATAAACCAACCCTTTAAACGTCGATCCGGGCTGCCGCAAAGCCTGCGTAGCGCGATTAAATTGACTTTCCTTAAAACTTCCGCCCCCCACCAGGGCCTTAACTTCCCCAGTCTTAGTGTCCATAGAAACTAAAGCGGCCTGTTCAAAACCCTGACGGCGGCCATCAACTTCGATCGCATTTTTAACAACCTCTTCCGCTATTTTCTGCCACTTCAAATCCACCGTCGTCTCAACAGTCAAGCCGCCAGCTTCCAAAGCATCCTGAGAAACATAGCGCGGCAATTCCTTGCGAATGTAACTAGCAAAATAAGGCGCGACTACTTTAAATCGCTTCGGCGCACTTGGTTTAACCGCAATAGGTTGCGCCATCGCCTGCTTCGCCTCAGCCTCTGTAATTACCTTCGCTTCCTGCATTTGTTGCAGCACAAGATTGCGGCGTTTCTTAGCAATATCCGGATTAACCAAAGGCGAATATTCGCTCGGTGCCGGCGGCAAACCCGCCAAAGTTGCCATCTCTGCCAAAGTTAATTTATCGACTGTTTTGCTAAAGAAAACCCAAGCCGCATCTGCCACCCCGTAAGCATCCGAACCCAAATAAACCAGATTTAAATACCGTTCTAAAACTTGGTCTTTACTCAACTCTCGCTCTATTTTCTGAGCTAAAAGAGCTTCCCGGACTTTCCGCCTAATACTTCTTTCCTGATTAAGAAAAACAACGCGAGCCAATTGTTGCGTAATTGTACTGCCACCCTGCACTAAATCTCTTTCTATCAAATTAGAAACAATGGAGCGCACAATACCTTGATAATCCACCCCGCGATGTTTGTAAAAACGGCGGTCTTCTATGGCAATAAAAGCTTTAACCAACAATTCGGGAATTTCTTTAAGTTTCAGTTTCTCTCTGGTTGCAGGCCCCGACTGCAACAAAATCGTATTATCTGCTGCCTTAATAGTCAGCGTTCCGTCGCGGTTAAAGGCTGACAAATCGTTAACATCCGGCAAACCTTTGTCTAAGGTGTACAAAATCCATAAACCGTAGATTAAAGCGCCCCCGCCTATACTGGCAACACCTAAACTTATCCAAAATCTAGGGCGGCGGGAGATCCGTTTTTTAGTATTTTCCTGCGGTGCCCTATTTTCCTGCGGTGTGCTAATTTCCTGCGGTGCGCTAATTTCCTGGGGTGCGCTAATTTCCTGTAGTTCCGTATGTCTCTGCAGTTCGGTGTTCTGCGATGCCCTCTTTTCCGGCAATTTGCTACTATCGGGTTTTTGGGGTGATTTAGTTCCCCGCAAACTTAATCCCGGCCGCAACAATTCTTTTCCCTTGGTTTGCAAGCTAGTAACTTGAGGTTCAATTTCTAACCAAGCGATTAAGCGCTTCAACCCTTCCCAATCGCGCTTGACTATTGGATATCGAGCGTATTCTGGCTCTAAATATTCTGAGTCTAAATATTCTGACTCCAAATATTCTGAGTCTAAATATTCTGACTCTTCTAGAGGTGCAGCATCTTCTGATACCACATACTCCGCTCGCTCATCCCTTGTCCGTGTAGAAAATTCCGCCTCCGATGCCGGCGAGTTGAGCTTATTACCCTTCGCAGCCTTCGGCGGTTCTCGATCGGAATTACCGCTTATTGCGTTAGTGACTTTGCTCAATGTATCTTTGATATTTGAGAAAAATTCTGCCACGTTCAGACCTTCAAACCTCATCAAGTCCGATTAAAAATTAAAAATTAAAAAAGCTAGCCTTTTTAAATTCTTAATTTTTAATTCGACATTTTTTCTTGAATAACACGCTGCCTTGAATTAGATTTTTTGAATTAAAAACTTTTTAATTCACAACTCAAAATTCAAAACTTTTCTTAACGCTGCAGAGCTTGGTATTTTTTTTTGAGAAGTGAATTATATTTTTTGAATTCAAAATTTTTTAACTCAAACCTCAAAACTCTGCTTAACTCGCATGACCCAGTGCCAAGGCTGCTACCAGCATACCCAAAACCAGGAAAGGCTGAGCACTTGCCTGATATTTAACATCATTTTCCAGGGGATTACGCAAAAAGTACATATCCTGAAAAGTAATTTGGGGAATTATCAGCAGCAGCAGAATGACAGCGTAAAGGTTTTGGTGGATGCTGATCAGGTAGCCTGCAATCCCAGCTTGAAAGATGTCGATCATTAACACGCAAATCCAAGCTGCTGTGCTGATGCCAAACATCACTGGCAAAGATTTTAACCCTAATTGCCGATCGCCTTCGACACTTTTGAAATCATTGACGATCGCAATTCCCAGCCCGGCCAAACTGTAAAACAGGGTCAAAATCATAATTGTGGGATCTAGTGTACCAAACAAAGCTTGACCCGCCCACCAAGGCAGGGCAATGTAACTAGCACCCAGGGCATAATTTCCCAACCAGCCATTCTGCTTGAGTTTCAGCGGGGGCGCAGAGTAGATATAAGCTAGAAACGCGCCGCCGAGAGTCAAAACAGTCATTATCGGGAATTCATGACCCGCCCACAAGTCTAGAGCATAAGCCACCCCAATCCCAGCGGCTAATAATACCAAAATTTGCGTTACTACTTGGGGAATCGAGATGATACCGGAGGGAATTGGACGGTAGGGCTCGTTAATGGCGTCGATGTCGCGATCGTAAAAATCGTTCAAAGTTTGAGTGTACCCGGCCAACAACGGCCCTGACATCAACATACAAGCTGCTGCGATCAAGAAATTCTCTAGGTTCCAAACATAGTTTCCAGAAGACGCAGCCCCGCACACCACGCCCCAAATTAAGGGAATCCAGGTAATCGGTTTCATCAATTGCAAGCGAATCTTCCAGATAGAAGTTTCCCCGGTAGCGGCCCCTTTCATGCCCAACAGTTGCCTAGTTTTGGCACTGCGGTTTTCGGTAGCAGCACTTTCCGGTGCAGCTTCTGGGGAGATTTGGGATGGAGGAGAGTCAGACATAATTTGATGTTAGCGGTACTGCTACTATTGTGTCGTTTTGCATTTCAATAATAATTCAGATAGCTTACCACTGATATTTAAGGTAGATTCTTGAAAACTTACCCGGGCTTGGAGTTGATGCTAGGGAAAAGTAGGAGTTTCACAATATACTGAAATATCATTTTTTTGTGTAAATGTCAAGAGGTTGACACTCTCCGGGCTAAAGCCACAGAGATTCTTTGATCTACGAGTCAATTTGCTGAGACAGGATTTCTCCAGCCAAAGTAGAGATTGATTCTCCCAAAGCGTTACTTGCATCAAGTGCAAAGGTTCCGGTATGCCCTACCGTACCCAATCCTCGACTTAGGATGTTCTTGGCTGCATTGAAATCTCTCTCCAAGGTACACCCGCACTTGCAGACGTGCGTTCTTGTGGACAGCGTTTTCTTAACAACTTCTCCGCAGTTAGAGCATTCTTGGCTGGTATATTGCGGATTTACCGCAACCGTTACCCGCTCAAATACTTTTCCAAAATATTCAAGCCAGATGCGGAACTGATACCAAGATGCGTCGTTAATAGACTTAGCTAAGCAATGATTTTGCACCATATTCTTGATTCTCAAATCTTCGTAGGCTATCAAGTCGCTTGACTGAACTACGCACCGTGCAAGTTTTATTGCATGATCTTTGCGTTGTCTACTTATTTTGAGATGCTGCTTACCTAAAATCTGTCTAGCTTTGCCTCTATTTTTGGAACCTTTAGTTTTTCTGGATACGCGACGCTGACAACGCTTGAGAACTTTTTCACCTTTTCTCAGGAATCTAGGATTTTCCACCGTAACTCCGTTTGAATCGGTGTAATATTCTTTTAACCCAACGTCTAGTCCGATGGTATTGCCAGAGGGTTCCGTGTTTTCCTTTCTATCGACATCGATACAGAATTGGACGTATACACCGTCTGCACGTTTTACTAATCGAACCCGTTTAATTTGGTTGATTTGGTAGAAGTGCAGATCGCGTGTACCTTTTAGCTTGAGCTTGCCAATTCCTTTTTTGTCGCTAAAGTTAATCGATTTCCTGTCGTCGGCAAGTTTCCAGCCAGTCGATTTATACTCGACAGAACGACAGTCTTTTTGGAATTTTGGATACCCTTTTTTGCCGGGAGTTCCTTTTTTACAGTTGTCGTAGAATCGGGAGATAGCAGACCAAGCACGTTCGGCGCTAGCTTGCCTAGCTTGCGAATTGAGTTCATCAGCAAACGGAAACGATGCTGCCAATACCGCACAGTATTTGTTCAAATCGTACTTGTTCACTTTTTTGTTGTCGATCCAATAGCGTAAACAACTATTGCGAACAAACTGGGCAGTGCGAATTGCTTCGTCTACTGCCGTGAACTGGCTTGATTTTCCGTAAGCTTTGAACTCGAAGACTAGCATTGTTTTACCTCCCACCTTATGCTACATCATCTGGCACAAAGTAAGAGGTGGTACAACAAAAATTTACATAAAAGTCGTCCTAGAAGGACGGGGTTTTAAACCCAGTTTTTTGATAATTGCGGAAACGTCTCTACAAGCAATCCAGTTTCATCCCTTGCTTGTTCTGCTCCATCCGCATAGCATTCAGCCAACACCTCTTCAAGATAGGGTTTGAGACTGGGGGAATCTTTCAAAGCTTTGCGAATGCGTCTGCGATATTCGACAATGCTGCCTTTCCAACTACCGCCCATCGGAGGTAATCTGTATCATACACTTCTTCTCGGTCAACTTCTAATTTTTTTGTCATAAGCTGTTCGTGCTAACAACTGCAAATTAACAAATATGGCGATAGGAATCAAAAGGCAGTCCCGTCCGCCGCTTGACTTCGACAACTGATTTGTAAGCGCCTTTTCTCTGCCTTTCTCTAACTATTTTTTCCGCCACAGTCCGATCTAAACCGCTGGCGATCAACTCTTCCGGCGAAAGAATGTTTAACCGTTTCCAAGTAAACTGCAATTCTTTTTGATAATTGTAGCTGAAGCAAATCATCGGGGCGATGCGTCTGACGTGGCTTTCGGGAACTCCGGCTATTTCTGATAACTCTTCGGCGTGGGTAAAAATGTAGCCTTCGTTTTGCAAAGATTCAATATCGTTGGCGTAGACGATCGGCAAACCCAAGATTCTGACCATATCGTCTTTTGTACACTCGTTAATATCTATTTTGCCGCGCACGTTTGCTAGTTCTTCGGCATTCGTCGCAGTTGCAGGAACCAGTATACCTCTGGGTGCGGTTTTGATGAGATAGCGCTTTTTCAAACTAAAAGCAGTAACAATTTGAGCAATCCACACGATCGTACCCAAATTAGTTGAAGAAGATACCGCTAGTGCTGCTAAAGTAATGGCAACACCCCATCCCATCCAACTACGAATATTTGACTTTTGGCCTGCATAGGCGATCGCCAATCCGCCGAAGTAGGGAATAAAAGAATACCACACCCAGTTTGGAGTTTGACGCAGCCAGTATAAATCTTGAGACACTTTAATTTTATCCTTAATTAAATAGCTGTAATCTCACACTTACTTATTTCACTCCCACTTTTTTAAGAGTGGGCTTTCTTCTTCCTTCTTCCTTCCATCCGTTACATCCGTTACATAATCCGTTGCCGAACTTCCTTCTTAATTACAATTCTCGCAACAGTTTTTGGCGTTTTTCTTCATATTCTTCGGCCGTAATTGCGCCCATATCGTAAAGTTTTTTCAATTCGCCGATCGCCCCAGTAACATCTTTTGCCGCTCTGAGGGCATACCCAGATGGCAAAGTTCCGCCATTGTACTGTACTTGAAAAGCTTGTTCCGACATCAGCAGCAGGCCGATAAAATCGAAAAATGCGATCACTGACGGAATTAATGTCCAAGAAAATAGCAAGTATAATACCCCTGCTAAGTTATTGCCCAAATAAAATTTGTGAACTCCGAAACCTCCTACAAAGAAAGCTAACACAACTGCTACGCTTTTATCTTTTACCATTTTTACTTTCCCCAGTTTTTTTATTTTAACTTTCGCGATCTACTTTTAATGCCCGACCTGGAACGATCGAGCTAAGTAATCTTACTAATTTTTACTCATTTATTTGGGTTTTTGCGAAACTTAGACATCGCAAAATACAGCAGAACTATACCGACTTGAGCCTGTAGAATCACCAAGTAGCCTCTCAAGAAATAATTGAGTTCGCTGCCTGAATTGAAAGAAAATATTAAAAGACCTAAGGCTGCGTAGGGTGCGAAACGCATCCAACTCGGCGTTCCCTCTAACTTGTGGCTGTTCAAATTGCTCATGGGTTTAAGCCTCATCCTAAATTAAAATTTAGCTATAAATTAGCCGGATTGTCAACTTCCGCTTGGTGCGATCGCCCGGGTCAGTTTCTCAATCATCAGCCGACAAGATATTACTTCCATGTTAAACCCTATTTTTCCGCTAAAGTGAGGGGCCCGGGCGGGCAGATCTGGATCTGTTGCTGATATTACAGATTAGGGTGAACCCGCCCCTATAGGAATTCCGGTTATTTTACCGGGCTAGATATAAGGGGCGCACCGAACACCCTAGTGCTGTTTTTGGCAAGAGTCGATCGCCCTGACGATCGCTCTCAAAAAAACTCGGTTAATTCACAATTATTAACAACCGCCCGAATTAACTCGCGCCGCCGCCCAAAAGAAACAGACTCAGGAGAGTACCGCTGTTCCAAAGACTGTGCAGAAGCATAGGAGCGAGGAGATTGCGCGATCGCGTGTACACAAACCCCAAAACCGCACCCAAAGTCGCCAAAGGCAGAATCTCCGAGACACTCAAGTGAGCCACCGCAAACAAGAAAGCAGAAGCTGCGATCGCCCCCCAAACAGGCAAATAGCGAGTCAGAGAAGGGAGCAGAAAGCCCCGAAACACGATTTCCTCAAAAACCGGAGCCGCGATCGCAGCAGTGCCGAAAAACACCGCCAAAGCCACGTTGTCCCTACCTTCAAGAACGATCGGCAAAATCGGATTACTGCCACCTTGTCCCTGCCAGAATTGCTGATTGATCAGCGACACCAAAACTACCAAAGGCAAAGCAACAAAATAGCCACCAAATCCCCACAAAAACCAATTTCCCCGCCAATTAATCCGAAACCAACCTTCCGGCAAAGGCAAAAAAGACTTGACCGAAAAATACAGTACCGAAAGCCCCCCACCCGACAGCAACAAATAAGTAGCAAAGATATAAAAAGCCTTGTCGCGCGGGTCAAAAGTAGCAGGATTGAGTTTTAAAACAGCCAGAGAAACAGGCAGCAACAAATAGGGAATCAAGATTTGCCCGACAAAGAAAAAGCCGACCACCAGCACCTGCCAAACAATCTCGCCGTCCCAAGGCACATCCCAAGTCAAGCTCGCATTTCGCGCCAACACCGGGCCGGAACCTGCTGTATCTAACTGCTTCCGCTGCAACAACCACTGCACAGTCAAACCAACCAGCAAAACCGTGCCAATACAAAGTGCGATCGCCGGAACGCCAACTATAATTGCCAACTTTTCTACAGCTTGCTGGGCCGTTACTTGCTCTGCTGCTTGCAGCGCCGCCAGCTCTTTAGAACGTTCTTGCAACTTGTAAAGTTGAGCTAGAGCGCGATAGCGAAACCAGCCATCCAAAGACTTTTGAATGCTCGGCTCAGCATCCGGCAGCAGTTGAGCCGGATTGCTCCAAATTCCTGTTAAAACTTTAGCAGTTACCGCCGCAGGATCGTAATCAATTTGAGTGTTGTACCGATCGACTAAATTTTTCCAAGTTTGGAGCGCCGCCTGAGTTTTGCCGCTGCTTGCCTGCAAAATTCCTAAGCGCAAGTCAAGTTCGTTTAGCAGCACTGACTGTTGATCGATAGACTCTGACAAAGCCTTGTTTTGAGCCAAATTCAGAGTATTATCAGCCGACTTGGAGGCGATGGCAGACTGAATTCCTTTAAATTGTGCTTGAGTTGTTTCGAGAGTTTTCTGATTCGAGTCTCGCGCTTCTTGATACTGCGTCAAAGCCGTATTTAAAGGATCTTCACCGACAATATTGTTGCGCGCCGAACTTAAATTAGCACTCTTATTATTTTCTCCTTGCCACTCCGAGGCGTGCAGCAGCAAATTTGTCTGGTAGAGTTCCAGCCGGCTTTGAATTTGCGGCTGATTCCAACTAGCAAGTAAAGATAAACCGACCATGGCGATCGCGATCGCCGTTAAAATACCTAAAATAACCCGCTTCAGTGTCATTCCTGCTTTTCCGTCCCGCGCGAATCCGTGGCTAAATCTTTTCCGTCTTTCATCATAGGTTGTTGCAGACGAGAGTATCCCGACAACTGGTAAAATTTCACTGGCTCATCTTTTTGACTCCCCTCAACAAGACTTACGCCACAAATCCTCGCTCCGCCATGTATGCGTAAGGTTCACACCTTAGCCCAACGGTGCTTATGGCGCACCCTACAGGAGTAGTGCGGCATAACCACCCGCGATGTATGAGGTAATATCCGCACGGCGCAACCGCAGCGGGGTAGCAGGCTAAATCTAAAATCTAAAATCTAAAATCTAAAATCGAATGACTCGCATTATCTTAGTCCGTCACGGTAAAAGCACCTACAATCAAGAGCGCCGCATCCAAGGCCGCCTGGATAAATCGATTTTGACAGAAGCAGGCCGCAGCACCGCCCTGCAAGTAGGCGACACACTCAGCAGTATCGCCTTTGATGCCGCCTATACCAGTCCCCTGCAACGAGCCAAAGAAACAGCGGAAATCATCCTGTCGCGCTTGACAAATCCGCCCCCCCTCCACCCAACTGATAATTTGATGGAAATCGATTTGCCTCTGTGGGAAGGAATGCTGCGCCAAGATGCGATCGACAAATTCCCCGAAGCATATCAGCAGTGGCAAAGACAGCCAGACAAATTTTCCATGAAACTCCCATCTGCTGACGGAGAAATCGAACACTTTCCCGTATTGGCAATTTTTGCTAACGCCCGTCATTTTTGGCAAGAACTTTTATCGCGCCACCAAGACGGCACAATTCTAGTAATAGGTCACAACGGAATCAACCGCGCTCTCATCGCCACCGCGTCGGAAATTACCCCGGATTACTATCAATCAATTCAACAGTCAAATTGCGGAATTAGCGTCATTAATTTTGGAACTTCTTCTGTTACCAACAATGAGCCAGCCGAGCAAAAAAAGAAAGTTGCAGTTCAATTAGAGTCGGTGAATTTAACTTCCCATACCGGGGAAATTTTTCCCAAACCGAGGGACGGACACCAAGGCCCGCGATTGTTGCTGGTGCGTCACGGCGAAACCGACTGGAATAAAGCAGGTAAATTTCAGGGGCAAATTGACGTACCTCTCAACGATAACGGTCGCGAGCAATCGCGGCGAGCAGCAGAATTTCTCAAAGATGTAAAATTAGATTTTGCGATCAGCAGTTCCATGCTGCGCCCGAAAGAAACGGCGGAAATTATTCTCCAATATCACGGCGGCTTGCAACTGGAACTCCGCGACGAGTTAAGAGAAATCAGCCACGGACTTTGGGAAGGAAAGTTTGAATCAGAAATAGAACAATCCTATCCGGGTTTGCTACAGGAATGGAAAACATCTCCTGAAACAGTCCAAATGCCCGAAGGAGAGAATTTGCAGCACGTTTGGACTCGGGCGATCGCAGCTTGGCGAGAAATCGTACAATCTGTTTCTGGTACTGGGATTGTGGTTGCTCACGATGCCATTAACAAAGCAATTCTCTGCCACCTATTCGGTTTGCAACCCGAACATTTCTGGAAATTCAAACAAGGAAACGGAGCCGTTAGCGTGATTGATTATCCCCACGGCCCCGATGGTTTGCCGGTATTACAAGCGATGAATGTCACAACTCATTTGAGCGGCGGCGTTTTTGACCAAACAGCCGCAGGAGCACTGTAATTAGTAAAGTGCTGAGCGCGAACCCGTAGCGGAAGGAACGCCCACCGCTACGGGTTCGCGCCTGAAAAATGTTTGAATTTTGATAACAACCGCGCCCGACGCTTAGGAAGTTCTTAATTCCTGAAACTAATGCGGTGGATTGCTTCTTCCTTCTTCGTGACATCCGTTACATCCGTTACATCCGTTACATCCGTTACATAATCCGTTGCCGAACTTCCTTCTTCCTTCTGTTATATGAGCCGCGAACTGCTACAAAATGTACGAGTGCTAGATCCAGTTTCAGGGAGCGATCGCATCGCTGATATTCTGATTGCTGAAGGTGATATCAAAGCAGTTGAGGAAAAAATTGCTGAGTTTCCCGCTGACACGGAAGTGCGGGATTGCCAGGGACTGATTTTGGGGCCGGGGTTAACTGATATCTACAGTCACAGCGGAGAACCGGGTTTTGAGGATCGGGAAACGCTGGAATCTTTGATGCAGGCTGCGGCGGCTGGGGGTTTTACGCGAGTGGCGATTTTGCCGGATACGTCGCCGCCTGTTGACAATTTGGCCGGTCTAGCTTTGTTGCAGCAACATATCCGCAATTTGCCGCCCGGGCTGCCCCGCTTGTATTTTTGGGGAGCGCTGACAGCGGGGGTGAAAGGGCAGCAGATGGCCGAGTTGGGCGAGCTGGCCTCCTGTCCAGTGGTAGGTTTTGCAGACGGTTTGCCACTGTCTAATCCGGCTCTGGTGAGGCGTTTGCTGGAGTATATCAAGCCTTTGGGTAAGTCTGTGGCTTTGTGGCCGTGCGATCGAACTTTGGCAGGAAATGGCGCGGTGAGAGAGGGTGCGGTGTCGGTGCGCTTGGGTTTGCCTGGAATTCCGGCGAGTGCGGAAACTTCGGCTTTGGCTGCAATTCTGGAGTTGGTGGCATCTGCGGGCACAGGAGTGCACATTATGCGCGTTTCTACCGCGCGCAGCGTGGAATTGATTCGAGATGCGAAGGCGCGGGGTTTGCCGGTGACTGCGAGTGTGACTTGGATGCACTTGCTGTTGAATGTCGGGGCAATTTCAGGAAACTCTAAAGATTCCGGCGGGAAAAATGCTCTGACTGCTTCGTTGCCCTACGACCCGAGTTTACGCCTAGAACCGCCGTTGGGCAATCTCAGCGACCAATTAGCGCTGATTCAAGCTGTGAAAGATGGCGTAATTGATGCGATCGCGATCGACCACAATCCGCATACTTATGAGGAGAAAACTGTGGCTTTTGCTGATAGTCCGCCCGGGGCGATCGGCTTGGAATTAGCTTTGCCTTTACTGTGGCACGGACTGGTAGAAACCGGCGAATTTTCGGCTTTAGAACTGTGGCGAGTTTTGAGCGCAGGGCCGGCCGTTTGTCTCGGGCAAACCCCCGCCACGGTTGCACCGGGAGTCTCTGCTGAGCTGATTTTGTTCGACCCGGAAATGAGTTGGACTGTTGACGGGCAAAGTCTGAAGTCGCGATCGGCAAATACGCCTTGGTTGGGACAGCAATTAGCGGGAAAAGTTGTACAAAGCTGGATTTATTAATTCTTGCGATTGAAATTCATCTGTTGTAGAACAGGCATCTTGCCTGTTTCTAAAAGTAGAACAGGCAAGATGCCTGTTTCTGGGAATGCTAGATGAGGTGACTCAGAAAAAAAGATAAATACATGATTACTGCTTTTGATTCGTGGAATTCTCCACCGCAAGACTTGACATTGGATCTGGGCGAAATTCATGTTTGGCGGGTGTCTCTGGCTCAAACAGAATCTTGCTTGGAGAGTTTACAAGAGACTCTCTCTACCGACGAGCGCACAAAAGCCGAGGGTTTTCGCTTTCCCAAAGGTCGAGCGCAATTTATTGTGAGTCGTGGCGCGCTGAGAGCAATTCTGAGCCGCTATCTTAACATAAATTCTCACATTTTGCGCTTTGACTACAATCCCTACGGCAAACCCTCTCTCATCGCCGCCCAAGGGGGAAATACCCTCCGTTTCAATTTGTCTCACTCAGGGAACATGGCTCTAATTGCTATTACCAAAAATCGAGATATTGGTGTCGATATTGAAGGTATCAATCCCAAATTTCCTTGTCTGGAGATTGCTGAAAAGTTTTTTTCACCCTTAGAAAATACTGTGTTGCGTTCGCTCCCAGAACATCTCCAACCCCGCGCTTTTTTCACCTGCTGGACTCGCAAGGAAGCCTATATCAAAGCAGTCGGTAAAGGACTTTCTATTCCCCTGAATCAGTTTGATGTCAGCCTCGCACCAGGAGAACCAGCAGCGCTGTTAAATGTTGAAAAAAGCCCCGAAGAAGCATCGAGATGGTCTTTAATTGAATTAATTCCCAGTTCAGATATGGTAGCGGCTGTTGCGGTTGCAGGAGATTCCTCGAAACTTCATTGTTGGCAGTGGACAGGGGAGTTTTGATTTATGCTGAAATGTTGTACCATTCTCCATAAGCTTTTTATGAACAGGCTTTCCGGCCTGTTCCACAAGAAAATTCACTCTTTGTGGAACAGGCCGGAAAGCCTGTTCTTGAGAATGGTGCAAGATGTGAGTTTATACCGATCGCCAAGAGTAAAAGATAACGGCAACGGTCGCTACAATAGGTCTACAGGTTGAGCCTTCAAGCTCTTGCATTGCACACCCTACACAGACAAATAAGGACACAAAAATGTTGTGTCCTTACGTCAATTCGACTGCCACTTGCAACCCTACAACTGATATCGTTTCCGGTTGCATCGGAATAATAAAATCGAGTCAACAGTTAACGCTCAACCATTCAGTTTTGCGACTCGCCCGTCAACATTCAACAGTCAACAGTCAACAGTCAACAGTCAACAATAATTCCGGTGCAACCGGAATTGATATGATTTAAAAATTTAACCAAATCGATAGCCGAATCCACGTACCGTAATGATATATTCCGGTTGACCCGGATCTATTTCCAACTTTTCGCGTAGCCAGCGGATGTGAACGTCAACTGTTTTGCTGTCTCCGATAAAATCTTGGCCCCAAATTTTTTCTAGCAACTGATCGCGAGACCAAACTCGCCGGGGATAACTCATAAATAGTTCTAGTAAGCGAAACTGTTTAGGAGAAAATTTCACTTCCAGACCACGAACCAACACCCGGCACTCTTCAGGATACAGAGTTATGCTCTTATATTGCAGCGTCCTCGGTTCCGGTAACCGACCGAGGCGCTGGCGCCGCATCAGCGCCCGACAGCGAGCGATAAACTCCCGCATTCCAAAAGGCTTGGTCAGATAATCATCCGATCCGGCTTCGAGGTAAAAAGCGCAATTGTTGGCACTTCCTCTAGCACCGATAATCAAAATAGGGACGGGATTTCCTTGATGCCGTAACATTCGACACAGATCCAAACCGTTAATTGAATCCATAATTAACAGGTTAAAGGCCAATTCACCGTGGTATGACGAAGAAGCCTGTACAGAAGGCAGGGCGTTGCGCCCGTCGCTAGTAACCACCACCTCGTAGCCCTGTTCTTTAAGGGCTAAAGCTAGCATTTCCCGCAACAGATCTTCACCTTCCAATAACAAGATACGGCCGGCTTGTCCAACAGCCAACCTTGAAGGACTTTCGCTTAATTCAGCAGAAGACATAAATATAAGTGGGAGTGATGTTTGTATGTGGCTACCGCGAGGTACCTTCTTCAGTAGCTGAGGTACTCTCGCGCTGCGATCGCTTGTACGATCGCCAGAAAGTTCGATCGCTTAGAATCTTTCGCCAGTCCATCCCACAGACACGCGCTCGACCTTTGCTACTTGCTCGTGTAAGGAATACAGCCGTAGAGCAGTTGCCGGAACTGCGCTGTCTGCCTGCGTCCAGGCCACAGAAGTTTGGTCATTTTTAGGGGTCGGTGTTAATTTCATAAAACATTGCCCGCTGTTAATTGACCACGTAAGACCCAATCTAGAGGGATATGCTAGTTATACTACTCTTAAAAGGTTATTAAAAGGTAAAGTTTTGGCCATCAAGTGGTTAAATTATTAACGTTAAGTAATATAACGGTAAAGGTGCGATGGGAATGTAGAGCTTTTTTTAAGAATACAATAATAAGTTTGCCGAAATTCCTTTTTCTTCCCGTGCCGGCTACGATCGACGATAGCAAGTAAAAATTCTGTAGACTGCCTATCATGTTGCTGCATTTGAGTACCTGGCCCGAGGTAGAAGCTTATCTCGAAAGCTCCCGAGGCATAATTATCCCGATCGGCTCCACCGAACAGCACGGGCCCACCGGCTTGATCGGGACTGACGCCATTGCTGCCAAGGCGATCGCCCGCGGTGTCGGCGAAGCTGCCAATGCCTTAATCGGCCCGACAATTAATGTCGGGATGGCTTTGCACCACACCAGCTTTCCCGGCACAATCAGCCTGCGACCGCAGACCCTGATATTGGTAATCAGGGACTATATCACATCTTTGGCAAAAGCGGGATTTGAGAAATATTTCTTCATTAACGGTCATGGTGGCAACATTGCGACAATGAAAGCAGCATTTTCCGAGACATACGCGCATTTGTCAGACTTAAATTTACCAAATGCCGATCGAATCCAGTGTCAAATCGGCAACTGGTTCATGTGCGGTTCAGTTTACCAACTAGCAAAAGAATTATACGGAAACCAAGAAGGTTCCCACGCCACCCCCAGCGAAGTCGCCTTAACCCACTATCTTTATCCAGAAGCAATCAAGCAAGCTCCGCTTTCGGAAGAAGTCGGTTCCGGGCACAAAATTTTCGGTGCTGCTGACTTCCGCCGCCGATTTCCCGACGGGAGAATGGGTTCAAATCCGGGCTTAGCAACCCCCGAACACGGTCAGCAGTTTTACGAATTAGCAGTCAAAGAATTGACTAATAATTATTTGGAGTTTTTAAATTCCGATTAACGTTTTTTATTCTCGTTACTAGAAATAGCTTGGTAACGAGTAAAAATGTCAAACTCTTCTATATTTTACAGTTATGAGTGAGTCAGCGACATGATATTTCATCTATCGGAGAAAAGCTATATCTCCCGATTAACCATCGGGAGAATATCAAAACTACTCCACAATCCAAGGAGTTAAAGAAGGTGTCCAAGCACTCAATTCTTCTTCCTTGAACCAGAGACTAATTTCCTGCTGGGCAGTTTCTACAGCATCAGAACCATGAATAATATTGCGACCGACATTCACAGCCAAATCGCCGCGAATTGTCCCCGGTTCTGAATTCAGAGGATTTGTTGCGCCAATCATTTTCCTCGCCGAGGCCACAACGCCGTCGCCTTCCCACACCATCGCCACAATCGGCCCGGAAGTGATGAAGTCTACCAGCCCCGCAAAAAAGGGTCTTTCTTTGTGTACGCCATAATGCTGTTCGGCAAGTTCGCGACTCGCCGTCATTAGCTTCATACCAACTAGCTTAAAGCCCTTGGCTTCAAAACGACCGATAATTTCGCCGACGAGTCCGCGCTGTACGCCGTCGGGCTTAATCGCTAAAAAAGTCCGTTCCAAGATTAACTCCTATAATTGTGTTAACTGATCCAAAAGATAGAGTAACTCACAACGCACCTAAAGGCAATTCTGAGAATTGGAAATTGTCATTTGGAGACTTATGGCCGCAGGAAGAAGGAAGAAGGAATAAGAAGAGGGAAGAGAAAAGAGGGAAGAAGCAATAAAAGCAACGGTTAAAGAAACCGGGTTTCTCAGAAAAATTTTTGTTGCGCGGCGATGAATCTCCGCAGAAACCTGGTTTCGAGACTCCTATGCGTCTAGGACTGATTTGCAGGGAGCATCCCGATTCTGTTAAAAGCATTTTTTAGCAGTTCGAGCAGAATGCTCACTTGCCTAGATAAGCTAATCAGCCTTTAAATTGCCTGTAAATAAATAATCAAACTCTTGTGGGGTGGCTTTGAGCAACGCCCGAAATATCCAATCTAAATGTAGAACATTTTATCTCTAGCGAACAAGATGCTTGAACTTCTGGCACACTATGATACAAGTCACAGTTTCCTGTGACGGCAAACACTCTTACCTATGATCTAAAATACAAATATGTATGATAAGAAACACAATTATTTAGGCTCGAAAATATAGATAATTAACGGATGTATGAAAATTATCTTGACAGCAACTATTCAGGCGAAAAAAGTATGAAAGCCATTGTAGCATTCATTGAACCCAAAAAGCAAGAGTTTGCAAAATTGCCCTTGTTTGACTTTCTAGCCAATAAACATATTCACGCGAATCAACGACTAATTTTTGCGCCTGTTCTCGCTCCTTTGGCTGTGGGATTGCTCGATTTAAATAAATATGTACTGCGAGAATCTTCTAGTAATAGCAAAGTTCAGGAGCTCGTTAATAAATATACTTATAAAAAAAATTATTACTGGCACGACTATCTAGAATACCTAGAGGAACTGGGCTTAAACCAATTAATGAGTTACGGCGATTTCAGACTGCTTTGGGGTGAAGAAACTAAAAAAACTCGATCGCTTTGTTCAGTGCTCGAACGCTACGCTTGGAAAGCGTCTCCCATTCAGAAACTGGTGTTAGTGGAAGCCCTCGAAGGAACGGCCCAAGTTTTTTTTGAAGCGGCGCTAGCAGTGGTAAAAGAATTACAGCCAATTACCCAAAAAGAATCTGTTGATTTTGGAGGAGGTTATGGGGGTTTAGAAAATTATCACATTTTAAACGCGCCAGAGATGTTGCAACTTTTAGCAGAGATAAAACTTACTAATGCGGAATGCCAAGCAGCTTTAGAATTAGCACAAAATGTATTTGAACTGTTTACAGAAGCGATGAACGAGCTGTTCCTACACAGCCAAACAAATTCTTGCAAGACTGTGCTGCAAATATCCTCAATTTCTGCCTTCGCTCATTGCCCGATCGACTGTCTCGATATTTGTTAGTTTAAACAATCACTAAATTATCTCGGTGTACCGCCGTTTCTACGCCTGCATAGCCTAAAATCTCAGCAATTTTCTCTGACTTGCAGCCCTGGATTTGTCTCAATTCTAAACTGCTATAATTCACAAGTCCTCTAGCAATTTGCCTGCCAGTTGCGTCGCACAACTGCACGGAATCATCAGCTTGAAATTCTCCTTCTACTTGAGCAATACCCGCAGCTAAAAGCGATTTTCCGCCCTGAGAAATTGCCTTGACAGCACCCGCGTCTAAATATAGTTTCCCTGCCGGAATTAGCACGTTAGCTATCCAGTGTTTGCGAGCGTTTACAGGGCGCGGTTGAGGCTCAAATTGAGTACCGATCGACTCTCCGTTGAGTATTTTCTCGATATTACCAGGAAAGCAGCCGTCAGTGATGACTGTACGCACTCCCGATGCAGTTGCTATTCTCGCCGCTTCAATTTTTGTCACCATTCCGCCGGTTCCCCAACCGCTGCGGGAATCTCCTGTTTGCACCTGAAATTCTGTGAGCTGTGCCATACTTTGGACTAGGGCGATCGGCTGCGCGTCTGGATTGCTGCGCGGATCGGCGGAATACAGCCGATCGACATCTGTGAGCACAAACAACCAATCTGCTTCTACCAAACTCGCTACTAGCGCCGAAAGCGTATCGTTATCGCCAAATTTGAGTTCGTCTACCGCTACTGTATCGTTTTCATTGACGATCGGAATCACGCCCAACCTGAGCAGTTGCTGAAAAGTATTGCAAGCGTTAACATAACCGTTACGCTGCACTAAATCGCCCCTGGTGAGCAATACTTGAGCGATCGGCTGTTGCAGAGTAGTAAACAAATCATCGTACACCCGCATCAGCCGCCCTTGGCCCACAGCCGCCACAGCCTGTTTCAAAGCCATGTTTCGCGGGCGTTCCGTCAAACCCAAGCGCGCGCAGCCAACTCCAACCGCACCCGAAGAAACCAAAACTACTCGATGGCCTTGCTGCCGCAAATCAGCTAAAATTTCGACCAATGCACCAATAGTTGAAAGAGCTAAGTTTCCCGTAGTCGATCGAGTCAGCGTCGAAGTTCCTATTTTAACAACAATAGTTTTAGTCATTGGTTTGTTGACTGTTGACTGTTGACTGTTGACTGTTGACTGTTGACTCTTGACTGTTGACTGTTGACTGTTGACTGTTGACTGTTGACTGTTGTTTGTTGTCATTAGTTACCTATGCCCTATGCCCTATGCCCTATGCCCTATGCCCTATGCCCTATGCCCTATGCCCTATGCCCTATGCCCTATGCCCTATGCCCTATGCCCTATTTAATCTTTAATTTTCAGAGAAGCCCCCAAAGCTTGAGAAACCCAAACTTCAAAAGAGCGCACCGGATACTTGCGAAGCGCATACCCAGCATCAACCATTGGTTCCACTAAAATAGTAAACATACCCAAACGATTGCCTGCCAAAACATCAGTAAAAAGTCGATCGCCCACCATCGCCACCTGTTCCACCGGCAAATTCATTGCATTAATAGCTTTTCGCAACTTGCGGCGGGACGGCTTAGCCGCACCCGTGATGTAAGGTAGATCCAAAGACTCAGCAATCCGACCGATCCGAGTCTGACTTAAATTATTGCTCGCCAACCATAGCGATACTACGGGTTTTATTTGTTCCACCCACAGGGTGAGTTCAGGAGAAGCATTCATTGCTGTAATGGGAACGAGAGTTTCGTCCACATCCAAAACTAATCCTTTAATATTATATTCCTGAAGAATATCACCCGTTAACTTCATGACTGAATCGCCGAGAACTAAGTCAGGCTGTAGTATTTTACCCCAAGTCATAATGATTTTAGATTTTAGGTTTAGATTTAGAAATAAGAAATTGGAAGTTAAAGATTAAAAAAGTAAAAAATCAAAAGTGAATAATTATTGCTTTTGCTTTGTGACTTTTGACTTTTTACTTTTGTATTAGTCATTGCCTATCTATTGAGTCGATCGCAACTGCTGGTCAACTTTAGCAATCGCAGCATCGTGTTCCGCCTGCGTGCGGCTAAAAATGTGAGTGCCGTCGTATCGAGCCATAAAGTACAGGTATTCTGTCTTTTCCGGAGTCAGAGTCGCTTCCAGACTTGCTATTCCCGGAGATGCGATCGGAGTTGGTGGCAGCCCTACATTGATATAAGTATTGTAAGGAGAAGGGGTTTCCACCTGCTTGAAAGTCAAAGGCTTTTCCTTCGTTTGCCTAATGCCGAGGGCGTATTCAACCGTCGGGTCAGAACCCAAGGGCATACCCTTATTCAGACGGTTGTTGAATACCCCAGAAATACGATTGCGCTCGCCCGCAACCACAGCCTCTTTTTCCACAATACTCGCCAGCGTCACCCACTCTTTCAAATCCAGCTTAGTATTCTTCTGATTTTTTTGATATATCGGCAAAGCCAACTCCTCGAAGCGACCGAGCATTTGCTTAATGACAGCTTGCGGGCTAATTGCATCGCCGTCTAGCTGATAAGTATCCGGGTACAAAAACCCTTCCAAGTGAGGCAGGCCGCTCGGCAGCCAAGGGTACTGAGCGTAAGGAACTTGACTCGCCACCGCCATAAAATCCTTAGCCGGGAAAAAACCTTGCGCTTCAAAATAAGCGCTCATTTGTTGCAGCGACCACCCTTCTGGAATCGTGAAACTCTGCTGTACGACTTCGCCCTTCCAAATTTTGTCAGCAACTGCACTCAGAGGCTGAGTCGGCGACAGTTTGTAAGTTCCTGCTTGAAAACCTCCCTCGCGGTTTTGCAGAGTCAGCCAGCGGGCCCACATATTCCATGCCGAGCTTGATCGAATTAACCCCGCAGCCTCTAAATCCCGCCCGATTTTTTGACTGGGAGTACCCTCCGGGATTTGGATCAAAACAGCAGCATCCTCTGGCGGAGAAGTTGACGTTTCAGCTATTTTAGGCGGGGCGGAAGCCCAGCTCCACCAAGCCCAGCCCTGCCAAGCGCCAACCCCCCAGATTGCCGGCAGCAACGCCAGATAAAACAACCATTTAGAGACTTGCGGAGTTCCTTTTCGGCTCTCGCGCGCGCTGCCTTTTGTCATTTGTTCTTTACTCATAGTCCGTTGTCCTGGATAAGCGGCGGTTAACTAGCGACTAATGACTGATGACCTGCGATTGATGACCGAAAAGTTACGAATACAAGCCCTTTAAAAGACCCTATTCACGCGGCCCAATTCAAACGCCCGATCGCGAAGGCAGAAGCGGCCATCTCCAAAAAGTTCGATCGGGCGAGCAGTTTACTTTTTTATAAAATAGTAAAAAATTCTGCTTTTTGCCATCAGACCTTGTGTCTGCAATTAATCTCTAATCAAGATCGTCAAAGAACTGGTCTTCCAGCATAGGTAACATCGGTTCCAGCCTTTGGAACTCTTCTTCCGAAAGCAATTCTGGCTTGCCGTCGTCATCCATTCTAGCCAAGATAAAGAACGGGTCTAGAGGCGTATAAATGGCATATTCCTGTTCTTCGTGGTAGAAACTGGTCAGCCACATCAGCTCCTCGAACTCCGACTCCTCATCCGGATCGGCATCGGATGCCATATCCTCTTCGGGAAATTCCGGCAATTCGCCAACCACAGTCAGCGTCACCGCTGTGCGTCGGAGCGTCAAGTTCTGCTCTTGCAGGACAACTTTAGCTGTCTCAAAAATTTTGTCAATTTCGGTCTCGTCTTCTACAGGAATTGCTGCTTCGTCGTTATCGTCTCCCTGCCAAGTAAAAATTTCTACGGGCGAGTCAATCGGAAGCAGCAAAGCGTATTCTTGACCTTCTAGATTCATAGAATATTCTATGTTGCAACTCAGCGATCGCCCAACTTCATCCGTCAGGGTGACGGACTCTTCGTTGGAATTGCCATTCTCTTTTTTGCGGTATGGGGATGAGGACATCGCGTGTATCTTTTTTTCCGTCAATAATTCAGTAACGTTTGCTTGACAATGGGGAATTTTCGTGGCGATATTCTGGCTAAGTGGGCGATCGCCAGTCCACCAGCTTAAACCGCGAGACTCGCGGCCTTTTCCACAGGCGAGGAGTGCAGCGTTTAAATCTCAGTCGAGTCAGCAAGCGACACTGAGGACAAATCACGATTTTGTGCTTCTTCAGTACCGAGGTACAGCAGAATTTTCTCCAGTTTGTCAAGGGTTACAGGTGTGCGTAGCAAACTTGCACAACCAGGATATCACGCCTTTGTTACCAGCTATCAAGGATTGGGAGGGGCGGAGATATTTTGCCTCCGCTCGTCTAGCCACTGCTGCAAAATCAGGGCCGCTGCTTTGCGATCGATCGCACCCTTATTTTGCGACACCGAAATCCCTTGTGTTTTCATCAATTCCTCTGCCTCAACCGAAGTCAGGCGCTCGTCCACGTATTCTAGGGGGAGCTCTAAGGCTGTGGCGATGCGAGTAGCATATTTCTGCACCTGTCGGGCTTGAGTGCCCAATTCTCCGCTCAGGGAGTAGGGCAAGCCGGCAACCAAAATTTGAACTCTCCGCTCTCGCACGAGTTCTCGGAGATAAGCTACGTCTCGATCGAAGGACGATCGTACCAGTGTTGTAATGCCCGTAGCTATTAAACCAGTGCCGTCACACCCGGCGATGCCGACTCGTTTGAGGCCGATATCTAATCCCAGTGCTGAAATCCATAATTTATCGTTAGACATTATCAATCAATCAATTTTATATTTTAGATTTTAGATTTTAGATTTACTGTTTTTTTGCGTAAATAATCTTATTTAACGAACCGCTAAGACGCCAAGAACGCGAAGGAATAAGAGAATAAAGTAAGAATAAGATAGGTAATCTTAGGTTGATATCAATAATCAAAAGCAGAAGGGAGATTTTGGGATTATGACAGAAAAAAGGAATTTTTTGGATGATTAATTCTATTTTTTTCTGCCTTCTACCTTTTACCTTCTGCTTTCACTTATTAAGAATTGAGTTCTCCCGGCCAGCCGCCGTCTAGAGGCAACTCTGGCAAATTTAGAGGCAAAATGCTGCTACCATCAGTTGCTGCTGATTCGGAATTTTGACCGCCCAAGGGGTTAACTTGATTTGTTTGGCTATTTCCTGAGTCAGCCAACAGGGGTTTAATCTCACAGGACGGGGGCCCTGCTGCTGCTTCCCCAGCCATCGGGCCGAGCCAGGACATCCGGCCCGGTACGGGTTTGCGAGTTGGCTGGAAGCTTTGCAGCATTTCTGATAGCTGGAGTCCTTCGAGAGAGACCAACTTGGACTCGCGCAATTTGTGCCACACCGATCGAGACATCAGCAAACTGTGTTCCACGCGCACTGCTCCAAATTGCTCTAAATAAGCTTCCCGTTCCGGCTGATAGTCAGCGGAAGCCAGTTGCAGGCTTTGAACCGGGAAATCTTGAACGAGGCGCGCCATCTGGGACAGCAGTTCTGGGTACAGCCAAGTGTAGGCCGGGTGTACAGTTAATTGGGCGACGTGCGGTTGCTGGCCGTTGCGGGATAGCTGCACCTGAAAATAGCCGATCGCGGCTTTGCGCTGGGGTTCAAACACGTAGCCGCTGACTACCTCGGTTTTGCCCAGCCACTGTCTGACACCTTCGACTAAAGCGCCGAAAAAACTGGTTTTGAAATCTTGAATGTGGCGATCGAATACTTGGCGCACCAGGGGCGGCATAGACGCGGTATCCAGTTGGTAGAGCAACTGAGCGTCGGCGTTGCTAACGGGCAGCAGGTTGGGCAAATCTGGCATCGAGGAAGCCATTTCTTGCAGGCGTTCTGGGGCGATCGTCCAGTATGTCATCTGGGCCAAAGGCTGAAACCCGTTCTGCCGATACAAAGCCAAGGAAGTTTTGTCGCCGACATTCACTTCCAACAGCCACGTCCGCGCCTCCCAGACTGCCTCAAAGCAGTACCGCAGCAGCATTGAACCAATTCCTTTGCTGCGGGCTTCCGGGTCTACTCCTATGCGATCGATCCGCCAAGTGCTGCGGGTGCGGTTGAAAGGAGAAATCTGAATTATGCCCTTAACGCTCCCCTCTTCTTCGGCAACGTGGGCCCGGAACAGGGACTGACAAGGGTTGGGAAACAAGCTAAAAATCTTTAGCAGTCCGTACCAGCGGCGAATCTGCTGCAACTTTCTACCCAGTACCACGTCGCAGCTTGCGCCCTTGCGATTTTCTGGCTCGTCGGCTGTTTCCGCGCACAGTTGTTCCATCACCTCGATGTCGCGATACTGAAACGGGCGAATCACAACCTGGTTTTGGTTTTGGGAGGGAAATGAAGTCATAGCATAAAAGTGGAGAATGGAAATTTAAAAATAAAAATTCAGAAAGGGGAAGAGTTAGGGAAGTTTTGAGTTTTGAGTGGGTAAATTTTGAGTTCAAAACTTATAACTTTTGATTCTTCTCCCTTTCTTGCGCGATCGAAAATTAAAAATTTCAAATCATCTTTTTGAATTTTTAATTTTCTCTTTTCAACTCAAGATTTTTGTAGCAGAGGTCGAATTAGAACGACCGGTGTTCGCTCGTCACCATTCCCGGCGGGGTTGCTTCGCAAAGCTTGCTCTAAGAATGTTACCGATAAATCGGAGGTCGCTGCTAATATCTTAACTGCTTTCAAGTCATTAGCGTCTACGATCGCCGCCGCAAGCCCGGTTTCTCGTTGAATTTCTTCTACAACTTGCTGGGGATTGTCTGGGCCCAGGACAATAAATTGGTCGAAGGGAGGCAAAGTCCCGGTAACGTCGTCGATGAGCCTGGCTTGTTCCCCTGCTAGTTGGTAAAAGACTCCCGGTTTGCCAAATATTTTGGCCACAGCGCCGATCGCAAATGCCGCTACTACGCGCCAAGGGCCTACTACATCAACCAACGTCTGCATCCCGCAAGCCGTGGCCAAACTCGACGTGGGCAAGAAAAACAAGCACACTCGCTTTGCCGCCCATCCTGGTTTGACTTCGCTGGGATGGCGGTAGCGTCCCTGCATCAAAGCTAGGGGAGTTTCTGCCAAGGCGACAATATCCCCTTTCTGGGCGCGCGGCAGCACGTACCGCTTGACTATTTCGACTGGATTGTCCAATTCGGCCAGTATGTGAGTGCGAATCGGCAAGACTTCTGCCACTCCGACATTTCGGGCGATGGGCACGGTGTCCGAGTTGGGAAATTGCAGGGGAACTACTACGTTACGGACTTTGGGGATGCGCCCGCCCGGGCCGTAGGTGACGAAGTGTACTTGCACCCAAGCTGATTGCAATTTGGTTAAATCTTGCCCTTGAATGTCTACAGAGACTTTAATTTTCGTGTTTTTTTGGGCTTTAACAATATAGCCGAACCAGTAATCGTCTGTTCTGGCTGCTGCCTCTTTGTGGCAAGGAATCACCTTTGTCTGGGAAGTAACGCCATCTAAACTTCCATCAGACAGCAGTTTCACCTGCGCCCGCACTTCCGGCAACATAATCTCAAACCGCTGTGTCAGGTTGCGGAACTCCATTTCCCCGACTAAAAGATAGCGGTTGGGTTCCGAGATGGCTAAGTGCCATTCTCCTGCTGTTAGTTCTAGTTTATTTGGACTTCCAGTCCGGCGATAGTTCAACTCTAGGCCTAACCCGCCCAATGCTAGCAGCGAACCTGCTGCTGCGACTCCTGTTGCTAAAGTCTCGATCACTCTAATTACCGCCAATAATAATTTCTGTTTACTTTAGTCGATCTCTGTCACTTCGATCGACGATCCGGTAGTAATTGAAGTTTTGGGGGTTGTTGGGGGCGATCGAACTTATGCCCAATTACACGTAAGTGCGATCGCCTCTGGTGGCTAAAGCGATCAAGTTGCTGTTCAAAGAGTTCTCCTCGTGAGTTAGATCACTCCAAAATCTGGCGTTGCTTAATCAGGGTATGAAAAAAATCAGTTGAAAATCCCCAATCTTTGTGGATACTGGTTTCTCTGACTTGCATATTTAGCCTTTCCTACCGGAAATCAGCAACGTCTACAAAACAACTCACTTAATTCAATTATTTAATAGTAGCAACTTTTTTTTCAAAAAAATATTATCTATTTTTTTAAACGTTAAATTATAAGCTGATACTCGACATTTTTTAGAAAATCTATTAATCATTTAATCTGTAAACAAGTATGTAGACAGGAGTCATTTTTGGAGCGCTCAGCTAAGACTGTTCCAGATGTGCGATCCTCTTCGAGGGCTTCGCTAACGCGCGCCTCCAGCTTCTTGAAGGTCGAATGAACAGCGAGCCGCTAGCGCCCTAGTGGTCAGTACCTTTGAGAATCTACTTCTTAAGTAACAGTCAAAATCTAGTTCTTAGGCAGTACATTTTCTGAGAAGTATATAGTTAGCCTAGTAAATGTAGCAGTAATACCCAAGGATATCTATGACTGATAATAAACAGCCTTTTAACCAGCCTGAAGCAAATCCTGACTTCCAGGAAAAGAAAGTTGACAATAGCGAGAACCAGCAGATTCAGGCTCAGACTAACGAAAATGCAGAATCACAGGAAGATCAATCATCAGGCTCAGGCCTTGGTGCGAGGATAGCTGGAGCAGCAGTCGGTGGTATACTAGGTGCTCGCTCTGGAGGCATTATTGGTGCTGTAGCAGGCTCAGTTGCTGGCGCTATGATTGGTAAAGGTACTGCTGATACTGTTAACCGTGCTGTAGATAATTTAGGGGATGCAGCACACAGCGTAGCAGACGGTATTACACACACTGTAGAAGAGCTAGGGACAGTAGTAAAGGAAACTGCTGAGGAAGTTAGACCATCTATCAAAGCTACAGCAGAAGCAGTCAAGGAGACTGTTGAGGAAACTAAGCCTTCGATTAAAGGTATAGCCGAATCTGTCAATGAGACAGTTAGGGAAGCCAAGCCTTCTGTAGTAGATGCAGTCAAGAGTGCATCCGAGGAAGTCAAACCTACGATTAGAGAAGTAAAAGATTCAGTCAAGCAGACAGTCGAAGGTGTCAAGCCTTCTATACAAAGTGCAGCAGACTCTATTAAGAGTACTGCAGATGAAGTTAAGCCTTCTGTCAAAGCTGTAGCTCAGGAAATTCAGGGTGCCACTCAGGATCTTAGATCGACTGTAAAAGATACAGCGAAGGCAGTGGAGCCATCTATAAAAAGTGCAGCAGAATCGCTTCAGTCATCTGGCAAGAGTGCAGCCGAATCAATCAAGTCATCTGCTCAAAGCGCCGCCGAATCTGCTAAAGGTGCAGCGCAGGATGTTAAGTCATCTGCCCAAAATGCTGCCGAATCTGCTAAAGGTGCAGCGCAGGATGTTAAGCAGGATGTTAAGTCATCTGCCCAAAATGCAGTCGAATCTGCTAAAGGTGCAGCGCAGGATGTTAAGCAGGATGTTAAGTCATCTGCCCAAAATGCAGCTCAATCTGCTAAAGGTGCAGCGCAGGAGTTTAAGCAGGATGTTAAGTCATCTGCCCAAAATGCAACCCCATCTCCTCAAGGTGCAGCGCATGATTTTAAATCGTCTGCCCAAAATGCAGCCGAATCTGCTAAACCTCCAGTGCCTGATTTTAGGTCCCCTGCCCAAAATGCAACCCCATCTCCTCAAGGTGCAGCGCACGATGTTAAGTCATCTGCCCAATATCTAGCCGACTCCGCCGCAGAGGAAAATAAGGATAGTGATATTCACATCTCCGGCAGTCCTGAACTCAAGGACAAAGTGGTCATTAATGACAAGAGAATCATTAAGGACTAGGTAAAGTAAGGGCTTAACTCCAGCTTGTTAAAGCTAGCCCTAAGAGAGTTTAACAGAGAGTGGATCTTAGAAAAGAGTCCACTCTTTTCTGTTTAGGAGGAATGCGATCGCCTAGGGTTTAACGGAGAGTCTATTTATTGAGGAACTCTCCTCCTGAAAAAGGAGAGATTCCGTTCAGAGTTCATAATAGGTTGTAGCCATTTGGCGTAACTGCTCACCGCAACAAAGTTGCAGCCAGCAGTTACACTTTAACTGAGAGTGCGCCACTTAATATTTACTTACATAGTTATGAATTTTTCCACCGACTTACTTAGAGTGAAACTTTGTTTGGCGCTAAAACTGTTAAGGCTTTGAGTGTTGTGGCTCTTGGGGGCGAAGATACGGAAATATTTGTGTGGGAGGCGAACAATTTCTCGACTACGGGCAGAAGTGGTTAAAACTGCTAAAGTTTTTTGTAGAAAAAGCTGCTTGATAAATCGAGAAATAGTTAGGGTCAAGCTGATGTGGCCAGTTCAACCCCTAACTATTTAATATCCAAATTGCAAAGTCACAGAAGCTTCTACCTGCTGTTCCCCTCCCACCACTGGCGTTGTAACATTAGCAGCAGCAGCGCGATCGGCAGCAAACTGCCGATACATAGGAGGCGGCGCGCTAGCACCGTTGACTTGAATGCCCAGAATGTCTCCCCGCTTCAGGTTGAGGGCGCTAAAGGCTGCATCCGCTTGCGCTTGAGCATCTTGAGTTGCTTTTTTGATTGCTTGTTTTCGAGCAGATTCGATCGCACTTTCGGCAGCGACAAAACTCACGCCTTCGATGCGTGTGGCTCCGGCATTCACCGCATCGTCGAGCAAAGTGCCGGCAGATGCAGTATTAATCCTAAAAGTGACGGTATTCGTCGCCGTATAGCCCGTCAAGCGCTGTTGGTTGTTGTCGAAGTTATAAATGGGATTGAGGGTAATGCCCGCAGTTTCGAGTTTTTCGACTTGGCGCGATCGCAGCAACTCTACCACAGCGGACGATCGTCTCGCCGCTTCCTGCTGCACCTCGGCCGCCGTTTTCCCCTGCACCTCAACCCCCAGCCGCACTTGTGTTTGAGTTGTAGGAATCGCTTCCACACCCCGCCCAGTAACACTCAGCGTTCTGATCCGCTGTTCTTGAGCCACCGCCGGATCTAATCTCACAAAACTGACGAGAGTTAAGGTTAAACACAACGCTGTTAGCAGACTACGGAAATTAATGCGATCGCCACGTTGCAAATTTGAACTCATAAACTTGATTCTCCTCACATACAACAGATGGTATACTTTACCTTCCCACTGAAATTGCTAAATATCCGGCTTGTTACATTTTTAGTAACTAAAAAAAGTATTAGTCATTAGTCATTAGTCATTAGTCATTATATGCAATCCTTAAAACAAGTTGCCCGCAGACTCAAAAAAGAGACTTACGCTGTTTATTTAGCCAGTACAGACAAGAGAGTACCTGGGTACGCCAGAATTTTAGCAGGGCTTACGGTGGCCTATGCTTTTAGCCCGATCGACTTAATTCCTGACTTCATACCAGTTCTCGGCTACTTGGACGATTTGATAATTGTACCTTTGGGAATTTGGCTGGTACTGAAGATGATTCCGCCAGAGGTTTTAGCCGAGTGTCGGGAAAAAGCAACCGCAGAAATAGAGCGGGGAAAACCGATAAATCGGGCTGCCGCTGCTGTAATTATTGCCATTTGGATTGGCTTGGGAATATTAGCAGCAATTTTGCTGACACGGATATTTAAACGTTAAAAAAAATCACCTATCTAGTTATCGTGTAGGGTGCGCGCCAAGAACCTTACCTTAAACAATTCGCGTGACCCAAAAATATTTAAAGTTTAAAAAATCACCGTTCTAGTTATAATATAGGGTGCGCCTAGCGCACCTTACGTTAAAAAAACTCGCGGTATTGCATACCAAGTATTATTTACCCCTTAAAAAATTAAACTAACTTTCTAGCTATGACTCAAACCACTGATTTCCTCAGCCACCTCAACCCATCTCAGCGCCAAGCAGTCGCCCATTATAACGGGCCGCTGTTAGTAGTAGCGGGCGCTGGTTCCGGCAAAACCCGAGCTCTAACTTACCGAGTTGCTAACTTAGTTCGCACGCATCGAGTCGATCCTGAAAATATTCTGGCGGTGACATTTACAAATAAAGCCGCCAGGGAGATGAAAGAAAGAATTGAGAAATTGCTGGCAACTCAGCAAGCTGAAGCGGAATATGGCAAACCTTTGGTAGACTTAGCCCCGGATGTGCAAACCAAATTGCGATCGCAAATTTACCAGAGAATTACCAAGCACATTTGGATGGGAACTTTCCACTCTTTGTGCAGCCGCATTCTCCGCTACGATATTGAAAAATACCAAGACGAAAAAGGCCGCAAGTGGCAGAAAAATTTTTCGATATTTGATGAATCAGATGCTCAAAGTATCGTCAAACAAATTGTTACAAAAACCCTCAACCTCGACGACAAGAAATTTGACCCGCGAAAAGTCCGCTATGCCATCAGCAACGCTAAAAATAAAGGCTTGTCGCCTCAAGAATACCAAGCAGCAGAACCGGATTACAGAGGTCGCGTGATTGCCGATGTTTACAGTCGCTACCAAGACGCTTTAGCAGCAAACAATGCCCTAGATTTTGACGATTTAATTCTCGTTCCCGTTAAACTTTTGAGCCAAAACGAGCAAGTATTAAGTTACTGGCATAAAAAGTTTTGCCATATTTTAGTTGACGAATACCAAGATACCAACCGCACTCAATACGATTTGATTCGGATGCTGGTAACAAATAACGCCGACCCGAAAAGCTTCGATAAATGGCAAAACCGCTCGATTTTTGTCGTGGGCGATGTCGATCAATCAATTTACAGTTTTCGCATGGCAGATTATACCATATTGCTGGAATTTCAAGAGGATTTCGGAGACGGTTTGTCCGACGAGAAAACTCGGACAATGGTAAAATTAGAGGAAAATTATCGATCGCGCGAAAACATCCTGCAAGTGGCGAACCACTTGATCGAACACAATACCGAAAGGATCGAGAAAATTCTGCGCCCGACTCGCGAACCGGGAGCTCCGATTGTTGTCTGGCGGGCGGACAACGAATTAGATGAAGCGGAATTTGTAGCGGGTCAAATTCATTCCTTGAAGCGCCAAAATTCCGAATACGAAAACGGCAGTAACTTTGCGATTCTCTACCGCACAAACGCTCAATCTCGCTCCTTTGAAGAAGCGTTAATGCGTTTAGACATTCCTTACAATATTGTCGGCGGCCTGAAGTTTTACGATCGCAAAGAAATCAAAGATATCCTAGCATACCTGCGGGCGCTTGCCAATCCCGACGATAGCGTCAGCCTCAAACGCATCATCAATACTCCCCGTCGCGGCATTGGCGATACCACATTTTCCAAAATCGAAGACGCTGCAACTCAATTGGGCATTCCGTTGTGGGAAATCCTCAGCGATGAATCTTCTGTCAATACTCTAGCAGGGCGATCGGCAAAAGCTATTATTAAGTTTGCCGAAATGATTGGTCGTTGGCAATCGCAAGTTGAAACTTTGCCGGCTTCCCAAATTGTCCAAGGAATTATCCAAGATTCAGGCTACATTGAAGATTTGAAAAATCAAGGAACCGAAGAAGCCGAAAATCGGATAGAAAACGTCAGAGAATTGTACAATGCAGTGCTACAATTTGAAGAACAAAACGAAGAACCGACGCTGACATCATTTTTAGCAAAAGCATCTTTAGCATCCGATTTAGATGACTTGCAGGAAGAAGATTCCCGCGTATCGCTGATGACGCTGCACTCAGCCAAAGGGTTAGAATTTCCCGTGGTATTTTTAGTCGGAATGGAACAGGGTTTATTTCCCAATTTCCGCAGTTTGGACGACCCGAAAGCGATCGAAGAAGAACGCCGTTTGTGCTACGTCGGCATCACTCGCGCCCAGGAATTGCTATTTCTCACCCACACTCGCGAACGCCGCTTGTGGGGAGGTTTCCGGGAACACTGCACCCCTTCGCTATTCTTAGGGGAATTGCCGACACATTTGCTGGCTGGAAGTGCGAAGAAAACTCAACCGGGGAAAACGGCTGCATCTAAGGGAAAAACTAATAATTCAGCCGCTAATTCCGAAAGTTCTCAAGCGGGAACCAATGGACAATCGACGGATTGGCAAACGGGCGATCGGGTTTTTCATCATGCTTTTGGAGTTGGAGAAATTACCCACGTTTTAGGGGCGGGCGACAAAATTAATCTGGCAATTAAGTTTTCTGGCTTGGGCAGAAAAATTATCGATCCGAGGACGGCAAAGTTGCAGCGAGTGTAATAGAAAATCCGGCGGTTGAAACCGCGTCTATACAGGCAAAATCTAGAATAGCGGGTTGAAGAAGGGGCGGTTAAAATGGGGTAATAATTACGTTTTTATCTTTAGTCCACGTCGGCGATCTCGTTTGTGTAGACGCGGTTTCAACCTTCGTTTTATCTAAGTAAAAAGTAGAAATAAAAACCTAAACTATTATGTCTTACAGTCAATTTACGACTATCGGCAAGGTTAAAGAAGCCTTCAATCTTACAGTAGTGGAAGGAATCAGATTTCTGCCGGAAATCGAACCGATCGCACCCGCAACAGCTTTGCAGACCATGCTGGAGACAAATTTGCCTTGGGCGATCGCCACTAGCACCGAAAAAGCCCGTTCTGAAGCTATTATTAACCCTGTATTGCTGGAAGTTCGCAGGATTCTGAACCAACAAATCAGCGTGTTTTCGGGTGAGGAATTTAATGTTGATGTAGCTGTTGGACTTACAGGAGTTTGCGATTTTATCATCAGCCGTTCCCCGGAACAATTAGACGTTGAGGCCCCGGTAATTGTGATGGTGGAAGCTAAAAAAGGAGATTTGAAAGTAGGTTTGGGTCAATGTATTGCTGAAATGGTGGCGGCCCAGAGATTTAATGAAGCCAAAGGGCGATCGATTTCCGTCATCTACGGCAGCGTTTCCAGCGGCACAGCTTGGCGGTTTCTCAAGCTGGAAGGGCAAATAGTGACGATCGATCTTACCGATTATCCGCTACCTCCAGTAGATAAAATATTGGGATTTTTAGTGTGGATGGTGCGCGAAAATTAGCCTTATATCCCCATCGCACCCCGCATCGCCAACAGCGCCACCCCGTAAGCAGCCGCAGTATGAATCGGCGTTTCAACAGGCACTTTTAAATAACGCTTTCTAATCGCACTCCAAACCGAATTTTTTGCCCCGCCGCCAGCAGTATAAACTTTTGTCAAAGGAGTTGCACCCAATTCTTGCAATAATTGATATCCCCGCGCTTCAATCCGCGCTATGCTTTCTAGCAAACCGTGCAGAAATTCCACTGAATCAGTTGGACGCGGTTCGAGTCGGGGCTGCAAATTCGGGTCGTTAATCGGAAAGCGATCGCCCTTTTTCAACAATGGGTAATAATCCAGCCAACTCTCTTGTTCTGGATCAATTTGTGTGCTATAAGTCTCCAACTCAGCATCAGTAAAAAAGTGTCGCAGCACCGCACCTCCGGTATTAGAAGCGCCTCCAACCAACCACAAATCGCCCAATTTATGACTGTAAATCCCGTATCTAGAATCATCTACGCGGGTATGGCTTAACAGTTTGACTGCTAGTGTAGAACCGAGAGAAGTTACTGC
>JACJNV010000340.1 GCA_014695175.1 Microcoleus sp. FACHB-DQ6 | reverse complement strand
CGCCGAAGGTGTCTGTTTCGATGACATCGGCCCCTGCTTCGAGGAATCCCCGGTGCACGTTGGCGACGGCTTCCGGTTTGGTGTGGACGAGATATTCGTTGCAGCCTTCGTATTCTTTGCCGCCAAAGTCTTCTGCGGTGAGGTTTTGGACTTGCAGGTTGGTTCCCATCGCGCCGTCGAAGACGATGACGGGGCGTGAGGGGTGGTGAAGTCGATCGAGGAATCTGCTATTCATAAGCGGTAAAAAAAACGCAGGTGCTATATATTTACAATTTTATCTATTGTGCAATATTGTCAACAATTATGTGACTGTTGGCAAATGGCTAATTACTGAAGGATTTAATGCTGCTGACAATAGTTCGATCGTACCTGTAATTGCACGGATAGTCCGGGATTATTGTCAAAATTCTGTTGTGGGCGAGGCTGCGGGGGGAAAACCGGCGAGTTGCAAGGGATTTTTTCGCTTAACTGCTGACGAATTTTGCGAAAATGCGATCGCCACAATTAAACGAGTGATGTTCAAGGGCGATCGGATTCTCTTGCAGCAAGCCGGGAAAGATATCGCCGCGATAATTGTGGAAACAGAGTTTCACAAGCTAGATTATCTGATGGCAGAGCTCAAACCTTCATAATATTCTTGCCTGACGGAGAAGAATATTATGAAGATGAAGGAGGAATCCACTGCATTTACCGGGACGAAGTTTTATAGAACTTTATATGTATGGTGCGCCGTGCGCCCCTTACCGCTATAAGTAGTGCGTCAAACTATACACAGCATCTCATTATTTCTTTCTCATCCTTCTCTGTGAACCTCTTTTATGCAGCCGCTTAATTTCCGTTTCTCCTCCTTTAAATTCAACTTCTTCTCTAATTTCTATATCTGCACTTTTAACGTCGCTTCCGCTCATTTCTTCTTCTTCCTCAATCTCCTCTGAATGCCGTTGATTTTCTATTAGCTGCACTGCTAATTGACAATCTTGAATCGGCAATTGTTCTATTTTTGGAGTAATTTCAGTTTCTCCAATCCGATAATCCATTCCCGCCACCGCTAAATCTTCCTGTGACGCTGAAAATTCATCGATTGCTTGACCAAATTCAATTTCTACAAAATTATTCTGCATTTCCGCCGCTGCTAAATCTTCCTCCGAAGCCGGAAAATTAGCAATTTCTTGACTAATTTCAGTGTCTCTGATTTCCTTCTCTACTAGCTGCATTGATAACTGTTGCTTTTCCATTGACAATTGCTCAACCCGAGCCGCAAGCATTCTAATCTGTTCGTTGAGAATGCGAATTTCTCGGTTTTGGTGCTGAATCAGTTCTTCTGCCTCAGCAATAGTTCGATTTCTATCTAATATCACCTCATTTCTAGTTTCTAATTCCAAAGCGCTCATTGCCGCTTTGATCACATTATAAAAATGCGACTTAGATACATCAACTTGTTTAGCATTATGGCGACTTTTCCCCAAAAGTCCAATCTTTTCTCCTTGCTTAACAGCCAAGACAAAACCTTGATGATTTTTTATTTTTAATTCTTTGACAAAATCCACTTGAACTAAACTGCAAATATATTTGTGACAGTCAAAATAAAATTCTGCTTTCATCAAAAAGCACCCCTTTCTGCTACAGTCCCGCAGAATTATACCACAAACAACTTTAAATATCGAACAAAATTTATAAAAATAAGCTGGGCGTGGAGGGCTGTACCCTAATTTCTAAATGTATGCGATGTCAAGAGTTGCTCAGAACTTACGCGAAAAATCGTTTGACGCGCTACTTATAGCAGTAAATGGCGCAATACGCACCTACAAAATTAGGTTGGGCGTGCAGGAATGTAAATATTTTCGCTTAGCAAAATCCGCCAACACCGACAGATTTTGTAAATTAATTAATTGCTTTATTTGCTGACATAAGCGATTTCCAATCCGTGAAGATAATAAGCTGATTCTAAATTAACTATTTCAGTTTTCACATCAGGGTTTAATTCAAACAAACTTAATTGAATTGGTTCCTCAGTTTTTTTGCCTTTGTTAAACTTGATCAAAAGTCTTTTTTCTAAATCCTGGTGCGATTCTAACTTGCCATCTGACAGAATGTGATTAATTTCTAAATTAAATTCTCTGAGTTTGTGGCAAACTAAAATAGTGCGATGACAAGTAATCGGGTCTTTTTCCGCACACATTAAACAGATTTTATAATTGGATGCGCCTTTTAGCAAGCGCTGAATTCCTTGGGAAAATAGAGGAGTTGCTGCTATGCGATCGTACAAAGCCTTGCCGCTAGTATCGTAACAGCTTAAATCTTCTGGTCTTGCGCCCAATTCTTTGCCTAAAAAAACATATTGAATGCCGGCACTTGACAGAGAAGCTGTAATATCCGATTTATTAAAATGAGGTAAATAGCGGCTGAAAGGATGCGATCGCACGTCCGCAACCGCCGTAATTCCGTGTTGTTGCAGCAGCAAAACAAACGCTTCAATACTCAGATTGGAGTGCCCGATCGTAAATAATTCCATTGCTTCGATCTTAGTATTCAGTCCGCCTGCGCGAAGGAGAGTTTTTGCAGCCCGATGGTTTCAACCTGTGGGTTTTTTCACCAACTTTTGAATCAAAAGTTGCACAGCCAGCAGCATCAAACCCAAAGATGCAAAAGCAAAAACACCCGCGCCCAAAGCCACAATCCCCATAACTAAAGTTCGCACAGCCGCGCCAATATTAGTCGCAGTCACATTGTCAGAATGAATGGGCGAATTTGCAAAAGTTTGGACGATCGACAAAGTTAGCGCGTACCAAGCCGCCGCAAACCCGCCCGCGATCAGCGAACCCATCACACACCGCAAAATCGTCGGCGGCGCAGAAGATGCAGAGGTTGCATCCCCAGCCGAACTCAGAGGCTTAGAAGTAGAATTTGGATTAGTTAAATCAGCCATTGCGATTTTAGATTCTAGATTTTAGATTTTAAATTTCTGGTTAATTCACCAAAACTAAAACCCGTGTTTCATGCCATTTTATCAGTTCTTCGATCTCCATAGACTCTGCGGAAAGTTAGATTCATCTAGATCGATCGCCTATTAAACAGGTTTAACTCGGATTGCGATCGCACCCTGTTCGAGTTACACCCTCGAAATCGGCGGTTTCGTATCGTTTCCCTCCGAAAAAATCTGAATCCCAGTATTGCTAAACTTTGCTACCCAAAAATCCAAATCTGGAGAAGCGATCGCATTCTTAACCCGTTCCATAACCTGCTGAGCCTGCTCAGGAGACTCCGCCAGCGCAAACACCGTCGGCCCGGAACCCGACATCATCGTTCCCAAAACCCCCGCCGACTCAAAAGCCTGCCGCAACTGCACCACCTGCGCGTACACGGGCAAAGCAACTTTTTCTAAATCGTTGTGCAGCAATTGACCAATTTTCGATCGATCTTTGTGGGCGATCGCCGCCACCATCGGCCCCGAATGCAGCCGTTCCCGACGGCACTCCAAATCCTGGGCCGCACAATAGGAACTACTGAACTGCTGGCGATAAGTTTGATACGCCCATGCCGTAGAAATACTGAGGTTGCGGTACTTCGCGAGCACCACAGACAAACCTCCCAAATCCGGCAGCGGCGACAGTTTATCCCCGCGACCGGTTGCCAAAGCCGTACCTCCAGTAATGCAAAAAGGCACATCCGAACCCAAAGTTCCCCCCAACTCTTGCAACTCCGACTGAGTAAGTCCCAATTGCCACAGCAAATCCATCCCCACTAAAACCGCCGCCGCGTTTGCAGAACCGCCGGCGAGTCCCGCCGCCACCGGAATTTGCTTGTGAATCGCAATCTCGACTCCGCCGTATTTCGCCAAAGCATCGGGGAATTGCTTCGCCAACAAATCCGCCGCCCGGTAAGCGAGGTTATTCTTATCAGGAGGGACTTGCGGGTGATCGCAGCGCACGCGAATCGTGTCCGTACCGATCGCGCGCAAGTCAATTCGATCGGCTAAATCTATGCTTTGAAGTACCATCGCCAGTTCGTGATATCCGTCGGGGCGATCGCCTATGATTTCCAGATACAGATTGATTTTTGCTGAAGCTAGTAGAGAATATGAACG
>JACJNV010000034.1 GCA_014695175.1 Microcoleus sp. FACHB-DQ6 | reverse complement strand
TTGATGAAACGATGAAAATGAAAGGGTTTAGAGTGGAGGAAATTCAAGTCGGCGGCAAACCTGCGATTAAATGGACATCGCCGTTTGGAGGGATTACGGTAACTCGCGGTTGGATGAACGATGTAGCGTTTATGACAGTAGGAGCTCCCATAGTTGATGCGATCGTTCCGGCACCGAAAAGTCCGCTTTTAAGCAGCGAACTGTTCCAGAAAACTGTACGATCGCAACTTAAACCCCACAACGGCAATTTCTTCATCGACATCGAGAGTGCGTTTAACCCGAAAAACCTAGCTTTGCCGGAGTTTCCTCCCAACCAAAAAATGTGGATAGACGCCACGCGGTCGATCGGCGTTACAGCGGCCGTCATTGGCGATCGTACCACCCGTTACGACGCTTTTGTCGGTCTCAAAAAATCCACCCAATCCACTCCTTCTGCAAATCCTTCACGCAGTCTTGCTTCACCGAGTCCTGCTTCACCGCGCCCTGCTTCACCCAGTCCCTCGCCCACTGTCCAAACTTCACCCAATTAACTCTTAAATCCTTCCACAAATCCGCCTGCACACCCCCTTAAATACCAACAGGGCGATCGATTAAAATCGAAAAGCAGCCGCTCGAAATCGGCAATAGTGGACTTGACTATAAGAGGGAAATAGAGCCGGATTTAAGTAGCTTTACTTCACAAAAGCTCAGACAAAAAAAACCCAAAACCCGGTTTTTTATTTAAATAAACCGGGTTCCCGAACACCCTGACAATTTAATTTACTGAAAAACAATTCAGAATTCAGGAGCCAGAATCCAGAAGGAATTATGTGCGAAAGGATGGAAAATCGAGGTTTAAAGCCCCCGATTTTAATCGTTGGTCACAAAAAAATATTTCCGTGACCGTTAACCCTCACTTCAGGCATGGGGTATTCTGAATTCTGAATTCTGTCTTCTGACTCCTTCTCATTTCTTCTTTTCATAATTTTAATTTTTGGCAAGTGTATAGTATTTTTTATTTTCTATAAAATATTTTTGGATATTTCCCGGTCAGTCTTGGACGCAGAAACCTAGTTTTTGAACCCCGATACTTCCTTCAAACTCTGAATAATAGTTAAACAACCCGGTTTCTAGGGGTGGAAGTGCCTTTAGGAAGGTCGTTTTTGTTTTTTTTAATATGTCATGCGGAAGATACAGCTCCTAGGCCTTGCGAGTTATATTTAGATTGTGGAAAAGCTACGCTCAAAAAATTGCAAAAGCAGAGGCAAATTCTAGCCATTGACTCCTGAATGCACTGGCAGTCTGAAACCCGGTTGCTTCCTAAATATAGCGTCTTCAACCGTTCCGAACAACCTATGCAGATCTTGGCATTCCTAGTCAACACCTGTACAACATCGGAACGTGCAGTCAAGCGTCTTAACTGACTAGGTTCATCGATGACACGGTGATCTAAACGTCAGCATTATGCACTGTCGAAGGCGATTAAGGAACGAGTGGACAGGTTTATAGCTAAGCGTATCGCTTTCCTAACAAGGGAACGTGAACATTGACGACGCAAACCTTACTTAGCAATAAGACTACCAGAATACCTCACAAATACCCCCTGTAAAAATGAGGGGTAGATTTCCAATCTTCTACGCAAATTGACCCAACACAGCACAGGTGCAGATATTTAGTGACACAGCCGTCAACCAACTTTTTTCTACAAAGTCGGTTTCTTTACCTAATTTCTGTGATTTATATTTATTTTACCCATTAAAAACCAATGAAAACCGCCAAAAATATTCAAAAAAAGTCTAAATTTCTCTCAAAACCAAGAATAAGCAAACTGACAGTTGCTCTGCAAATAGTCTTAATAAATATTTACTTCCTGCAAGCAAAAGCCGAAGGTCAAACAATTGTTCCAGCGGCGGACGCAACAGGCACTACCGTCACTCCCGCAGCCCAAAACGGAACTCCTGGGCAGCCCAGTCGCTTCGATATTGAAGGCGGAAAATTATCGAGCGATCAACAAAATCTTTTCCACAGCTTTAAAGAATTCGGCTTGTCGGAAAATCAGATTGCCAACTTTATATCAAACCCCAACATTCGCAACATTTTAGCGGGCATAGGCGGCGGCAACCCCTCGATTATTAACGGCTTAATTCAAGTAACCGGCGGCAATTCTAACTTGTTTCTGATGAATCCATCCGGCATCATATTTGGCAACAGTGCTAGTTTAAACGTGCCGGCTTCTTTCACAGCAACCACCGCCACGGGTATTGGATTTGGTTCAAACTCGTTTAACGCTGTCGGTAGTAGCACTTACACATCTCTGACAGGCGCGCCCAGTTCCTTTGCTTTTGGAGCCGATCGAGCAGGGGCAATTATCAGCACGGCAGACTTAGCAGTCAAGTCAGGGCAGAACTTAACCTTGCTCGGCGGCACCGTTGTCAGCACCGGCAGCCTTTCTGCCCCAGGCGGTCAACTTACCGTAGCATCAGTCTCCGGGACAAAATTAGTGCGCGTCAGCCAGGGAGACAATTTGCTGAGTTTGGAAATCGAGCCGCCCTCAGCGGCGAGCAGCACTGGAACAACGGTAACAGCTTCGGCATTGTCGATCGCATCCTTGCCCGAACTGCTCACAGGCATCGGTGAAACAAACGCTACAGGCATCAGCGTCAATGCCAGCGGTCAAGTGGTACTCACGGCGTCTAACCGAGCCGTAGCTGCGGGGGACGTTGCGCTAAAAGATGCAAACGCTCGGGCGATCGAAATTCAAGCTGCTAACAGCATTGCAGTCAGCGGAAACCTGACAAGTTCCCAAGGCGGTGCGATCGCCCTAGAAGCTAGTGGTGATATTAGGACTGTCGATATCGACTCTCACTCCGACACCACCGCAGGCGGCAACATCACCGTCACCAGCCGTACAGGAAAAGTAGAAACAGGCAATATCAACGCAAGGTCGATCGACAAAAACAGCAACGCCGGAGACGTTAGTATTGCAGCACCCTCAAGCAGCATTCAAACAGGGTCAATAGAGGCCAACTCCGAAGAAAAACAAGGCGGCGCAGTCACCCTCAACGCCCGCAACGACATCGAAGTAACCCATATCAACACCGAAGGCCGAACAGCCGGAGGAGATATTGACATTACAGCCGGCGCTAATTTCCGAGCTACAGGCACTTTCACAAACGATAACAACTGCTTGTCGCAAGCTTGCAGCATTTCCGCATCCACTACTGGTAGCGCTAATGCTGGAAATATCACCCTTCGCCACGGTGGCAAAGCCTCGAACACTTCTTTCAGCGTCGGGCCCGACTATAACAGACTCAACGGTACTGCTGGCAGCATTGCCACTGGGGGTCCAAAGAAAGAAAATGTGATTACACAGGGAAGTTATTTCAGCCCCGACCCTCAGAGAGTACAGCCGACGCAAATTAGCATTACGGCTTCTTCAGTATCGCCAGCACCGACACCAGCACCAACACCAGCACCAACACCAGCACCAACACCAGCACCGACACCAGCACCAACACCAGCACCAGCACCAACGCCAGAACCAGCACCAGCGCCCGCACCCGCACCAGCACCAGCACCGACACCAGCACCAGCACCAACGCCAGAACCAGCACCAGCGCCCGCACCCGCACCAGCACCAGCACCAGCGCCAGCACCAGCGCCAGCACCAACGCCAGAACCAGCACCAGCGCCCGCACCCGCACCAGCACCAGCACCAGCGCCAGCACCACCGCCAGCACCAGCACCAGCACCAGCGCCAGCACCAGCACCAGCGCCAGCACCCGCACCAGCACCAGCGCCAGCACCCGCACCAGCGCCAGCGCCAGCACCCGCACCCGCACCAGCGCCAGCGCCAGCACCCGCACCCGCACCAGCACCTATATTTGCACCTGTACCAGCACCAGCACCCGCACCAGCACCAGCACCAGCACCCGCACCAGCACCAGCACCAGCACCGGAACCAGCACCAGCACCAGCACCAGCACCCGCACCTTTACAAACACTAACGCCGGCACCAGCGCCGGCACCAGCACCAGCACCAGCACCAGCACCAGCACCAGCACCAGCACCAGCACCCGCACCAGCACCAGCACCAGCGCCAGCACCAGCGCCGGCACCCGCACCAGCACCAGCGCCTTTACAAACACTAACGCCTGCACCAGCACCAGCACCGGAACCAGCACCAGCGCCGGCACCAGCACCAGCACCAGCACCCGCACCAGCACCAGCACCAGCACCTGTACCCCCCCCGACACCAGCACCAGCACCCGCACCAGCACCCGCACCAGCACCAGCACCCGCACCTGTACCCCCCCCGACACCAGCACCAGCACCAGCACCAGCACCAGCACCAGCACCAGCGCCAGCACCAGCGCCAGCACCCGCACCAGCGCCAGCACCAGCGCCAGCACCAGCGCCAGCACCAGCGCCAGCACCAGCACCCGCACCCGCACCAGCACCAGCACCAGCGCCAGCACCAGCGCCGGTATCAAATTTGCCGATCGCACCGACAATTTCTCAAAATCCAGCGGTTGCGCCTGCTGCTGCGCCCATAAATCTCGCACCGATACCGACACCGGAGATCGCAGCCAACCAGCCGCCCAGCACAAATCCTTTATTTTCCCCCAGCTTGCAGCAGCAAAACCAGATATCTAATTCCTTGCAACAGCGCAATTCACCTCCCGCGTCTCCCAATCTTGACGCCTCCAATTTGCCCACCAACGTCGGCGCCGTTATTTTTCCCGTCGAGGAGAGATTTACCAGTGAGTTTGTCGATTACCTAAATTTGCCATCAACAACTGCGATCGCCACCCTAGAAGATGCCCAAGATACCCTTCGCAGTGTCCAACAAGCCACAGGCATCAAACCAGCTCTCATTTATATCAGCTTTGTACCCAGGGGTTCTACAGTCGCTCCGCCTTACAGCAGTTCGTCCATCTTGCGCGTAGAACAGCAAATCCAAGCCTCTGACGAACTGGAAATGATGGTGATCACCCCGGAAGGTGCGCCCGTTCGCCAGCGCATCCCTGGAACCTCTCGCGCCCAGGTAATGGAAGCTGTTCGGAAATTTCGCGATGAACTGACTAATCCGGTAAAGCGCAACACTAAAAGTTATTTGCCCTTGGCTCAGCAGCTCTATCAGTGGATGGTAGCGCCGCTCGAAGCAGAACTGCAAGCCAAAGGCATTGAGAATTTATCTTTTATCTCCGATAGGGGGTTGCGATCGATACCGATGGGCGCCCTGCACGACGGCAAAGGCTTTCTGGTAGAGCGTTACAGTGTTGGCTCGATGCCGAGTCTGAGTTTGACAGATACCAGCCCCGCCAATTTCAAAAATACCCAAGTTCTGGCTATGGGGGCGTCGCAATTTCCTAATATGAGTCCTTTACCTGCGGTGGAAATAGAAGTATCGACAATCACGCCGCAGCAGTGGCCGGGTAAGTCTTTCTTGAATGAAGCTTTCACCCTGGCCAATTTGAAATCGCAGCGCCAGCAGCAGCCTTTTGGGATGATTCACTTGGCTACTCACGCCGAATTTCGATCGGGAGCTCCCAGCGAATCCTTTATTCAGTTGTGGGATACTAAACTGCGTTTGGATCAGTTGCGGCAAATGGGATGGCACAGCCCGCAAGTTGAAATGTTAGTTTTGAGTGCTTGCAGGACTGCTGTGGGCGATCGAGAAGCCGAGTTGGGCTTTGGCGGGTTAGCCGTGCAAGCAGGGGTTAAATCGGCTATGGCGACTCTCTGGTATGTCAGCGACGAGGGCAGTTTGGGATTGATGTCGGAGTTTTACGCGCAGTTAAAAACTGCTCCGATTAAAGCAGAAGCGCTGCGGCAAGCGCAATTAGCGATGTTGCGCCAAGAGGTGCGAATTGAAGGGGGGATGCTGCACACTTCTGGTGGCAATCTGCCGCTACCTCCGGAATTGGCAAAGGTGGGGAGTCAGAATTTCTCTCATCCTTATTATTGGTCTGCTTTTAGAATGATTGGCAATCCTTGGTGAGTCGATCGCCCACTCGCACATAAACAACCGCCAACCACTCATAATTGCCACAAAAATTCAAAATCCCAAACCCAAAACTGCCCAACCCCAGTACGATCGATCTAGTTAGCAAAAATAAGTAAAAACACTACCGGAGTAATTTTTATGGATCTGGTCGTACTCCAGAACTGGCTGGACAACATCTCCTTTGCCGTTTTGTTCTCCACAATGCTCATTTACTGGGTTGGCGCAGCATTCCCCGGCATTCCCTACCTGGGGGCCCTAGGCACCGCAGGAATGGCCGTCGCCAACCTATCCATCGCCGCTTTACTCGGTTCTCGATGGATAGAAGCCGGCTACTTCCCCTTAAGCAATCTCTACGAATCCCTATTTTTCCTCGTGTGGGGAATCACCGCCATCCACCTAGTCGCGGAAAACATGAGCCGTTCCCGCTTAGTAGGAGTAGCCACATCCCCCGTAGCAATGGCAATATCCGCCTTTGCAGCCCTGACTCTGCCGGCAACCATGCAATCTGCAGAGCCCCTCGTACCCGCCCTCAAATCAAACTGGCTGATGATGCACGTTAGTGTCATGATGCTCAGTTACTCAACTTTAATGGTAGGAGCACTACTGGCGATCGCCTTTTTAATCGTCACCCGCGGCCAAAAAATCGAACTCACCGGTAGTTCCTTCGGCACCAACAGCAACCGCAACAGCAACTACCGCCTCCAACGCCCTCAAAACCCCGACCCTCAAATTGCAGAAACCAGCGCCGACAGCGCATTAGTGTTCAGCGAACCCTCTTTCAACTCCAACAATAACGGTTTGGGCACCACCGCAGTGCTCGAATTAGCAACCGTTCAAACCCCATCAACCGCCCCAACTCAAACCGCAGAACTTCTCTCGCCCCAGCGATTGAATCTAGCAGAAACTCTTGATAACATTAGCTATCGCATCATCGGTTTAGGATTCCCCTTACTGACAGTTGGCATTATTGCCGGTGCGGTTTGGGCTAACGAAGCTTGGGGATCATACTGGAGTTGGGACCCGAAAGAAACTTGGGCGCTAATTACTTGGTTGGTATTTGCTGCCTACCTGCACGCCCGTATTACTCGTGGCTGGCAGGGAAGACGCCCAGCAATTTTAGCAGCCACAGGTTTTGTGGTAGTTTGGATTTGCTATCTAGGCGTTAATCTGTTAGGCAAAGGTTTACATTCCTACGGTTGGTTTTTCTAATTCCTGATCCACCAATCAGCTACAGAAGAACAGATAAGTCAAAGAATCGGGATTAATATCATCTCCGGTTGTAGGGTGGGCAATTCCCACCTTACTCAACCAGCGAGATTCTAATAATTAACTCCCTCTTCCTTCTTCCCTTTTTTTACCCGATCGCCAAGTCGAAGGGCCTTCTTCCTTCTTATAACTTCGGTCTTCCTCACCTCCGTTACATCCGTTACATCCGTTACAAAATCCGTTGCCGAACTTCCTTCATTAAAATAAGGACAATTAATATGGACGAATCGAAAATATTTCCCCAAGACGACGATGTTGTGTCTGCCCCTACCAGCGCTTTGATGTATCAATGTACATTCAAAGTCAGCGAATTTATGGCCATTATGCAGTCAAAATTGGTAGACGAAAAATTATTTTCAGACGGTCTCGATTGCGAGCTATTAAGTGCTGGTAAAGACTGGACTAAAGGAAAACTTAGAATGCGTCTGGAGTTTATTCCGCTCGAACCTGAAATCAAAGAACAAAAAGCCCTTCCTGCCGCTGCCGAAAGATCAGACACCGTGCAAAACTACGCCGTAGATAGCTCACCTCAAACCGATATAGATGACTCATTAAATCAATGTGACTCAACAGAAATAAGTAATCACTTTCCTATTTCTCGGTATCCAGACCGCGACCCCCAAAGTATAGGAATGTGGAGCTAGGAAGGCAAAGAGTGAGAGATTGGGAGAGGGGGATGCTTCCCCTTCTTTGCTCAAAATCCATCGGTTAAATCCGGTACACTGCTCGTGGTTTAACTTCCTTATTTTTGCTTAATGAAAAACTGCTCTCATGGCTGAATCTTCCAATTGGACGCACCTGCACGCTCAAGTTCACAGGACGCTGCTGTACAGACAAATATTGCCATCAACTCAGCGCCTGCTAGTAGCAGTATCCGGCGGACAAGATTCTCTGTGTTTAATTAAATTACTGCTAGATTTGCAGCCAAAATGGGGGTGGAACCTAGCGATTGTTCACTGCGATCATCGTTGGCGTTCTGACTCGCAAGCGTCGGCTAATCATGTAGAACAATTAGCTAAAAACTGGGGAATATCCTACTATTTGGAAACAGCCTCGGACATCCCCAAAACAGAAGCGGCCGCCAGAAAGTGGCGATATCAAGCTTTAACCGAAATTGCGATCGCCCACAACTACCCCTACATTGTTACAGGCCACACAGCCAGCGATCGCGCCGAAACACTTCTCTACAACCTGATTCGCGGCAGTGGCGCCGACGGACTTTCTGCCCTCACCTGGAGGCGGCCCCTGCTCGATTTTCAATTGCCGATTTTAGATTTTAGATTGGGGAATTCCGCCGAAAATCCCAACTCCCAAATATCTGCCGATTTTAGATTGGAAAATCAAGATGAAAATTCCCAATCGAAAATCCACAATCTAAAATCTAAAATCTATTTAGTTCGTCCCTTGCTCGAAATAACTCGATTGCAAACAGGTCAATTTTGTCAGGAGCAAGAACTACCAATTTGGGAAGATTCCACAAATCAAGACTTACAATATACGCGCAACCGGATTCGATCGGAATTATTGCCTTATTTGGAAACTCATTTCAACCCAAAAGCCCAACAAGCGCTAGCTCAAACAGCCGAACTCCTCCGCGCCGACGTAGAATATCTCGAACTTGCAGCCAGCGACTTGCTACAGCGAGCAATGTCTCCAATTGCAGACAGCCCGCCGATGGATTTTCAACTTCCCCTCAAGTTAAATCGCCCGATTTTGCGGGAAGCACCCCTGGCCTTGCAGCGACGGGCAATGCGGCAACTACTGCAACAAATATTGCCCTCGGCGCCCAGTTTTGAAAGCGTAGAAAAACTAACCAGCTTAATCGTAGCGCCCAACCGATCGCAAACCGATCCATTTCCTGGAGGAGCGATCGGTCGAGTCGAACACCCTTCGATAATTTTAGATCTTAAATTTTAACCTGTTATCAAACCCGAAAGGACTTGCCGCAAATCTGAAACTACCCGATCTTGCTCCTCTCCAGTCTGCTGCACCCGATCGAGTTCCCCCGCCACCGCTTCGAGCTTTTGGCGTAGCCCAGTCAAATTGTCCTGCACCGGCTGCAACATTTCTTGATAAACATTCACTCTGCCCCAGAGTTGCGCCACTGCACCTTTCTGGTTGAACAAATTCTGCTCTAACTGCTTGAGTTCGTAGCGTTTCGCCTCACTTTCCCCATTTTGGCGGTTGACATTTGCCTCAATTTGGGATACGGCTTCCCGCACCTGCTGAATTTCGTTTTCCAGTCTTTGCAATTCTTGGCTTTGCTGCTGCCGCTGAGTATTGAGCTGTGCGACAATCGGCCCCAAATCAATATCTCCTCGCTCTTGTTTTGGAGCATTAGCAGTACCCAGTCGCCGCCACAGAACCGCCTGATGCTGCTTTAAAACATCTTCCCGTTCCTGCAACCGGAGGCGCTGTCCCACCAGAGTTTCGTTTAACATCTGATAACTTTCGAGTTCATCTGCCATTTCATTTTCCAAAGCCATGCGATCGTACTCGCTAGCAGCTTGAATTTTCCCTTGCAGCTCCTCGATTGTCTCCCGCTGCAGAGTCAACTCCTCCTCTTGATCGTTAACAAACCGGAACACCTTTTCCAAATCCTCTTGCAGGTGTTGCACCAGCCCCTGTAACTCATCAACAGGCATCTTCTCCAAAGCTGACACATCTACTTTTTGCTGCGTAGCCGCAGCACCCGAAGCAGATGCGAGCCTGGAAACTTGCTGGTAAAGCTCCTCAACAGCCCGCACCTGCAAAGACACGGACTGAGCCTGGTTCTGCTTAGCGCTGAGGGTACTTTGCTGGCCTTTAAGCTCCGCCCGAGCTTGCGCCAAAGCTTCTTGAGATTGGTACCACTCTTGCCAGCGGTTTTGGAGGGTCTGATTTTGTCGATCGACCTCTTCTTGCTGCTGTTGAGCTATGCTCTGTTTTTGTTCCAACTGCTGCCAGTGCTGATCCAGAATTGCCTGTTGAGCGCCCACCGCACCAAAAGACTGATTCAGTTGTTCCCGCACCCCTTGAGCCGAAGCAATTGCCCCTCCCAGCTTCTGCATCAACTCCTGAATCCTCTGGGTCTGCTGCTCATCAACTACTGCCCCCTGCGGAACCTCAGACTGCTGCTGGGCCACCCGTTGCTGCTCGCCCCGCAACTGTTCCCAAGCCGTCTCAATTTCCACACGACTGCGATCGACTTCTTCTCGCAGTCGGTTAGCTTCATCTCTAGTATTTTCAATTTCCGAGCGCTGAGCCTCTAGCCGCTCCAACTCCTCTTCCATTTGAGCCAACTGCTCTTCGCGGGCTTGCATTTCCATTTCCCGGCGATTGAGTTCCTGACTCGAAAACGTCAGAGAAGCCTTCCACTGTTCAATTTCCTCTTCCTTATCCTTAAACTTGTCCTGCAATCGCGAGAAATTTTGCAGAATGCTCACCAACTGGCGGGCCGCCTCCTGAATCCGCTGCACTTGCTTGCTAGCGCTCAACTCAACCAGCACCAGCGTGCCGTCGTTAAACTTATTAGCTTCCTCAACTGGGATCCCGTCATCGCCTGGTACGGCGCTCCAGTTATGTTCGCCCCGCTGACAAGCTAGCAGTTTCAGTTCAGCCTTACCGCCACCGAGACCAAAGCCGCTTTTCTGTTTTTGTACTTCCGCTAGATACAGCACACTAATAGTCCTCTGCTTCGTAAAACCTATCCCAACTTAACTTTAAGTTACTTAAAGGCCTAAAAGATAAGTGGTGTTTACTTCCTACGCTGTTGGGTAGACCGCTAATCCCAACATAAGTAGGCTATCCCCCTTAAGCCAAAGGTTCTTGACTAAACATAACACTGCGTGCGATCTTTAGTCAACTTACCTAAAGTAAACAAGTATAGGCAAGTAAGGGTAACTTTTTGCCACTTAAGTCTTACTTTTTGGTATCGCTTGCCCAATCGGGGGATAGCATTTTTTTCTAACTTTAGCAGCACTCACGCATAGCACGTCCTCACGGGAGAACTTCCAGAAAGTACGGTCGCCACCATTTGTCTGGAGGAATGAGAGAGCAGTACCAATGCCGCTTGATTAAAGACTAGCAAAACTGCGGAGACTGCCATAGCCCAAACCTGAAAAAGGTCAGTCCTTGAACCTCCCCACGTCTAAAGCCGGGGGATTCTTGCCCACCTTCAAGACGACAACGGGACATTCAAATATCCCTCTACTCACTCAAAGAACTTTACTTCTCCAGGAGCGCAGACTTGCTGAGTTCTTCATATTTTTAAGGTTGAACGTGACCTATGCTGCAATTATTTCCCCTTTAACTATTCCGAATTAATAGGATTAGTGCGTTGCCGGGGTGGCTCGCCCTCTAGGATATTTCAATGAGTTGAAAGTTATTCTTACTCTGGCGAATCGCTCTGGGCCAATTATACCACTCTGGTTTTAGCAACACAATCGTTTCGCGAGACTTAAAAGTCCCTACCGACTGATCCCCAGGTCTAAATCCCCATGTCGTTAGCCCAGGGCTTGCCTCTGGGGTTTCCATCAAAAACTTTCTATTGATTTTACAACGCTTTAGTTATGGGTCGATCGTGAGAAAAGCCGTTGCAGCCCCCAAGCCTGCGCCCTGCTCCGGCGGACTAGGGATTTGAACCGCGCTGCCTTAGAATAAGGTAATGACGCGAGCCTATGACGCTCGCCGCGGGCGAGCAAAAAGGTCGATCGGCACTGAGGGTTTTCCTGACAATTGCCAACAAAGGTTCATTTTGACTGCACCTGATTTTAGGGCTGTGGCAAACCCAAAAAAAACCTCGATCGCAACTCATCCAACCCAACAGACTAGCCTCAAGTTCCCATCGGGCCTCGATCGGCACTTGCTGCTGGTAGCAGCGGTAAAACCAGAGAATCCTCGGTATTTTGAAGTTGAACTACGCCAAGATGTGTTGGATAAACTGACGGCATACTCAGCCAAAAACTTCAAAACTTTAGCCATCGAAGACTTGAACCAGTCGGGAATGCCCGCGTTGCACACTCGAAGAACCCGTGCAATCGTGCGGTGTGGATTCTACGAGTTTAGGCAACAGTGGGAATACAAGGTGAAACTCTACACTTAGAGAATGCCGCGAGTTTCGCGGTTTCAGCTTGTGGACTGGTAGCGCGGCCGAGGAGCAGCAGCAAGTATCGCCCTTTCGTCAATTCCCAATTGTGAGATCGGCATCAGCGCGTAAATTATTGACGGAAACTAAAGTCAATCTTTTCGCCCGCACACAGTCTTTCCGAGCTCAGACGCCAACGGTTTTAAGGAGGACACTTTAGCTGCATGCAGGGAAATTTGAGTGAAATAGACATCCGCAGCATCCTGCAATTGATTGAGTTAGGTCAGCGAACCGGAGAACTGTTCGTAGAGGCCTACACCTCCACCGGCAGCAGCACGGGTACTCAACCTACCCAGCGCTCCCTTGCAGGACAATCCTGGTATGTCTTCTGCTTCAACGGTCAGATTATTTACGCTACCCAGAGTGCGGGCAGTTTGTTTCGGTTGCGCGACTACCTGCGCCGCTACAAAGCAGATACCGCCCTCGACAAAATCCAAGTTCCCTATATGGCATCTACCAATGCCCCAGAATACGGCTACCTCTGGGCTCTGCTAGAAAACCACATCCTCACCCCAGCTCAAGGGCGCAACATCATCCAGAGCATGATCCACGAAACCCTATTTGACTTGCTGAGTCTCCACCAGGGTTCCTTCACTTTTGAAATGGGCCCAGCTTTGGCTCCTCAACTGACCAGCTTAGAAATTAGCTCGCTGCTGGCCAAGATTGTCAAACAGGTGCAGCAGTGGAAGCAGTTTCACCCTCACATTCAGTCGCCCAACCAATGCCCGGTGATTTCAGACCCCTCCGAGCTGCGAGTCGCGCTGCCTGTAAATACCTTTAATACTCTCAGACGCTGGGCCGACGGGCACACTTCGATCCGCCAAATGGCGCGCTACCTCAACCGAGACGTGCTCACTGTTGCTAAGGCGATTTACCCCTTTGTGCAGCAGGGATTGGTGCAAGTATTTTACGAACCCTCTGTTGCCCCCACCAACAACAAAAAAGAATGGTCGTCCCCAGAAACCAAGGCTCCCAGAGTTGTCTGTATTGACGACGACAATACTATTCGCAAAACAGTTGAGTCAATTTTAAATGAACACGGTTACGAAGCTACTACGATCGGCAATCCCCTCGAAGCATTGAGTTTGGTGTTTCCACTCAAACCCGATTTAATTCTGTGTGACATCGCCATGCCGGAACTCGACGGCTACGAAATTTGCGCTATGCTGCGTAGTTCTAGCGCTTTCCGGCAGACGCCGATCGTTATGCTGACGGGCATCGACGGATTTATCGACCGCGTTAAAGCCCGCATGGCAGGAGCTACAGACTTTTACACCAAACCTTTTGGTGAAAGCGAGTTATTGATGCTGGTAGAAAAATATGTGGGCCCGGGCTACCCTCGGGTAAATCTCTCGGAAAGATTATTAGACCGCTCTCTAGAAGACCAATTAGAAGAAAAATAAATTTCGCACCGATGGCATTATTGGAGCTTTCTTGTACCTGCAGTTAGATCGAGTCTTGGCCACCACAAGGAGAAAGCTTGGGGACAGGATTGGCGATCGCACCATAAACTAGAATGTATAAATCCGGGCGCTGGCATGAGGGCGTCGGTAAAACTCTGTTCAATTTCTCGACCCAAGTGGGTCTAACACGCTCAAAGTGCAAATATAATATACTTGTTCTCCACTTGCAGCCGCTCCGAAAAACTGATGCACAGAGCTACTCATTGCTAGGTATTTCTGTACAAAGTCAGAGAGTGCATTCTCAGTCTTAAGTGACTCCGTTCAGGATTGTCGCGACACTAGCCATGTCAACAACTCCTCGCTACTCTGAGTATCGGTTTAGCATTGTATCGCAGAAATTACCCAGAGTTTTACCACTTGAGACGGCGGTGGGAGTACAAAGTGAAGTTTTAGGGGTTCCCAATTAATTGTTCGTAGTCGATGTGAGCTAATTTGTAAGCAAAGGTCGCGCGAATTATTGATTGCAGTCAATTATGGACGGAGCAAATTTATTGCCAAGCACCTCCGGCAGTCGCGCGATTCACCCCTTGGCTGTGTCAAGCTTGGCTGTGTCAAGTTTCGACCATCGAAGTTTCGATCGGGTTCTTCTTGGCGGGAAACCTCAACAATTTGCTAGAAATGCAGGTGTCAGAATTATGATTAGCGGTAGCCCAGACTTTATATTACCAGGACTAGGGGTAGATCCGGCTCCGGAATTCCAAGAACTAGAAACTCCCGAAGGTGAGCTGCACCTGCGGTTCTATGTTCCTTCGGGGAACGAGTTCGCACTGCCAGCGACAGGGATTAGAGAGGTACTATCCCCGTCCCCAGACCGTATGACACCGATCCCCAACGTTTCCTCTTTGCTTTTAGGTACGCTAAATATGAGAGGACGAGTGATTTGGGTGGCAGACCTCGGCCAGTTTCTGGGAGACCAAACACCTCTGAACACAGATAGACCCGAAATCCCGATCGTGGCTGTGGAAGACCAAGACACGATTTTGGGGCTGGCAGTCGATCGAATTGTGGGGATGGACTGGCTCGACGTAGAGCAACTGCACTCTCAGAACAATGCACCAGACGGCATGATTCCATTTCTGAGGGGAGAATGGATGTTAGGTGCACAAGCTCAGAAAGTGCTCCGACTGCTAGATCAAGTGAAAATTCTGCGCTCGGCGCGGTGGGCAGCGTGAAATCGATTTTAGATTTGCGATTTGCGATTTTCGATTGGGGTCTAACCATCAACAGTCACACGACTTGAGGCGCGCATCTAAACATTCAATTCAAGATAATAAAAATCAAAAATCTCAAATCTAAAATCTAAAATCCAAAGAGGGCGGCAAATGGCAACAAGTACCAACTTTCAGCAGGACTACCAACGGGCAGAAGCGGCCTACATGGATGGCAATTATTCAGAAGCCGCAGCCCTAGTTTATCAATTAGTAGAAGATTTTCCCGAAGACCCCAGCGCTCGCCTGCTGTGCGGACACATTTACTGCTACGGGCTGCAACAGTATGAGGTGGCGCGGGAACAGTACACGGTTGTGCTAGGCCTGAGTGACGACCCGAGTTTGGTGGAACACGCTCACAACGGAATTACCTACACAGACCAATTTTTATCTGGAGAGCTGCAAACGGAAAATTTCGAGGCTTTGTCTGCTGAAACTGAATTAGAATTCTACCCAGACTTATCTCTTGATGAAGGGTTAGAAGACCCGGATTTGGGACTTTTCCAAGGAAATTCCCCCTCCCTTTCCTATAGCAGTCAATCCTCAGACGACATGGAAAACGAGGACTTGGCCGACTTGGGCATGAGTGGCTTGGGGTGGGAAGCAGAAGACGACGATCGCGCCGACCCTGTTCCAGATTTAACCTCACATTCTAACCCGTTTGCTGGCGACAGCGGCGGAATGGCAGCTTATGCTGAGACCTCCGACTCGCTAGAAATAGACGAGTTTCCCGACTCGGACTTTGGAGACCCTTTTGCCTTAGATGATGGAGGGTTTGATGCTGCTGACGTGTCTAGCAGCAAAGTGTCTGGGAAAAGCGCACCTTACTCAGGAGATTCGTTTTCAGAAGCTCCGACTCAGATGCTCAACGGTCAAAGTTTTGCCTCTTCAGAAACCGGGAATTCCTTCGACTCAAACCAACTAGACTCCCCCATCGGGCCCTCGGACAATTTTGGCGAACCTTTTGCTGGGCTCGATTTGCCAGACGAATTCGACGATAACTCCGACTACGATTACCAAACCCCGCCCCAGAGCGGCCAAAATTACGGTCATAACGCACCTCTAGCCGAAGAGGAAGACCCGTTTGCCGAGGCGATGCCCTCGTCGGGTTTCGGGTCTTCTCGACCTCAAAACAAGCAGCCGAATAACGGGTCGGACTACTCATCAAACTATTCGCTGGCGGAAGACGAAACGCTGTTGATGGGAGGTGCTGTCCCTAACTCTCAAAGTCAAAGGTCGAGCCGGGGACAATTTAATTCAGTCGATCGATCTTCCGCCAACAGCAACGGTTACAGCGACTCGGAACCCCCGGCATTTGGCTCTAGAGACAACTTCGAGTTAGATGCTTTTGATGATGATGCTTTTAGCGATTCTTTCTCTTTCGACGAAAACGAACAAGCGACAGCTTTTGGAGCGTCCGACAAGAACAACAGCGGCTGGTCGTCAAAAGCTGGGAACGTTCAAGAACACAGCGACTTTTTAGACGAATTTGACGAGTTTGACGATTTGGGCAATTTGCCGGACTTTGATATCTCAGAAGATGCCACCAGTTCGATCTTGACTAGAGGTAACACCAATTTCGGCAAATCGACCAGCGGCATGATGGGAACGACGGGCAGCAGCCTGGACTTTGACAACAGCGATGGCTCAGCAATTCGGGATGACGAAATATTTAGCATAAGCGGCCCGGCTGATGCGTCTGTGCCGAGTTTTGCTCCCACAGAAACAGAAGCGGTCGATACTTCGGTCACGGTAGAACAGGGGGGACTGGCTTTCTTGGAAAATGCCCCCTTGTTTACAAAACAGTTGTACACGGCAATCGGGGCGGGACTGGTTTCTCTGGTAGCTGTGGCTTTCGTCACGAACATTGCCTCCTATCAAGCTCTGCGGCAAGACAAACCCGAGGCGATCGTTTACCTGCGCCAAACAGGCTGGGTAATGACAGCAGCCGCAGGCTTTACGAGCTTTTTAACTTCTTGGGGCATCGGCCAGTTGATTGCCAAGCAGGTACGCAAGTCGTCGGATAATTTGCAAGCTCAGTTCGATGCCGTATCTCAAGGAACTTTGGATGCTCGAGCTACGGTTTACTCGGAAGATGAATTTGGCAAAATGGCTGCTAAATTCAACCACATGGCGAAGGTCATCCAAACCACGATTAGCGATACCAGGCGTAAGTCTGACGAGCAGGAACAGGCAAAAGAAGACTTGCAGCGCCAAGTGATTCGCTTGCTAGACGACGTGGAAGGAGCGGCCCGGGGTGACTTGACGGTGACTGCGGAAGTGACCGCAGACGTTTTGGGTGCTGTTGCTGACTCGTTTAACTTGACAATTCAAAATCTGCGCGAAATTGTCCATCAGGTAAAGCAGGCGGCTCGGGAGGTCAGCAAAGGCGCTACGGATAGTGCTAAGTTTGCGGGCGATTTGTCTTCCGACGCGCTGCGGCAAGCTGAGGAACTGGCGGCAACGCTGAATTCGGTGCAAGTCCTCACCGATGCGATTCAGCGGGTCGCAGAGAGCGCTAGAGAGGCGGAAGAAGTAGCCCGGGGCGCGGCGGCAACGGCTCTGAAAGGGGGCGAGGCTGTGGAGCGGACGGTGGCCGGGATTTTGGAAATTCGAGAAACAGTAGCAGAAACCACGAGAAAAGTCAAGCGGTTGGCGGAAGCTTCTCAAGAAATTTCTAAGATTGTGGCTTTAATTGCGACGATCGCCTCCCGGACGAATTTGTTGGCCCTCAACGCCAGTATTGAGGCGGCGAGAGCTGGGGAAGCGGGCAGGGGTTTCGCGATCGTGGCAGACGAGGTGCGACAATTGGCAGACCGATCGGCTAAGTCTTTGAAAGAAATCGAACAGATCGTGATGCAAATTCAAAGCGAAACCGGCGCGGTAATGACGGCGATGGAAGAAGGGACGCAGCAGGTTATTGAGGGGACAAGATTGGCAGAACAGGCGAAGAGATCGCTTGAAGATATCATTCAAGTAACTAACCGAATTGACGTGCTAGTGCGATCGATTACTGCCGACACTGTAGAGCAAAACGAAACAGCTCGCGCGGTAGCTTCTGTCATGCAGGCTGTCGAGTTGACAGCTCAGGAAACGTCACAAGAAGCGCAGCGAGTTTCCGGTGCTTTGCAAAACTTGGTAGGCGTTGCTCGCGACCTTTTGACATCGGTGGAAAGATTCCGAGTAGAAACCGCAGAAAGACAATAATTAAGTGTCTAATGCTTGTTTTGCTGGCTGATTTACAAGCACGTTGGTCGGGCAAGGATGGCAGACAAAAAGCAACCTCGCAGTCTTGAAACCGCTGCGAGGCTGCTAATTCAACACCTAAATAAAGTAGGAGTTGCACAGATGGACGATAACAGAGTAGAGGTAATTTATGGCATATTTGGCGAGATTCAGCAGAGGAGATGTATTATCTCTAGCCTTGCAAAAAATAGCAGGGGCTATGCCAATAAAAGACTTCGCATTAACGGTGAAGGGAAAACGTTTACTGTCCATCGTTTACTATTAGAACATTCATGAGATCTGCCACTCAGACCCGAATACTTTGCTTGCCATACTTGCGATGTCCGCAGGTACATTAATCCTAACCATTTGTGGGAAGTTTATCGGCGGGAAAATTCTCAATATCGGTTTAAAGAAGAACGTATTAAAGATGTCCGAAGTACATCTGCGCGGAAACGTCAAAAACAACTGCGAGGCCAAGAAATAATTCCCGGTATTCGAGTCCAAATACAGCCGAACGGCTGCATGATTTGTACCTGGGCTAAAAGAAGTGATGGTTACGCCATTAAAGGTACTAAAATTAATGGCAAAACAAAAAGTTTCTACGGTCACAGACTTGTACGGGAAGACAAACTGGGAAGGCCTGTCAAACCCGGTTATTTTGCGGGTCACAATTGCTACGATCGCGATTGTATCAATCCCGACCATTTGTGGGAAGGAACCCCCGCCGATAACTCCCGCGATGCCGAGCGAAAAAAACCGCTTTCCTTGCGTTCCCGGCTAGATATGCCCTAACCGCCAACTCCAACCCGAACAAGTGCGGGAGATTCGCTATCTTTTAAGTGAGGGGATATCGAAAACAAAAATAGCCAGGACATTTGCGATATCTCGCAGTCAGATTATTCTCTTGGCAAGGGGCGAGATATACAGAGAGCTTCTCTAGAACTACTAACATAGACCCAATACAATAACGCTTAAAATCAGGAATAAAACTATGCTGCCGGAGCAACAACAGAGGATAATGGGCTACTTTATTGAGGAGGCAAAAGACCACCTCAATACGATCGAACAAGGCTTGCTGAATCTGCAAACCACGATCGAAGACCCAGAACTGGTCAACGAAGTATTTAGGGCCGCTCACTCTGTCAAAGGAGGAGCAGCAATGCTGGGGCTGACGAGCATTCAACAAACAGCTCACCGACTAGAAGATAGTTTTAAAGTTTTAAAAGAGTGCAGCGTTAAAGTAGACCAACAGCTAGAGTCCCTTTTTCTGCGAATTTTTGACACATTGCAAGGGCTCTTAGAGCAACTGTCGGGGCCTTTTGGACTGACAGAAGAATTGGGAGAACAGATGGTTCGAGAATTAGAACCAGTATTTGAAGAACTCAACGGGCACTTGGGGGGACTCGTCGGACACGGAGAACACCATGGAGACGAGAGCTACGCGATGTCAGTACCCGAACCAGTTATGGCGGGGATGGCAGTCGGGGCGTTTGCCTCATCAAGGAGTAGTCCGGATTCGCGGTCAGCTTACGCACCTGATGCCAGAGCAACAGAAGACAGCGCGCTGCAGCTAGTATTTGACTCGGACGTGCCCGCGAGGATGCGGGAACTCCTGCAAGAGTTCAAACAGCCCGAGGGGCCAGAAAGCAGGCGGCAACTCAAGAACATTTGTCGGAATTTGCTCAGGGCGGGGGAAGAATTTGGACTGCCTTGCTGGATTGAATTGATCCAAGCTGTATCCAAGGCGATCGCCAACCCAGAAAATACCTACCGCACCTTAGCCCCAACGGTGATCAAAGACATCAAACAAGCGCAAGAACTTGTAATTTCTGGTCTAGAATCGTCGATCGCACCAAGCGCAAAACTTCTGGCGCTGCAGCCGGCTGTTCTGGTTCCAGAAACGGATTTTGAAGATTTGCTGGCCTTCGCTCAACCGAGTAAATCGGGGACAAATGGGGTTTCTGTTGAGGATGAGGCCTGGGATATGGTGGGATCGGGCGATGCCCCGGATGGATTGAACAAGTTGCTGCCGACTATTTCTGGGCTGAGTATAGACGAGCTGTTCGACCAACTCGACAGCGGCGACAGCAACGATGACAGCGGCATTCGATCCGCCCAGTTCGACGACGATGCCGCCTTCGCAGAATCCGATATGGAAACGGGTGCTTTTAGAGGCTCGACCCGCACCGGCCCGGAAGTGGGCGCGGCAGAACTCAACACTTTAGCTGACTTGTTTGACGGCGAGTCGCCGGATCTCGACGGCGCTTGGGAAGAAGAAGAAGACCTCGACTATGCACAGTCTTCGGGGATATCGGCGGCGGGAATGCTGGGGTCAGACGATGACAATTCCGGCGATTTTACTGATTTGTTGTTTGACGAATACGATTCGGAAAGTTCCGAAACGAACACGAAGCCTCCGATTGATGACCTGACGAGTTTGTTTGGGGAGGATTTGCTGTTTGGAGAGGAGGCAGAGGGCTCGGCAGTAGCTGCCGGTCAGAAAAATGGGGGTTCGAGCCAGCGGTTAACTCGCAAACAGCTTAAAACGGGTAACGGTAAGGGCGGTTTGGAGCGGCGAGACGACACGGTGGCCCCAGCCAGGGGACAAGCGGACGAAGATGCTCTCGGTACGCTTTTGGACGAAGTGGCCGCCCAAACTTCTGCTGGTGTTACAGACAATGCTGATTTCGATAACTTGTTCGGCGATTTAGGCTTATCTGAGGCAACGGATGTGCCGGCAGTTTCTTCGGAGTATTCCCTGAAGTCGGAGGCTTTAGACGGAGAATCGAAGGAGCCTGCAGCAGGGGGGGGCAATAATGATTCAGCGGATGCCGAAGCGCTTGGTCTCCCTGAAATGGATGATTTCGAGTTGTTCTCTGAGCTTGGCGAGGACTCGGATTTGAGCGAGCTGTTAGGGATTACTTCTAATTTCCTTTCTTCAGAAGACGAAGGTGGGGAGAACGGGGGCGATCGAGATCAAGCTGCTGGCATCCCACAAAATGAGGAAATGGGCAACGTTCTTAACATGACATCAAATTCTGATTTAGATATCTCTGCGGATGAAAACTGGCTAGAAGATGCTTTCGGCCTGGAAGACGAGTCTGTGCAATCGCTCAACCTGGAGCTGGACGATACGGATTTAGATGCGCTGTTTGGGGATATGACCTCGGGTGCGATTTCTGAGGATGAACAGACTGTGCGGGATGGGCAAGGAGTGGCTACTTCCCGAGAAGCCGCAGATTTGACTGAGCTGTTCGGTTCTGTACCTACGGGTACCGAGTATGACGGAGAAGCTTCGGGGCAAGCCCGTGGGACTTGGCCCAATGATGGGCATTCAGAATTGCTGAGTGCGGATGTGGGAGTTGATGAGGGCGACTTGGGGAGTTTGTTCGACAACAATGGTGCGACTGTTTCCGACAACGGCTTGACAAATTCGGCAGCGGTTGAACTTGGGGCTTTGTCCGACGATCGTCCTGAGTCGGAAATTTCAAATGTCGAATCTGATGAGGGCGCAGTTTTCGATTTGTTGGAGGATATGTTTGGGGAAGGCATGGTGCAGGACAGCGATGCTGGATCGGCGCCAGATGAGGACGCGGCTCTTGATGTTGAGGAATTGTCGGCCCAACTTCCCGATGGTTTGTCCGACGAGGTGGGTGCGGATTTGTTCGATCGAGCCGAAACAGATGGCGCCGGGGAGTCTGAGGGCGAAGATGATTTGTTTGATGCCCTGGAAACGGATTTTTCGAGTGCGGATTTAGAGGCGCTGCCGACAGAATCTCTTGATGGTATGTTTGAGGGCGATGCTGACTTGCTGTCGGCGATGGAAACCGGGGCTACTCTCAACAACGCGATTTGGATGGGTTTTGACGATTTGTTGGATTCCATCGATGCTGAGGTTCTGGTGACTTCGGAACTGACGACGGGCTTTTGGGACGCTGAGGACCAGTCGGCCCAGGCCGATTCCTCGGAGTTGGAAGAGGGGTCGCTGGCAGACTTTTTTGCCGAGGGCGAATCAGGCGATGAGGATGACGAAGGCAATTTTGACGATTTAGAAGCACTGTTAATTGCAGGGGGTGCTGGAGCGGTCATAGCAGCTTCTGGGAGCACAAATCAGAGTCCGGTAAATACAGAAGTTTTCTCGGATCTCGAAGAGCTCCTCAGCGAGAGCGCAACTATGCCGGAAATTCCTGCACCGGCGACAACTGCCAGTAAAGCTTCGCGCGCTGCAGCCGAGGAGAGCTACGACGAATTTGGCGATTTGGAAAAACTGTTGGAAGATCCCAAGGAGAGCGGCCGCCAAGGCGAAGGCAATATGGGGCCGTCGGCGATCAACAGACCCAGGCGCAATATGCGGGCGGGCGGGTTCGGCGACCAAACGATGCGGGTGCCGATCAAGCAACTGGATAACCTCAGCAATTTGATGGGGGAACTGGTGGTGAACCGCAACAGTTTGGAGCAAGACCAAGAACGGATGCGGCAGTTTTTGGACAATTTGCTGCACCAGGTGGCGCTGCTGAGCGATGTGAGCCAGCGGACTCAGGATTTCTACGAGCGGAGTCTTTTGGAGATTGCTTTGCTGGCAAACCGTCAGGGACATCGATCGGCCTGGCGCTCTGAGGATTCGGCCCACACCCGGGAAAGTGCCTGGAGACCGGAGGAAATGGACAGGTTTACTCCTTTCCACAGTTTGGCTCAGGAGATTATCGAGCTGATCGTGCGGGTGCGGGAGTCGGCGGCGGACATTGAGTTTTTGGTGGATGAGGCGGATCAGGTGACTCGCCAACTGCGACAAGTCACGACTCAACTGCAAGAAGGTTTGACTCGCGCCCGGATGAAGCCGTTTGCGGAGACGACGGACAGGCTGTTCCGGGCGGTGCGGGAAATTGCGATTAAGTGCGGCAAGCAGGCTCAGTTGCAGGTTGAGGGTAAGGATATTCAGATCGACAAGATGATTGTGGATCAGCTATATGACCCGATGACTCATTTGGTGAACAATGCCATTACTCACGGGATCGAACCGCCCGAAGTGCGTCTGGCGGCTGGGAAGCCTGCTGTCGGCAGGATTACGATTCGCGCTTTCCACCAAGGGAACCAAACCGTGGTTTCGGTTTCTGACGACGGGGCGGGAATTGACCCGCAAAGGGTGAAGGCGAAGGCGATTAAGCAGGGTATGCTGACGGCAGCTCAGGCTCAGAGGATGTCTCGCTCGGAAGTTTACGATTTGCTGTTTATGCCGGGTTTCAGCACTCAGGAACAGGCTACGGAGTATGCCGGCCGGGGAGTCGGTATGAATGTGGTGCAGACTTCCTTGCAGGAGATTCGCGGTACTGTGTCGATCGATTCAACTATCGGCAAGGGGACTGTGTTTACCATCCGTTTACCTCTGGTGTTGAGCATTTCTAAGGCTCTGACTTGCATTAGCGATCGAGCTCGGATTGCTTTCCCGATGGATGGGGTGGAGGATATGATCGATGTGCCTCGGGATCAGGTGACGACGGGGGCGGACGGTTTGCCTTGCATTGAGTGGCGGGGTCAAAGCTTGCCGTTCCGGCCGCTGCGGGATTTGCTGGCTTACAACCGCCATTTGGGCCGGGGCAGTGTTTACGGGTTTAATACTGACGATGACATGATTTCGGTGATCGTGCTGCGGTCTGCGGGCAATTTCTTGGCGGTGCAGGTGGATCAGGTTTCGACGGAACAGGAAATTGTGATCAAGCCGTTGGAGGGGCCGGTGCCGAAGCCGATCGGGATTGCGGGTGCTACGGTGCTCGGAGACGGTCGGATCGTAGCAATTGCGGACGTTCTGGAACTGATCGATTTGGCTACCGGAAGGCTGCGGAAGGACACTGGCGGTACGCTTTGGGATGAGAGCGAGAAGGCTACTAAGGAGGCGGAAATCGAGAAGACTGAGCCGACTGTGCTGATTGTGGATGACTCGATTACGGTGCGATCGCTATTGTCGATTACTTTCGAGAAGTCTGGCTATCGTGTGGAAGAAGCTCGCGACGGTAAGGAAGCTTGGGAAAAGATGAAATCTGGTCTGCCTTGCGATATCGTTTTCTGCGATATTGAAATGCCGAGAATGGACGGTTTGGAACTACTTTCTCGGATGCAGAAGGATGCCGTTTTGTGTGAATTGCCGATCGCGATGCTAACTTCTCGCGGTGCTGACAGACATCGCCAAATGGCTTACAGTTTGGGCGCCAAAGGCTATTTCACTAAGCCTTATTTGGAGGAGCAATTGCTTGATGCTGCTTCTCGGATGTTGAAAGGTGAGGTTGTTGGTGCTCCGGTTGCTGTGTAATGTTTTTATCTGCGTTTATCTGCGGTTGAAAAATTGGAATTTCTTAACCGCAGATGAAAATGGATTGACGCGGATTAACGCAGATAATGTCTAATTTATCTGCGTTAATCTGTGTTTGTCTGCCCTCATCTGCGGTTAAAAAATGGGAATTTCTTAACCGCAGATAAAAATGGATTCACGCGGATTGACGCAGATTTAGATCGCGCGTTGGGTTTTGGTGGTAGGCTGGGAAAGTGGGGTTTAGCGGAAGGGCGATCGGTGATTTATGAACGCTGAAGAACTTTTAGAAAGATACGCTAAAGGCGAACGAAAATTTCGGACTGCACAGCTAAGTGGGGTAGACCTTCAAGGTGCAGACTTAAGCGGGATTGATTTAGAGGATGCCAATTTGTCTAGGGCAGAATTGAGTGAAGCAATCCTGATTAAGGCTAACCTTCACAAGACAAACCTTAGCAGGGCATCATTAAAAAGTGCGAATTTGACCAATGCCACATCTAGTTCACAAAATCTATCTTGGGCCGACCTCAGTGGTGCTGATTTAAGTGGAGCATACTTAATTAATGCCAATTTAACTAATGCCAATCTAAATAAAGCAAACTTGAGGGGAGCAAATCTAGCTTCTGCTAATCTAACTTTAGCTTCTTTGATTGAGACAAACCTGAGCCTCGCAAATCTGACTGATGCAAATTTGACTGGGGCAAGTTTCACTAATGCAGAATTAAGTCGTGCGGAGTTAGGTGGCGCAAAAATTCTACACACTAATTTTCAAGGAGCTAATTTACAAGAAGTAAATATGCCTAAATTTGGTCTGTCTAGCGAGAATCTAACTGAGGCTAATTTGAGTCGATGCGACTTAGAAAAAGCATATCTCACCAAAGCTAATCTGCAAAGATCAAACCTAGAGCAAGCCAATCTGCAAGGAGCACATTTGAGCAATGCCAATCTTGAGGGAGCTAATTTGAGTCGATGCAACTTGGAAAAAACATATTTCGACAAAGCTAATCTGCAAGGGGCAAACCTAGAGCAAGCAAATCTGCACGAGACAAATTTGAGCAATGCAAATCTGAAAGGAGCCAATTTGAAGATGGCTAACTTGATGAATGCAATAACCTATGGTTGGAATATCGAAAATGCAGACTTCACGGGTGCTATAATGCCCGATGGAGAACTCTACCAGCCCGAAACCTCTGACGGAGAAATCTACCAGCCAGAAACTTCGGAAAAATTATCCCAAAAAGTAACATCTATGACGCGCAAAATTATTCGTACTGACAAAGCACCGGCGCCCGTGGGCCCTTACAATCAAGCCATTGCCGCAACGGGCACTATGCTGTTTGTAGCAGGTCAAATTGCGATCGACATTAGACTAAACGATATTGTCTACACCGACGATGTGGCCAAACAAACCGAACAAGTCATGGCAAATCTCGAAGCGATTCTCACAGAAGCCGGCGCTACTTGGTTGGATGTCGTAAAAACTACGGTTTTCCTCAAAGATATGAATGATTTTGCCGCTGTGAATGCGGTTTATGCGAAATATTTTGATGCGGAAACTGCACCGGCGCGCGCTTGTGTGGAGGTTTCGCGTTTGCCGAAAGATGTGTTAGTAGAGATTGACTGTATTGCTGTGATTTGATTTCATCTTCTTTGAGAAACCAGGCTTTTTCAATAAGCCTGGTTTGTGGATATTTGGTTTTTTTTATGTTTCTGAGTGATTTAACCGCAGAGGGCGCAGAGGGCGCTGAGGAAGAGGGGAGAGAGAGGAATAATTTCAAAGTTTATTTATAGCAACCGCCGAGGGTAAAGTGCGCGACTGTATTAACTTCCACAGCCGATCGCACAAACTCGATCTGTCGCTGTCGCGCACTCTACTCCCAAATCAATCTGAAACAATCAGATTTAATCTCAATTACCAGTTAGGAATTAGCAATTACCAATTAGCAATTACCAATTACCAACTGTCAACTGTCAACTGTCAACCGTCAACTGTCAACCGTCAACTATTTATTCAACGCTTCGCGGGCGGCTACCGCTTCGTCGGGATGAATATTCAAGCGGGTCAAATTAATTCGACCTTTATTGTCAATTTCTCGCACTTTGACAATCACTTCATCGTTTACAGCTAACTCGTCTTCCACTTTGCCAACGCGGTAGTCCGCTAACTGGGAAATGTGAATCATGCCTTCTTTTCCTGGCAAAATTTCCACAAAAGCGCCGATCGGAATAATTCGAGTTACGCGGCCGACATACACGTCTCCTGCATTTAACTTGCGTGTCATGCCTTGGACAATGTTGTAAGCCCGCTGAGCTTTTTCGCTGTCGTTGCCGGCAATTGTCACGGTTCCGTCGTCTTCGATGTCAATTTTGACACCGGTTTCTTCGGTGATGGCTTTGATCGTTTTGCCACCTGGCCCAATTACCAAACCGATAAATTCTGGATCGATTTTTAGGGTTAGCAAACGCGGTGCAAACGGCGACATTTCCTTGCGGGGAGTGTCGATGGTTGCCAGCATTCTTTCTAAAATTTGCAGTCTGGCCGGTTTGGCTTGACGGATGGCATTGGCAATCACATCTAAGGGCAAACCTTTGATTTTCATGTCCATCTGCAAAGCGGTAATACCGGTGTCGGTACCAGCTACTTTGAAGTCCATGTCGCCTAAAAAGTCTTCAATTGCCTGAATGTCAGTCAAAATTCGGACTTCATCGCCTTCTTTAATTAAGCCCATTGCCGCGCCGCTGACGGGTTGGGAAAGGGGAACGCCTGCATCCATTAATGCTAGCGTTGAGGCGCAAACTGAACCCATTGAGGTCGAACCGTCGGAAGAAAGGACTTCTGAAACTACGCGAATCACGTAGGGGAAATCTTCTTTGGATGGCAAAACCGGCAGCAAAGCGCGTTCTGCCAGGGCTCCGTGACCGATTTCTCGGCGTCCGGGCGATCGCATCGGCTTGGTTTCTGCTACCGAAAACGGCGGGAAATTGTAGTGGTGGAGGTAGCGTTTGTCTTGCTGCGGGTGCAAGTCGTCCCCTAAGTCTTGGGCGTCGCCTGGGGTTCCCAGGGTAGCTGCGGACAAGACTTGAGTCAACCCGCGATTAAACAACCCAGTGCCGTGTACTCGCGACGGCAGCACGCCTACGCGACAAGAAACGGGTCGCACCTCGTCTAGCTTGCGACCGTCTACACGGACGCCATCTTCGAGGATCTGCTTCCGCATCATTTTTTTGGTAACGTCTTTGAAAACGTTGCCGATCGCCTTGCTGTTGGCGGTGGCCGCTACTTTTACCGGGTCCTCTTCCGGGAGTTCGGCGATCGCAGATTCAACTTCATTTGCCTTAACTTCGTCCAAAGCTGCATTCCGTATTGTTTTGTCTTTTTCAAATCTTGACAAAATGATGCGGATGGGTTCTTGTGCGCGATCGCGAATAAAGTTTTCCAGGGCCGAGTCTAGGGATGGCCGTTCCTCTACCACCAAATCGATCCCCAATTCCGCCATAATTTCGCGCTGGGCTTGAATCAAGTCACAGGCTGCTTCATAGCCGAAGTCGATCGCCTCGATGATATCCTGTTCGGGCAACTGGTTGGCGCCGGCTTCTACCATGATTACTCCGTCAGGAGAACCAGCTACCACGAGATCCAACTCGCCTTCTTTGATTTCGCTGTAGGTGGGGTTGATGATGAAATCGTCCCCTACCAAACCGACTCGCACCGCGGCCATCGGCCCGTAAAACGGCATTTTCGCCAGCAGTATCGCTACGGAAGCCCCCGTCACCGCCAAAACGTCCGGTGGCACTTGTTCGTCCATCGAAACCGTTGTGGCTACAACTTGGATGTCATCTCGCAGCCAGCTTGGAAATAGCGGGCGCAGCGGTCGATCGATCAAACGGCCAGTCAAAGTCACTTTTTCGGGGGGACGCCCTTCCCTTCGCAAAAATCCACCGGGAATTTTACCGCCAGCGTAGAGTCTCTCTTCGTAATCCACCAACAGGGGCAGGAAATCAATTCCTTCTCTCCCCTGCGATCGAGTCGCTGTCACCAAAACCGCCGTATCACCTGACTGAATCAAAACTGCACCGCCTGCTTGAGGCGCTAGTAAACCAATCTTCAGTCTAATATCCCGTCCATCGAAGGATATCGACTTGTCTATCTCTACCATGTAGCACTGCTTCCTTATCTACCACATTCTTTCTCTGTCGGGATCGTAACATTACCACAGGATGTTTGAGAGTCCGACGCCAAAACACAGGGATAATCGCCCCGCGATCGACTGTCTGCGTCGGGCTTATAAGCATTTATACTGGAAAATTATTTTTTGCAGTCTGGGGTCGATTCTCCGGTCGATCGCCCGCTAAACGCCTTCCATAGATGGTACGATGAATTTTCGTTTGGGAATTGGGACGTTGAAGGAAGAAGGAAGAAGCAAGAAGCAAGAAGGAAGAAGGATTTAGTTATCTAGGACAGGGAAGAAGCGGTAAGGTCCGCACGGCTCACCTACATATACAGGTTCTACCTAATTCCTATCTGGCTCAAAATTTCCTCGGTTTGTTTTAAATAAATTTTTCATAAATCCCATATAAATGCTGTAGTCAGCCTCGCACTTAAATAAAAATATCTGGGTAAAAAATATGGCAATTTTACACGGCAGTTGGCTAATTGACAATGAGAAAAGTTGCTTATTTATTTGGGGAGAAACTTGGCGAAAACTTGGGGCAATTGACACCACAGCGGGGAGAAATCTACAGCATCCCTTAGCAATGACCGAAGCTGAATTTAAGACTTTCCTAAATTCCTTGCAGCAGTCTGGAAAACTGGATTGGCAATTACCGGAAACCGCCGAAAATCAACCGGAAAAAAGCAAAAAAACTCGGCGACCGCCCAAAACTCAAAACGCAGAAATTACCGCCCCAAACTCCTCAATTCAAAGGGAAATTCGGGCGATCGCACTTCCCACCAAAATCTCAGAATCGAACGCAAATCTGATGCCGCAGCACTCAGCAGCAGCACTTGAGGAACCCGCTAAAACCGAGGAAATTTACCTTTATCCCTGGCAAGTCGAGGGTTTTTGTCTCAACCCTCAAGCAGCTTTTGTTTTCTTGCAATCACTACCGCTTAACAGCACGGAACCCGACTCTTTTGTCGGCTCAGATTTGCGTTTTTGGTCTCATATTGCTAGGTGGAGTTTGGATTTGTTGGCAAGATGCAAATTTTTGCCTGGATTGGAGAAACAGTCGGACGGTTCTGCTATTGCCAAATGGCAACCGTTGTTAGATAGTTCTACAGATACACTCCGCCTCGCCACTTTTGTCAAGCAAATGCCGACGGCTTGCCGAACATATCAATCGAAGGAAGAAGGAAGAAGGAAGAAGGAAGAAGGAAGAGGGGAAAAGGAAGAAGAAGGAAGAAGGAAGAAGGCAGAAGGAAGAGGGGAAAAGGAAGAAGAATCCAGTCAATTGCCTTTAGCGGTGGATTTGCCGATGGGGGCGGAGGAATTGGTGTTAGGCTTTTTGAGTAGTATTGTAGATAGTCAAGTGCGATCGGCTGGTAGCTCTACTTTAGAGATCAAAACAGTTTCTCCTGTGCGCGAGTGGCTGCAAGCTTTGCAGCAGGAATTGGGGATAGTTCAAGTAGAAACAGCAGCATTGGAAAACTTGGCAACCAAGCTGAGTGCTTGGACTGCACCGCTGCAAAACCAATTATCTCAACAAAGTCAATTTCGCACTTGCTTTCAACTCATACCACCAGCGCCCGGTAAAGCCAACTGGAATTTAAATTATTGCTTGCAAGCTGCAGATGAAACCGAATTTTTGGTGGACGCGACAACTGTTTGGAACAACTCAGTCGAGCGTTTGGCTTATGCAGGGCGGACAATAGAATTGCCTCAAGAAACTTTGCTTAGCGGCTTGGGTTTAGCCTCGAAACTTTATCCGTTAATTGAACCGAGTTTGCAAGCACAGCGGCCTCAATCTTGCCAATTAAATCCGCTGCAAGCTTACGAGTTTATTAAGTCTGTAGCTTGGCGGTTTGCTGATAGCGGGTTGGGCGTAGTTTTGCCGCCGAGTTTGACAAAGACAGATGGTTGGGCGAGTCGTTTGGGTTTGAGCATTCAAGCGGAAACTCCGAAAGTGACTCCGGCGAAAGGCGGGTTGGGATTGCAAAGTCTGCTAAATTTTAAGTGGGAATTGACGATCGGCGGACAGCGCATTTCTAAGGCAGAATTTGACAGATTGACCGCTTTGAATTCGCCTTTGGTGGAAATTAACGGCGAGTGGGTGGAGTTGCGCGCGCCGGATGTGAAAGCGGCTCAAACTTTTTTTGCCAGTCGCAAAGAGCAAATGACTCTTTCTTTGGAGGATGCTTTGCGTTTGGCGTCGGGCGATACTCAGATGATCGAAAAATTGCCTGTGGTGAATTTTGAGGCTACGGGTCAACTTCAGGAATTGTTGAATACTTTGAGCGATAATCAAGCGGTAAGTGCGATCGCAACTCCGGCTAGTTTCCGAGGACAATTGCGGCCTTATCAAGCCCTAGGAGCAGGCTGGTTAGCATTCTTAGAACGCTGGGGTTTGGGTGCTTGTCTCGCGGACGATATGGGGCTCGGTAAATGCTTATTACCACAAAGTTTACTTTTTGTCAATGGTTTTTTACAAAAAGCTGAAAAAATATGGGAAGCTTATGCCGGAAAAACAGAATTCGACGGTGAGGGCT
>JACJNV010000339.1 GCA_014695175.1 Microcoleus sp. FACHB-DQ6 | reverse complement strand
GCACGAACTCAAAGCAGCCGGAATTCCCGTTGCAGTTGCTAGCGATAATTGTCGCGATCCGTTTTACGGATTTGGCGACCATGATGTTTTGGAAGTTTTTAATATGGCAGTCCGCATCGCTCATTTAGATAGGCCTTATGGAGACTGGCCCTGTGCAGTTACAAAGACTCCCGCCGATTTAATAGGATTGCCGAATTTAGGACGAATTGCAGTGGGTTTACCTGCTGATTTGATTTTGTTTAAGGCGCGGAATTTCAGCGAATTGTTATCTAGAGCGCAGGGCGATCGCACAGTTTTGCGACAGGGCATTAAAATTGATACAACTTTGCCCGATTACCGCGAACTAGACGACTTGTTAGCAACTTAAATCTGACATCCTGCATCAATCTCAAGAACAGGCAAGATGCCTGTTCCACAAAAGATGAATTTTCTTTGTACTCGTTACTAGGCTCTGCCTGGTAACGTATATCTGGAGGATCTGCCTCCAATTTTCCTGGCCGTAATGCGAGGCAGAGCCTCTAAATCTCGGTTCCCAGGCAGAGCCTAGGAACCAGTTAAACAGGCACTATTAATTATCAACAAACGTCCCTTCTCTTTTCTTCCTTCGCGTCCTTCGCGTCTTCGCGGTTCGTTCAAAAAAATATCTTTCACCAAGCATTTCGCATTGCTATCTTGTCAATTTCCCACTAATTTGATATAAATATAAAAGTTAATTTTAGTGAGGATGTTTTAAGTGAAAGCAGTTATTTTATTGTCGGGAGGGCTGGATTCCTCAACAGTTTTGTATCAAGCCAAAGCCGACGGCTGCGAGTGTTACGCTATTTCCTTTGACTACAAGCAAAGACATCGGCGGGAGTTGCAATCAGCAAGGGCGATCGCACTTGCTGCAGGCGTTAAGGCACATCAGATAGTAAACTTTGACTTAACACTGTGGGGCGGTTCGGCTTTGACGGATAATGAGATGGAATTGCCGATCGATCGCAATCTTGCAGAAATGTCCCAAAACATCCCCAGTACCTACGTTCCTGCTAGAAATACGATCTTTCTCAGCTTTGCCCTCGCCTACGCAGAAACTCTAGAAGCCGATCGCATTTACATCGGTGTCAACGCTTTAGATTATTCTGGATATCCCGACTGCCGCCTCGATTACATTCAATCCATGCAGGAAGTATTTCGGTTAGGAACAAAGCAGGGCAGAGAAGGAAATGCTATTAATATTATCACACCTTTGATCGAACTTAAAAAGACAGAAATTATTCAATTAGGCAACCAATTAGGAGTACCTTGGGAGCAAACTTGGTCTTGCTACGCAGGCGGCGAAACTGCGTGCGGCGTTTGCGATTCTTGTCGCCTGCGGCTGGCGGCTTTTGAGGAATTGGGGCTGAAAGATCCGGTGCCTTATGCTTAAACACTATTCCGACTCGGCGGTTGAAAGCGTTCCTCCATACACTCTCGTCCCTCTCTAAGAGACTAAAGAATAAACGGGGTTGCTAACTCTGATTTGGTATAAAAAGTTGCGCTATTTTGATCGCCCTTTTCATCAAAATCTTAATGAGACAATTTTGCCACACTACTCAACCCGCTATTCTTTCGCCCTTTCCCCACAATTTCCTCATCGGCTGCTGCAACTTCATCTAAAGCTCGATCGCCCGCAGCCTCTTCCAACAAGTGAATTTGAAGTTGCTCCAACCGCGGCCCGGACACAGAAACAACCGTAAGTTCCACATTTTCGCAGCGCCAAACTTCCCCCACAGCCGGCATTCTTTGCAACTGATAGCTTAAAAAACCTCCGATTGTCTGATATTCGTCAGTTACTGGCAACTCCAAATTCAATATTTGATTCACATCATCTAAATTTAACTGCGCTTGCACTAAATAAGTGCGATCGTCCAATACTTGCAAAGCAATTTCTTTGCTGTCGGGTGACTCGGAGCTGCGACCGATAATTTCGGCTATCAAATCCCGCAATGTCACTAACCCGGAAATGCCACCAAATTCATCGACTACGATCGCAATTTCTTCCGACGAACTCTGCATCAAAGGCAGCAGTTCCCCCAGCAGCATCATCTCCGGCACAAACCTCACCGAATCCATCCAAGGTAAAATTGGCGTGTCGGGAGATAGCAAACCTTCAGCTAGGGGTTTTGCCAGTTGTTTGAAGCCAATAATGCCGATAATGTCGTCTAAAGAATCTCCCGTCACGGGATAGCGGGAATGGTTAGAAATCGCCATTTCGTCGAGCAAAGTTTGAAAGGTGGCCGTCTTGGGAAGTGCGACAATGCTAGGCCTCGGCACCATTACTTCTTCTACCCAAACTTCGCCAAATTCAAACACGTTGTTGAGCAATTCTCGCTTTTCTGCTTCCAAGCCGCTGGATTCGCTGGAAGTAGCTATAATTAATTGCAGTTCTTCGGGAGTAACCGGGCGATGCCTTAGATCGTATTCGATGCCCGCAAACCGCAAAAGCGATCGAGTAGATTGATTGAGAAACGACACAAAGGGCTTGAACAAACGGGCAATCAATAAACTCGGAGGCCCTAAAGTTCTGGCTAGCTGTTCGGAATACAGCAACGCTACAGATTTGGGAAAGAGTTCGCCGAGTACGATTTGCAGGTAAGCTAGCAACAAAAAAGTTACTATTGGTATGCTAAAAGAATGGGCGATCGCCGACTTGATGTAAATTGGCAGCGGCAAATAGCCGATCGACATTCGGACTAGCACGGCGATCGTACTTTCCCCAATCCAGCCCAGAGCTAAACTAGAAAGAGTGATTCCCAACTGCATTGTCGAGAGCAATCGCTCAATACTTTGCTGCAAAGATTGCACAGTTAAAGCTGCAACGTCGCCAGCTTCCACTAACTGATTGATGCGCGATCGGCGTACCGTCACCATCGAAAACTCAGCCGCGACAAAAAAGGCATTAATCGCAATCAGCAACAGCACTGACAGCAACCGCGACAGCACCTCTGTCGAACTCATCGCGGGTAAATCAGATATCTCCTGCACTCTCGCCCCTAAAAGTGACACAATGCTCCCTAAAAAAACTTTCTCGATCAAACCTGAGAATTTGTCTGCAGGTTTGGTCTTCTTTTATTTTACTTCGCCACTGGAATGCCAGATATTTGCAACTGAAGTTTTTGACCTGGATAATCTGTCAGCGTCAGCGAAACTTCTTTAGCATTTTCCAGCAAAGCTGTGGGAATACTCACCGTACCGTAAAACACCTGCCCGTTGGGGGGCAGTTCCGACGGCAAATCCTCGGCAGTCGCGCTCAGGGCCCGACCGCGATCGTCAGTAACGTTCAAGAAACTGTAGAGAAACCTCACAGGTTGGGAGCCTTCATTTTTCATGCTCACGTCTAGCAGCATGGAATTGTTGCGCTGACTGGCCGCGCTCACTTCCAGGGTTATTCCCCCGTCGCGACTGTTCAGGGGAAACTTGGCGCTGGCATTTTGTGCAGCCGGTTTTTTTTCCGCGGCTGGTTTAGAGCTTGCCTTGTCTGTTTTAGTATTTGCTTGAGCCGTTGTTTTTTCGGGATCGCGACCTTCTACCCGTGCTTTGACGGTTGTGAGAATGTCTTTTTCTTTCAAAATGCTCACTTGGTCTTTACTAGCCGTCTTTCCAGGCTTGCCGCTGCCAGCATTGTTGCTGGGACGAACATCGGGTTGAGTCGTTCCTTGCAAGGCTTCGCGACCTATAGTAAATCCCCAAACAGAACTCGTCACGCCTGCTCCAAACATCAGAGCCAGCAGAATTAGAGTCAGCACTACCGTCGAATTCACTGCCATTGCCTATAAGTTTATGCCGAGTCCTAGACACTGCTTTGTCCGGTCGATCGGCTCCAGCACATTGGCTAACAGGCGATCGGGGAATCAGCAGATCTAAAGATTTTGATTTTTGTTCTCTAGTTCTAGCACGGACTGGGAAATTATGTTATACTTCATTTTCAGTTAGGTCGAACAAATCGACTTAACGGCAGTTGGCCGAGCGGTTTAGGCAGCGAACTCATAATTCGCCCCAGGCAGGTTCAACTCCTGCACTGCCGATTTAAAATCAATCACGACGCTCCGCGCTCTGGCTAAAAACCAGGTTTCTTCCCAGATACCAGTCCTGGACGGATGGGCGGCTAGAAACCGGGTTTCTAGGAAAATTTTGCGCTCAGTAACGAAAAATATACCAAGAAACCTCATTTCTGAGGTCGCAAGTGCGATCGCCAACTAGAAATTTGGTCGCTCAACTCGCTCGTGAGATCGATCGCGATCTCAAGATCTCGCACTGCACTCGGAAAATTATTATTCTGATGCAAAGGTCAACGATATCAAGCCTTAATCAATTCCACATATCTGCTCGCTTCTGAGATGGCGGGCGCTGCGCGGGGACGATCGTACAGCACTCCAAAAATGATTATTCCGATGCAAATCAACGATATCAACCCTTAATTAACTCCACTCCGTCGCGCCCGTCGAGTTCTTGAACGTAAACCTTAACTTGTTCTTCCTTTGCAGTCGGCAACTTTTTACCCGTAAAATCCGGCTGAATCGGTACTTCTCGGTGGCCGCGATCGACTAATACCGCCAACCAAATTTTCTCCGGCCGCCCGTAATCGTTGACCGCATTCAAAGCCGCTCGACTCGTTCTGCCTTTATATATAACGTCATCTACCAACACCACGGTTTTGCCCGTCAAATCGAAAGGAATTTCTGTTTTAGCCGGTGTCCGCATCGCCACTCGATCCAAGTCATCTCGGTAAAAGGTAATATCTAAAGCGCCCACGGGTACTTTGACTTGTTCGAGAACTTCAATTTGATCTGCCAAAATTTGAGCTAAAGGCACTCCTCTACTATGAATGCCCAACAGCACTAACTCCGAGGGGTTCCCTGATTTTTCGACAATCTGGGAAGCGACGCGGGTGAGAGTGCGCCTCACTTCATCAGGAGATAAAATTTCGATAATTTTAGTCATGGGTTGCTGCGAGCTAATTGTTGGCTGTTGGCGGATCGAACAATTTTAGATTTTAGATTTTAGATTTTAGATTGACTTTACAGATGAATTAGGGGGTTTGAACGAAGGTCAAAACTTTTTTTTGCTTTTGTCGGTGGCCGATCTGTGTCTTCTGCAGGACTTACCCCGAACGGATGAAAAGGAGATGCTGCGATTGCTTGGCTTGGAGCGCGAACAATGACAGAAATACGTTATTTATGCCTCCTGGACTGTTCGGGTGAGGTCATCAGTTAGCAGCTCAAACATAATAAGGTATAAAAAAGCAATGATAGTCCCAACCAAATCAGAAAGCAATACCGAGTTAATTGCAATGCTTGACCAATTAGGGGCGCTGCGATCGGGTGAATCGGCTCGCCTAACAGCGGTTTGTGTTTGATAACTCCGCGATAGGAATTGGTACCTCCTAGTTGTACTCCCAAGATGGCGGCGTAAACGCACTCGCTCCAACCGGAATTGGGGCTGGCATCTTTAACAGCATCTCTCTGACAAATTTGCCAAATGTAAATCGGTTTGCCAGATATAAGGGCTAAAGTAATCACTGTTAGCCGGCAAGGAATCCACGTCAGCACGTCTTCTAGTTTGGCGCTAAACCATCCTAAATCAGTGTATGGCGCTTCTTTGTAGCCGATCGTAGAATCTAATGTGCTGGCTGCTTTGTAAGCGATCGCCAAGGGGACGATCGCACTCGCCCACATCGAGTTAGGATCGATCGGCCCAGCGGTAACACTTAATAATAGATGCGGCAGAGCGAACCCAAGTAAGGCATAAAATAGCGGTGCTGTCACACCATCGACTGCATTCTCTGTTACAGTTTCTAACAATGCTCGCAGAATTTCTGGCTCGGATAAGTTTTCGGTATCCCGGCCGACGTAAAGGCTCAACCTTTCTCGCGCCTTGACTAAATCTCCAACATTTAAAGGTGCTAGCACATCCTCTGCTGCCGCCCTCAAACTGCGACCTGCAAAACAGCTTGCCAGCAAAATGGTGTCTAGGGCAATACCTAAAAGAGGATGCACCCAACTACCAGCTTGGACGATCGACCAACTGACAGTATAACTGCCTAGAATCAACCCGATGGCTAGTATTGTACCAGCACATCGTAGCAGCAGTTTGTGCTGCTCGCCAGGGGGACGATCCGCTGCTTCAGGCATTTTGCCTGCGGGATTATTCCATATATTAAAGACAAGTCTAGTATAGCGGTCGATCGCCCAACCCATCGCCTGCACGGGATGCGGCCAACCCCAAGGATCGCCGATCGAATAATCCAACACCGCAGCTAAAATCAAAACAGGAAATTCATCCGGCATCATTATATATTGTGTCAAACTTGATAGTCCGTCCGAGCAAGAGCGCTCGCAATGGTAGCGCAGGTTTTAACTACTCCTACCCTTGCGGACTTTGATTTTTGAGTACCAATTTTAACTGCTGAGATTACTTTCGTCGCGGAGCAAGTGTACGTTCTCCTCCCAATTAACACCGTCAAAGGGTAGGATCTGAAAGTGTTTGATGGCATCTGAGTCAAGACAGCGGACGTTGACATCGAAATGATCGGGATGCGATCGGGGGCGATAGAACGAGTGAATGCCGCAAATTCGGCAGAAAGTATGTTGAGCAGTTCCTGTATTAAATGTATAGGTGGTCAAAACATCTTCGCCACTGAGCAAGGTAAAACGTTCCGGCGGCACAATGAGGTGCAAAAATCCCTTCTTTTTACAGATAGAGCAGTTGCAATCAGATGCTTCGTGTTTGTCAACGGCGACACGGAAGCGGACAGCTCCGCAGTGACAGCCGCCAAAGTAGGTAACAAGTGTTGCGTCCATGTGTGATTGCTGGCGATCGAATGAATGAACTTACCATTTAAATGATAAAGCTAGTTTCTTCCCCAAGAGCCGCTTGCCAACTGCGGACATCATAGTATAAGTCTTCGAGGGAAATACTGTACAGCGCTTCGGCAAGTTTTTTGTGCAATCGGTTCCACAAACTGAATGTTACCCAGTCCTCTGCTTGCGTCGCGTCTGGAAAATGTCGAGGTAAAGGTTCAATAGTTTCACCTACAGCCTCTAAGATTTGTCCTAAAGAGATTTGAGCTGGCTGGCGGGCTAATTGATATCCTCCTTGGGCACCCCGAACAGATTGGACTAAACCTGCTCGTCGCATTTCAATCAGCAATTTTTCTAGATACGGAGCAGGTAACTCCTGTCGCTTCGCTATCGATTTCACCGATGTCGGGCCAAAGCGAGGTTGCAAACTTAGATCCAGTAATGCTTTGACACTGTAGTGTCCGCGTGTGGTTAACTTCATGGGATTTTAAGAGCGGGGCAAATATTCAGCTAGCTGATAGCTGATAGCTTATGCTACCGACTTTAGAGATTGCTCGCACCGGCTGCAGCTACTCCTCAAGAAAGACTACAGGTTGTTAAAAATATTTAGATAATAGTGGTTAACAATTGAGCCAATCGGTGTAATATGGTTTTACGACCAGCTATAAAGCTAAAGTTTCTTGGTCAAACCAAAAACCAACCGAGAAAAAATCCGTACACCAGTTGAATATTTCAGGACTCAGTAAATGGCTAAAAAGAAAAATATCGAACCCCTTGAAGGCGAAGATCTGATCAAAAAGGTCAAAGACCTAGAGAACCTTACCAAGGAAGAAAAAGCTAGAGCCTGTGGCTACTACACCGTTACCAAGAACGGCGTAGAACGGGTCAACATGATGAAATTCCTGAATGCGCTGATTGATGCAGAAGGCATTCAGCTAGACGGGAAGCAAAACGGCAATGGACGCGGCGGACGCTCTGCCAGCTATCGGATTAGCGTTCAATCTAACGGCAACTTACTGATTGGAGCCGCCTACACCAAACAAATGGAACTCCAGCCGGGAGATGAATTTGAAATCTCTCTGGGACGCAAGCACATTCACCTGCGCCAAATTGATCGAGAAGAAGAAGAAGAATCCTAGGCTTTTACGACTTGCTTTGACTTCTTGCTTGAACTGGTTGGTTTGACTTCAAGCATTGACTGCAAGCAGAGAGTTGGCTCTGAAATCTTTCTGTGAGCCTATAAAAGTATGGCTTCTATAGATGGCAATGGCTCGACAAAAGCCAGTGCCACCACTTTATATTTTCCGAGAATACCTATTCTCGCCCCTCGCTATATCCGTTTGGACAAGCGGGGGATTTTCCGCGTAGCTGTTGAAGAGAAGTTCTGCAGCCAATTGTGTACGGGATTTAACGGATGTAATTGATGAACCGAAGAGGTTTGAAGGAAGAATTAGGTTTGGTTGAGCTAGGAAACCCACCAAAGCAAGAAAATGGCAGAGGTATTCTCAGCTAACAGTGCGTTATACCAGTTGAAAAAAAGAATGCAACTGTAGCGAAGCTCGAAAGCACGAGCTTCATCATTCCTTCCCCATTATTTAACCTAAAATCTAAAATCTAAAATCTAAAATTGTATAAGTCTCGTGCTTGCTCATGATTTGTGTCTGTGTGGGAGGGGTTTTGAGGGCAAGGAAACACCTCGATCGCCCCTAAGTGAAATTACAGGCAGGAACAGTTAAAGTGTTAGGGAGCAATTAGTCACCAGCCTATGCCGTTGCCCCGATTGGCGAGTAAAACTTCTCAACACCAAACAAAAATCTCCCTGCGTCGCCTTCTAGTGGCCTCTTTTGTGCTGCAAATCGTCGCCGCAGTCGGGATTGTCGGGCATCTGTCCTTTCGCCCTTTGGCAACGGAGACAAAGCACTCGAAGAGCTCGCCGAGAAATTGATTGCCCAGACGGGGAAGAGAGTTGAAGAAAAGCTGATTTCTTTTCTCGAACCTACCCAGTGGGTAAATAAACTTAACGCTGAAGCGATCGACCGCGGTGAATTAAACTTACAGTTAGAAAGACCGCAGCCTCGGGGAGAGAAGTTCCTCTGGCAGCAAATGCGATGTTTTAAAAGCATTCAATGGATATCCTTCGGTGCTGAAAAATCAGGAGAATATCTCGGCATTTGGCGCAACCCACGGATAACAGCTTGCAAATTGTCGCAGCTAACAAGTCTACCAACTCTCACAACATATACTAAGCTACAGACAGCCGAGGCACTTGCACCGCTAAATTAAAGGCAGAACCGGCAACCTACGATGCCCGCCTGCGCCCCTGGTACAAAGAAGCTGTCGCAGCGAACAAACAAAGCGATTTGGACGAGTATTTATCCTGGTTTTACTCCCGGGACTGTTTTTATTGCTGCCAGCCAACCGATTCGCGATCGAAATGGTAAATTGCTGGGAGTTAGTGCTGTAGACTTTTCGCTCTCGGGGCTTCAGCAATATCTCCATCGCATCAAGCTTAGCAAAACGGGACAAATTTTCGCGATCGAACGATCGGGCTTGCTGGTTGCCAGTTCGAGTTAAGAATCACCCTTTAGAAAGATGCCAAGAAAGCAGCAACTGCAGCGGGTGAATGTTTTAGACAGCCAAACTCCTGTCATTCGCACCGCAGCTAAATATTTGTACGAACACTTCGGGGGCTTTGGCGACATTAAGCAGCGGCAGCAACTGAAATTTAGGCGAGACGGGCAGGAATATTTTGGGGAAGTGCTGCCGTTTTCTGATGTTTACGGTTTGAACTTGCTGATTGCGATCGCAGTTCCCGAATCCGATTTCATGGGGCAAATTAACAAAAATACCCGCACTACAATTTTACTTTGTTCGGCGGCGCTGCTGCTATCGACAATTGCTGGAGTGCTGCCAGCTAGGTGGGTAACGCTGCCGCTGCTGCTGCTCAACGAAGCAGCTAAAGATATCGCCGCCAGAAAGTGCGTGCTGTTACTGTCAGTAGGCTTGATGAAGTCGGCGAATTAGCGCAGTCTTTCAACGAGATGGCAGCTCAACTGAAAAAGTTTTTTCCAGCTTTGGCAGAAACTGAAGAAAAATTTGCCCAACTGGTAGAAAATTTGCCCTTTGGAGTCTCGACGATAACTCCGGGCGGCGTATTTATTTTCATCAATTCGGCGCGAGAGCAAATATTGGGTAGGGGATAAATGCCCGATGCTAGCGCCGAAGAGCTACCACAAGCTTATCAAACTTATATAAATTAGCGAACACTGTTCCCGGACAACTTTATCCTATAAACTTGCTGTCGGGCGCGCAAGGCGCAGCTAATGACTGATGAATGATGACTGATAACTATTCTTGATATTTTGTCATTTGTTTGTGTTGAGAAAAAATTCTACAGTTATTGATATCAATCAACAACTGCTCTTCTTCAGGCTTGTCTGACATATTCACTAAATTATACTGAACATTGTCTCCATAAATAGTTAGAGCAATCTGGCTCAATTCTAAAAAATTAATGAGCCACTCACATTCAGTAGCCGAGTCATCTTGATAGTATTGAATTAATCTGGCACAACAAAGTTCTAAGTAGGTTCTGGAATGGGGTGAAATTAAAATAAATTTTAGAATTAGAATGGCTAGTGTTAAAGGATTTAGTTGAGTGGCGAACAGTAGAAATAAGGCTGTTGGTTTCCCGGAATTTTCCACAGTCAAACATTTGATTAGATAATTGCAAGTTCTGAGATGCAGGCCAGTGCTCACAGTGTCTCCGTCATTTTCTGGATGAAAAGTCTCTAAAATATTAATTATTCTCACTTGGTAAAAATCAGTACGTAAAAGTTTAGAGTGGTAATTAAATAAATACTTAATTAGATAGTCCTTAAACTGCTTGTAAGTAATATTTTGAGTGTCTCTAATAAAAATATTTGCTAAGCTGCGATAGTTTAAGGAGCCGCGGTTGACCAAAATTATTTTGATTAAACGCAGGGCTTCATCTCCTAAAAGTGTGGGATTATGATAATTATTTAATTGGGATGTAGCAGACTGAGAGCGAGAGGTATACATTGCTAGGTCAAACTTGTATTTTTCTTTGAGCTGCTGCGACAATAGTCTGGCAGCTTGGCGTTCTTCGGGGGTGTTGTTAGCATCTAGATATTGAGCGGCTAGCAAATAAGGCTGATAGCGAGAAGTCCAGTGATTTTGTAGTGGCTGGTAGTCATCGTACTTTAATAGAAATAACTTTAGCTCTTCATAGTCTTTGCTGCTGAGAAAGTTGGTCAGCCACACTCTCAGTATTTTGAGACAATTGTCGGGGTGGGGTTCGCTAAGAGTTCTATCGCTAATAATTTTAATTAAGTCGCGAGCCAGTTGGTATTGTTTCTGAGTGACCCAGTTATTTAATAAGATGTAAATGCAGCGTTTAAATAAGTAGTTAAATTCGAGTTGAGAGTCAAATTTAATTATTGTGTCTAAAGCTTGAATTAATGTGGGGTTAGCTGGAGGAATTAATTGGATAAATATGTTTTGAAATTGTTGCAAAACTACTTCGGGGGCCGAGTTTTTGATGTGATATATAAAAAATTTGTAAATGATATCTTGAGCTGCGGAAACCGTCAGCGCTGATTTTTGTAATTGAGCTGTTGGCTGAGGGGCGAGCTCCTCTGGTAATATATTGTTTGTCAGAGCAGGCCGAACTTTTGACTCTGTTGTTTCGGATTGAGAGGAAAAGTGCTGAGATGGCATAGTGTCCTCACTCAGATGATCAATACACTATTATAGTTATCATCCTTGATTTGCAGCTAATAATTTAGTGTTTCACTGGGCTTTTGTCCAGCTACAGTTAACCCCCCCGATCGCCCTTTTGGTAAGGGGAAATCGAGGGGGTTAACTGTTATACGATTTTCGATTTTCGATTTTCGATTTTCGATTGAAGAATTGGGTATGGCTGCTGGGGGGGTGACAACCAGCCCCCAACCCATAGTTAGTAAGGCTTGAGCCAATTTATGGTAAAAAAAGATAGGCAGCAGAATTGTTACACGCTTGCCTATCCAAACAAATAAT
>JACJNV010000338.1 GCA_014695175.1 Microcoleus sp. FACHB-DQ6 | reverse complement strand
GAAGCGGTATAAATTCCCTGAAAATCCCAAATTGCTTTAGCAGCAGTTGGAAAATGTTCAGTCAAAAAACCGCCGCCGTTTTCTTTAGCAAAAATTCCCGTAAAACCCCATTCGTCTCCTTGCAAAGCCCCGATGTCGAGGATATCGACTACTAGAATATCCCCCGGCTGCGCGCCGTTAACGTAAATTGGCCCGCTCAAAACGTGAACTACTGTTAAGTCTACATCGCGAATGTCGTCGGGGCTGTCGTCATTTTTAATTTGTCCGTCTGTCCAGTCTTTGCACTCGATGCGAAATACATCGCCGGGATTGACGGAAACTACTGCTGGAATATCTGGATGCCAGCGATTGTGACCGACTAATTCCTGTTCTGACATCGGTTTGGTCAAGTCAACTTTGAAGAGAACTTGAGGCATATTATGCACTCCTCTAGTTACTGATTTTTACATGGTAGGCGCATCTTCGCCGATCTGATGGTTGATAAATGTAAATTCTTATACTAATAAGTGCAGAAACCAAAAATATTTCCGAGAACGATTATCATTATTTAACTAATTGCAGGGAAGCGCCGCAGTCGTGGTATGTTTTTGATTGTGAATGTTTTTAAATTAAAAAATTAGTGACTGAAAATTTGACCAAACAACATATAGATCAAGTTGAAAATAGATGGCACGGCCGCCTGAATTTAGTCTATGCCAACCGCAGCGGTGCAACTCAAATCATTCACAATCAAATGCAAGCGCCCCTCAAGGTGCAGCGTCCGTTTTATCCTGAAGGCAAAGAGATTTGCCACAGCGTCATCTTGCACACGGCTGGGGGAGTTGTCGGGGGCGATCGACTTTCCAGCCATTTTTACCTCCAACCCAACGCCAAAGCCTTGATTACCAGCGCCGCTGCTAGTAAAATCTATCGCAGCAGCGGACTAGAATCACAACAAAATATTGACATTCAGCTAGATCTAGGTGCTAATTTAGAATGGCTGCCACAGGAAACAATAGTTTTTGACGGCGCAATATATCGGCAAAATTTGCGGATAGAATTAGCACCAACAGCGAGGATTTTACTGTGGGAAATTACCAGATTTGGACGCAGTGCAAGGGGCGAAAAGTTCTTGTCGGGAGAATGGATCTCGCACACCGAAGTCTGGCAACAAAACAGCCCTTTATGGATTGACAGACAATTGCTCAAAGGTGGAGAAAAAATGCTCGAAAGCCCTCACGGCCTCGGAGGAAAACCCGTAGTCGCCACCCTCGCTTGGGTAGGCGAACCCGTCACCACAGAGTTCGTGGAAAAAGTGCGAAATTTGCCATCTGAGGCAACAATTTATCCTGGTAATTCCACCGTCGGCGTGACTCGTATTCCTAACGGTTTGCTGTGCCGATATCGCGGTACATCTACAACCGCAGCTAGAGACTGGTTTGTCAACATTTGGCAGTTGCTGCGCTTGTCTTTTTCACAACGCCCTTGCTGTTTGCCCAGAGTTTGGATAAAATAGGATGATCTTTGAGTTTCAATGTATAGTTGCCCTCCTAACTAGATTATTCATCTCTCTCTTCTCTGACTCTGCGCCCTCTGCGCCCTTTGCGGTTTAATCATTCAGAAACAACCGTAAACGATATCATAATCACATAATGCGATCGCACTTACAAGAATAAAAATGCAACTCACCCCCCAAGAAAAAGACAAACTGCTGATTTTCACCGCCGCCCTGGTAGCAGAGCGGCGGAAACAAAGAGGTTTAAAATTAAACTATCCAGAAGCACTAGCCTACATTTCTGCAGCCATTTTAGAAGGAGCAAGAGATGGCCTTACCGTCGCCGATTTAATGAGTTATGGAACAACTCTCCTGACGCGCGAAGATGTGATGGAAGGGATAGCAGAAATGGTGCATGAAGTCCAGGTTGAGGCGACTTTCCCCGACGGAACTAAGTTGGTAACAGTGCACGATCCTATCCGTTAAAAAATTAACCACAGAGACTCAGAGGAGGGGAAATGATTCCAGGAGAAATGATTGTTTCAGCCGGCGAAATAGAATTAAATGCCGAGCGCCAAACCGTGCGGTTGCTGGTAGGAAATAAAGGCGATAGACCCATCCAAATCGGTTCCCACTATCACTTTTATGAGGCAAACGAAGCCTTAGAATTTAATCGAGAACAAGCAAAAGGAATGCGGTTGGATATCCCCGCAGGTACAGCAGTCAGGTTTGAACCGGGAGATGAAAGGGAAGTTCAATTAGTGCCGTTTGTTGGTAGTCGTCAAGTCTACGGCTTTAATGGAAAAGTTAACGGTATGTTAGATGAATGAGATTTTTAGAGGGACGAGACTTTTTGGCAGAACTTAAAAAGAATAATTAGTAGGAGTATAATTCGATATGTCAGATCAAATGAGATTGTGGGAAATATCAAAGGATAAATTGAATGAAATTACCGAATCTAAGTTAGACTTAGAATTTCGTTTGGAAACCTGGCTAGATAATGATATTTCCATCCTAGCAGATGATCTCTTAGTAATTGGTCGGCAAGTGATTACTGATTATGGTGGAAAACTTGACCTTTTATGTATAGATAGGAACGGAGATTTAGTCATTGTTGAGTTAAAGAAGGACAAAACATCAAGAGAAGTAACAGCACAAGCCTTGGATTACGCCTCATGGGTTAAGGATTTGTCAAAGGAGAGAGTTACAGAAATTGCCAATG
>JACJNV010000337.1 GCA_014695175.1 Microcoleus sp. FACHB-DQ6 | reverse complement strand
TTTGAAGTCTAACATGGAGTCAAAAATATGCTTGACAACGCCTTCTTTGTCAATGACATAAGTTACTCTACCCGGCATAATCCACAGTGTAGCTGGAACTCCGTACAATTGCCGCACTTTGTTGCCAGTATCGCTCAGCAGTGTAAAGGGTAGCTGATATTTGGTGGCAAATTGTTGGTGCGATTGTTCCGAATCTTCGCTGATTCCTATGACTTCTGCACCTGCGTCTTTGAAGACTTCGTAGCTATCTCGAAAAGCGCAAGCTTGGGTGGTGCATCCGGGTGTGTCGTCTTTGGGGTAAAAGTAGACTATGACGTTTTTTTTACCTTTAAAATCTTTGAGGCTGACTGATGTGCCAGTTTGAGATGGTAAGGTAAAATCGGGTGCGGTGTCTCCTACTTTGACTGTCATGTTTTTTTAACTGAGTAGCTCTGTTTGGGTGAAAATTTAACTTTTGTTATTGTACAGTTTTTTTGAGCAATAGTTCGTAGTTGCGATCGCCCGATTCGGTATCATCCCATTCTTGCTTTCTCGCAATCCTAAAAAAAACCGTTTTTACCAAATCTGGATGCAGCCGACGATTCGCAGTTACGCGGATTAATTCGAGAGGCTTTTTTGAACCGCACATCCACGGGGATTAACGAAGATTCTTATTAACAATGGGATGGGCGGCGCTGAAGCGTTACTACTGAGATGTTGCACCATTCTCAATAAGCCTTTTATGAACAGGCTTTCCGGCCTGTTCCACAAAGAGTGAATTTTATTGTGGAACAGGCATCTTGCCTGTTAAGCGACAATGGCGCAAGATGTGAGTTACTACAAACTTAATTGTTATCGGCCTTTGGTTAAATTTTTTAATTCCCGCCATATTGGAGGAATTTGACCGGAGTGTGTGCGTGGCTGGGTGAGGATTCCTTGAGTAGGACTGAACAGCAATGATAGCACAAATAACCCCGATGCAACTAAAACTATTGCGGGGCCGGATGGCAAGTTATAAAAGTAGCTGAGATACATTCCGCTAATGCTGGAAATAACTCCGATTATTGCGCCTAAAATCATTACTTGGTGCAGGCGAGTGACTAGGAGATAGGCGGTACTTGCGGGTGTAATTAATAGGGACAAGACTAGCACTACGCCAACGGCTTTGAGGCTGGCAACTATTGTGAGGGCGATGAGTACCATCAGCCCGAAGTTGAGCAGGTTTACTGGCAAACCTGTTGCTTGCGCTCCTAATGGATCGAATGTGTAAAATAGCAGTTCTTTGTAAAAGAATACTACAACTAATAAGACTAGGGCGACTATGAGGGCTGTGTCGATCGCATCTTGGGGTGTAACGCCGAGGATGTTGCCGAAAAGAAAGTGGTTGAGGTCGATTTTGTTGTCTTTTTGGACGATCGTAATTAGGGTGATGCCGAGGGCGAAGAATGCCGAAAATACGATGCCCATTGCGGCGTCTTCTTTGATTGTCGATCGAGCTTTGATCCAAGCTATGATTACTGTACTCAACACTCCGGCAATGAACGCGCCGATAAAGATGTTTGCTCCGAGGATAAATGCGATCGCCAATCCGGGCAAAACCGAGTGGCTGATGGCGTCTCCGAGCAAGGCCAGCCGCTGTACCATTAGGTAGCTGCCGACGATCGCGCAGACGATGCCGACGAGAATGGCAATTACGAGCGATCGCTGCATGAATCCGTACTGCAACGGCTCAATTAAGGTTTGTAGCATAAAACGATAAAATAACAACTAACTAATGACTAACACCCAAAGCAACCGGGTTTTTTGCGAGACTTATCGTTGCCAAACCCAATATTATCTAAGAAACCGGGATCGAGAGCGCAACTCCTAAATTAATGAGTGCTGGCTAACTAAGCTGCTTGTCCGGCAAAGAACATTACTTGTCCGCCGTAGGCGCGGTAAAGGTTTTCTTTTGTTAGCACTTCTTGGCGGGAACCAGCGGCAATTAATTCTGTATTTAGCAAAATTAAATCGTCAAAATTGGTGATTGATTCGCCTAAGTCGTGGTTGACTACTAAGACAATTTTTCCGGCATTTGCTAGCTGGTGGAAGATGTCGAAAATGATATTTTGAGTTTTTTGGTCAACGCCGACAAACGGCTCATCAAAGCAGAAAATAGCGGCTTCTTGGGCTAAGGCTCTAGCTAGAAATACTCGCTGTTGCTGTCCGCCGGAAAGTTGTCCGATCGGTCTGTCTTTGTAAGCACTCATGCCTACTCTTTCTAAGGCATCGGCAGCGGTGCGGCGGCTAGCTGCCGAGAAGCGGCGAAACCATCCGGCTTTTCTGACTCTTCCCATCATCACGACATCCCAAACGGTGGCGGGATAGTTCCAGTCAATTTGCGATCGCTGCGGCACGTAGGCTACTGTTTCGAGTCGATCGGCGATCGCTTCTTCGCCCCAGGTAACAGTGCCGCGATCTGCGGGAATTAAGCCCAACATTGCTTTGATTAGCGTGCTTTTGCCGGCACCGTTGGGGCCAATAATACCCGTCAGCCTTCCCGGTTTGACGGAAAGATTGATATCTCTGAGTGCCTCTACCGTGCGGTAGTTTACTGCTAAGTGCTTAACAGCGATAATTTCAGTGTCCGTAGCGCTGTCTTTGAGGTGGCAAACCATTTGAGACCAAGGATTTTCGTTGGGCAAGGCGGCGGTATTCATGGGGATGACTATATCTCCTTTTTATTAAGTTTACTGTAAAAATGAAAAGAATATGAAATCATCGGTAAATAGGAATAATCTGGAACGCAGGAGAGGTAGATAATGGGACAGTGCAAGCTCGAAACCCCTCAAACCATAGGTTTTGTGGCGAAAATCTCAAGTCGGTTAAAACTGATATCTTCCACCCTTCTCAAATATCGCGATCGGGACGGGCTATTGACCCACCCCACAAGAATATTGAATAATTGTGAAACAGGCATCTTGCCTCTGGTGGAGAAGAGTGCAAGATGTGAGTTAAAACCGACGGCGATTGTCAAGCAATCCGATAAAGGGGAGTTTAGCGGTGAGTGGGGGATTGAAACCGCCGCCTCTGGATTGAACAAGTCCAAGGTATTTTTGATTAGAAGTATTGCCTGCGGCATTTTGACTGTGGGTTTATTTAGTTGCGCTCAAACCCAGACCAATCGCCTCTCTCCAGAGGCAGATGCTAAACCCAAGGTAGTCGCTACCAGCACAATTATTGAGGATTTGACCGATCGACTAGCGGGGGGCGAAGTTCAGCTAACAGGAATTTTGCAGCCGGGAACCGATCCTCACGTTTACGAACCGGTGCCAAAAGATTCTCAAGCTTTAGAAAAAGCTAACTTAATTTTGTATAACGGTTACAATTTGGAACCGGGATTAATTAGGATGATGAATGCCGCCGGAATTAAGGCGCGGAAATTAGCAGTGGGGGAAGTTGTCAAGCCTTTGCTACTGAATAAAGAAGGCAATACCGTACCCGATCCGCACGTTTGGGGAAATGTGGAAAATGTAGTTCAAATGGTGGAAGCAATTCGGGATGCGCTAATCGAACTGTCGCCGGAAGATCGGGAGAAGTTTACGCAGAATGCTGTGAAACTTACTGAAGAGTTAAAACGTTTGGATAGTTGGATCGAACAAGAGATTAAAACTATCCCCGAAAATCAGCGCAAATTAGTCACGAGTCACGATGCTTTTCAATATTACAGCCGCGCCTACGGATTGGGAGATGCTAACAGTTTGATCGGGATTAGTACGGAGGAACAGCCGAGCGCTAAAACGGTGCAAAAATTAGTAGAATCGGTGAAAAGTGCGGGAGTTCCTGCTATTTTTGCGGAGACTACTATTAACCCACAACTAATTAAAACAGTGGCGGAGGAAGCGGGGGTGAAATTGGCGGCGCAGCAACTTTATTCGGATTCGATCGGGACGGCGGGAAGCGAGGGCGATTCTTATGTGAAAATGATGTCGGCTAATACTCGCACTATCGTCGAAGCTTTGGGGGGGAAATACACGCCGTTTGAAGTTAGCAAGTAGCAAGTAGGGTGCGTCAGAAGAGTTTTACTTTCTGTGCGGATAGGGTGACAGCTAACTGATAGCCGTTTCAAACAAGAATGAACTGTAGGCAATATCCAAACCCCGATAGTCATCCTTGATTCCCAATCTAAAATCTAAAATCTAAAATCTAAAATTGTATGACGTACCCTACAAGTTTCAGTTTACCTGCTTCGACAAAATTAAATTAAGCACGTTCAACTCGTTGGAACTTAAAAGATATTTATCTGTAAAAATCTTTTCTCGACTTTGCTCTAAACTGTAGCTTCTAAACACAATAAATGGGAAGTCTTGATACTTGTGTCCGATCGGCATTACACTATCTACAGGGTAGATCGATCGCACACAAGCCGACAAAATATCCCGAAACCGCCTGTCTTCCGGTTCTTCCAGCTTACTGTCAGCAAAATACTCCTGCATTTCCTCCCCGCTGACAAAAGCAAACAGCGGTATGGCATAATAGCGATCGAAATGCTGACTCTGCTCTTCAAAATACTGAGTTTTCTGCACCTCGCTGTTGAGAAATTGCAAAAGCTCGATCGCACCTCCTCTAATTGCCGATATTACATTCTCCGGGGACGAATCGCTATCCCTAATTAGACGCATTTTGTGCAGCAACTTCTTCTCTAGACATTCCTTAATTTCTCGATGAAGCGGCATCTGGTATGTTTCTACCAAAGTGCGATCGGCTAGAGGTACGATCAACAAACTACCGCAAACATGACCAATCTCTAAATTATCATAGCTCAACAAACCATCCAGCGGATTACACTTCTCCAAAAACTTACGATTAAAATCCTCCCGCATTTCCAGGTAAGAATCGCCCTTTTGACGAGACTTATCAGAATTTGTCAAAACAAACTCCCCGCGACCCAAAAGCTGTTCCAGACTCGTATAAACCTCCTTAAACAACATATTTCCTCGCTGGCTCTCGCTCTTTAATGTCTTAATTAGAGCAGCCATTTTGCTGCTAAAAGTATCCCCTACTGCGGAAACCGACTTACCGCCGATGGGAATCATCAAAAACTTTTCCCTACCTAAATAACCGTATCCCGAAATTCGCGTCATCACCGCCGTCTTGAGAATTAGCAATAAATTCAACAAACTTAACTTGCTTTCTTGCAGGGAAAGTTCCGCATCATCAGCGTAATAAACTGCGGTATCAGATAAGTAAAAAACCAACTTCTTATCTTCACCATCAAGGGTTTTACCGTTGTCATATTCTCCGCGTCCCCGATAAATCACCTGTATGACTTCCATCAAATTTTTCTCAATTTGGAAGCGGGGAATATCCACTAAAATATGCTTAGTTTTCGGGAAAGAAAGTCCACGACTTCCCGATGCAGTCATAAAGATTACTTTAGCTGTATTTTTGTATTCCTGTATTTTTTCTTTCTCCTCTTCCGAGATATTCGCGTGAATTTCCAGATAATCGGTAAACTGCTCAAACTTTTCGCGACAATCTCTAATTTTATTAATTAATTCAGTTAATCTTTGCTTGTTCTGAATGTATACTATAATTTGTTCTACACCGGGGATGGCTAATCGCTGATTGATATCCTCAATTATTTCAGATTGTACGCGCTTTACTAAATTACTCTTCTGTTTTAAAGGCGCATTTTCACTGTATTTAACAGTTTCTACAAATACCTTATAAGTTATCTCTAAACTGCGCGCCGGGTAGGAATTCGCATTAATCGCCTTGGCAGCTAGATTGTTAAATTTAAAAGGAATAACTTGTAAAGGTTGAATTTGTTCCGAATCTTTCGCTAACTTTTTAAAATAGATTTTGTCCGGTTCCGGTGACGTGTTATCAAGGTGTTGTTTGATGACATCAGGGTCAACTATCGAAGCATCTGCGACAATAATTTTAGTATTAAAGCCGTGTTCCCGCTTGTGTAACTCATGTTTCTTGACAATCTTAGCAATTCCGGCTAAAAACTCAACCCCACCATCATCTCCCGTAATTTCATCTATCATAATGAAAATATGTTTGATGCGACTGGAGATTTCTTGCATCTTAGCGGGAATGACCCGTTTGTCCCGTTTATTGTAAGTATCTTGAAAAATTTTCTCTAAATGCTCTAGGGTATTTTGTCGGTTTTCTTTCATCTTCACCGATTGAATAGAAACGGTAGCTACGATATTATTAGATACCTGGCAATTTATCAGCGCGTATATACCTTCGCAAATGCTCTTAAGCACTCCATTTCCTTTGGGGTTAATGGGTTTAATTACTGTTTCTCCCTTTTTTTCAAGTTCTGATTGATGATATTCCGTCCTCTGAATTTCTGAATCATCCTTGAGGAAGCGAACAGTTTTTTTGGTTAAATCGGCGCGATAGCTATTCGATGCGTACTTGACGGTACAGTGTCCTGAATTGCTTTTGATGATATCGGCGTTAGTGTTAATACAAAATAATCGATCGTCGCACAGCAAACCAGTATTTTTATCTTGGAATTTTTCGAGAATATCTAAGTTAACTTGCTTGCGGGGACTGACGTACAGAAATAAGAAACCATCGTCGATATGGCGTTTGAGGAAATTGGCGATCGCAGTTGTTTTCCCAATTCCCGGATTACCAGTCAAAAAGATATAAGTTTCCTCAGATTGAAGCGCTTTCACAATCAATTCAGCGTGAGCATTTCGCAGGTCTAATCCGCAAGAAATTTGCAAGTCATCTGCCAGTTTATCTGATATAATATCTATTGAATTAACAAAATAGTCTATCCGTTCTGTATGACGTACAGGTTCAGTGACATTTTTCCCAATTCCTAACAGAGACTCAACAAACTTTCTGCCGTCTTTAAAACTGCGAGCCGCGTTTAGTTGAATAACCTTTAAAACTTCGGTGCGAACATCGCTAATCTCTTTACCTTTCGCTTCATTCTGGTAAATTTGGGCACAAGTTGCTAATAACTTAATTTTGTCCTGGCGTAGGGAAATAGCGCTAATATTGCGATCGCCATAACCAACCACATTAAACAAAACCTCAGCATCACTTGAAATTATACCTGTTTGTTGCAAAAATCCATAGAAACTGTGAGCGTAGCTACCCGCCTGAATCAGCTTAGCGCTTTCCTTATCCTTATACTTAAAAGCTGTAAAATAGCGTTTTAAATCCTCCGAGAAATCAACACCTAAAGTGCTGGTATCCATCCGCAGATTAGAAAACACACTTTTCGATCGCAAATAGCTAATTTCTCTCATCAAATATTTTCGTATCACCTCTATTTCATTGATATCCTCCGGTTTGGGAGCTAGCGTCGGAGAAAACACCGACAAATCAACGCAGAGAATTCTAAAATCATTTCCATACTGTAACAGCATCAGCGTATCAGCCTGCAAAAACTCACCCTTTTTCGAGTAGCGGCGGATGTACGAGTTAATCTCATCATCTGATAAACTAAGTTTGGCAGTTGTCAACTGAGACAATAGCTCTTTAAACGCTTCTTTATCACCCTTGTTATAGGTTCTGATACTGTTAGCATCACTAAAACTGCACTGACAATACACAATTTCCAACCGCTGCAAATTCCAGCCAGTAGATTTGACGTACTCCCGAAAAAAATTCAACCCACCCAAAAAACCTTTTTGGACAAAGAACAAACTCCATTTTTCAACTATTTCAGCATCTAAACTAGCCAGCAGATTGGCTTCCCTGACGATTTCCGCCGTCATCTTTGGCAATTTGAGCCTCTGCAAATCTAGACGGTAGGCATCGCCAAAATTGTGACTTAAATTTTCCCGCTGAATATATGCCAGAATCCCGATATTGAATCCCACCTCAAACAGCCGCCCAAAATCTTCACCGATCATTATTTTGTACCTCACCGACATTTAATACTTCTCTTACCTTATTCAAAAATGCCAGCGAGTTAAACTCAGCATTCCCGCCCGGATGACTAAACACAGATAAAGCACCAACGGATTCATCGCCGATAATCTGCTCGTAGGGGTCAAGTTTAAAACTCAGATCTTTTTTGCGAGCTTCATAGCGATAAAAGTGAAAAATTGTTAAATAATGTAGCAAAGTATCTTTAATTGCACCGTCGTAAATCAACCCTTGGTGAAGGTCTTGATCGTCCAGAATTCCGTCGTATATATGCAACAGGGTCGAGTAGGAAATCACACCGTTATAAAAGTTTTTCTCCTCCTTTACCTTAAGTCCGTTAAACAAGTTAAAAAACATCACAGCTTGTTTACTGGTATCTGCAAACAAGCTCGAAAGCTCCATAGCATCCTGAATGTAAAAAGGTTTTCCCTTATCGCCTAGGAAACTGCGGACATAGTATTTATCAAAAAACATCGGATAAATTTTGATATCTCGTCGCTCTCCCTTCAAAGTTCGGAGCAATTTTTTTGACATAAAAGACAATTCCTCGTCTTCCTCAGTCTGTGTAATATGCAGCGTACTCATGTAAGGTGCTTGCGAAATATATGCGAAATTTCGATATCCTTGCTGATAAAGCTGACTCATTGCATCTTCAAGGATTAACGGCTCAGTATAAAGGCGGCTGACACTGTAATTCTCGCAAAAAGTTTTCAGCACTTTGACTTCAATTGCATCGTCTTCGAGGCGATTAATTCC
>JACJNV010000336.1 GCA_014695175.1 Microcoleus sp. FACHB-DQ6 | reverse complement strand
TATCCAACCAATCCAAACCCAAACAAGTACCCACAATATCAATAATTGCATCCGTCGCCCCCACCTCGTGAAAGTGAACCTCGCTTGCGGGGATACCGTGTACGGCACCTTCTGCCTCTGCTAATTTGCCAAATACGGCCAAACTCCAGGCTTCCACGCGCGGAGGCAATTTTGCAGAGACGATGATTTGCTCAATTTCGGGCAAGTGGCGATGATGAGTGTGGCTAATTTCGGCATCGGCTTCCCCGTGACTGTGAGAATGTTCTTCCCCGTGATGATGGTGGTGGCGGGCGTCAAAAGTCGGGGATTCGGTTTCCGAGGGATCGAGTTTGGTAGCGGGATTTTCAGGTTTTAAGGACAAATCCGCAGCTAAATCAACATAAAATTTAGTTGCTTGTTGAGTATTCCGGTGGACTAATTCCGTCCGCAACTGGTACTCTGTCGAAATGCCGAGCAAATTGAGTTTTTCGATTAGGTATTCTAAAGGAACGCCAGCGTGGACGAGAGCTCCGATGCACATATCGCCAGCAATGCCGGTGGGACAGTCAAAATAAGCTATTTTATTCATTGTTAACAATTAATTTTTAGCATTGATTGTTTCACTCGATATTTCGATCGCCCACTTAGCCTGCAATATCTTAACATGGCAACTATTTACGAAGTGCATCCAGTTGCACCCCAAAGAGACCGGATCGAGAAAATTAAAAAAGCTCTGAAAGATGGGGCAGTGATGCTTTATCCGACAGATACAGTTTACGCGATCGGCTGCGATATCAACTCCAAGTCTGCAGTAGAACGAGTCCGGCAGATCAAGCAACTCTCCAATGATAAGCCTTTAACGTTCCTGTGTTCCTCTCTGTCAAATATCACCGACTATGCTGCAGTCAGCGATGAAGCATACAGAATTATCAAGCGGTTAATACCTGGGCCTTATACATTTCTGCTGCCAGCTACCAAGTTAGTGCCGCGGTTGGTAATGAACCCAAAACGGAAAACCACTGGAATTCGCGTTCCCGACCAGCGGCTTTGTTTTACACTGTTGGAAGCCTTGGGAAATCCAATTATTTCAACATCTGCTCACATTACCACGGATGATGAAGGTGCAGCACCAGTCCCTGCATCTAAAGCAGAAAACTTTGGCAAAGCTGAGCTGTTTGACTGTTTTTCAAAGCTAGTGGATGTCATTGTCGATGACGGTTCCGATACGGGATATCAAGTTTCTACCATTCTCGATTTGACACAAAGCGAACCGATTGTTGTTCGCCGTGGTTTGGGTTCGGAAGCTGTCGCCGTTTGGGAAAAAGATTAAAATTTTAAGGGGCAGGTTAAGCGCTAAATTTGCCCACAACCCGCCCCATTTTTTTAGTTATAAACTGCTTTAAGCCTCTACCTTAACTCCTTTCCAAAAAGCAATATATCCGGCAATATTTTTAGCAGCATCTTTCGGAGTAGGATAGTACCAAGCAGCATCTTTATTAACTTGTCCCCCCACTTCGACACTGTAGTAACTAGCAACACCTTTCCAACCGCAAGTAGTGTGAGTGCTGCTGTCCTTGAAATACTCACGGTTGATGGCATCGGCGGGGAAATAATAGTTGTTGTCTACAATTTCGCACTTGTCGCTCTCGGCCAAAACGGCACCATTCCAAATTGCTTTCGGCATCAGTTTTTCTGCTTAAATTGAGATTCTCAATTATTGTAACTGTATTTGTGCTCAAAAGGCATAGAATAGTTGAGAAGCCAACAACCAACTACTGCAAATGTCAGCGTCTAATCCGCCAATATCTTCTGTGCCGCTGCCCCTGGAACAAGCACTCAAACATTTTTTTGGCTATGACTCTTTCCGCCCGGGGCAGCAGGAAATTGTCGAAGCTGCTTTACAAAAACGGGATATGATGATTGTCATGCCGACGGGCGGTGGCAAGTCTTTGTGTTTTCAATTACCGGCACTGTTGAAACCGGGATTGACGGTGGTTGTGTCGCCGTTAATTGCTCTGATGCAAGACCAGGTGGAGGCTTTGCAGGATAATGGAATTGGGGCGACTTTTCTCAACAGCACTTTGAGCAGTCAGGAAACGCGATCGCGCGAAACAGCAATTCTCGAAGGTAAGATTAAATTGCTCTACGTTGCACCCGAACGCTTGCTCGGTGAGAGATTTTTACCGTTTTTAGATATAGTAGCAAATAAGTTAGGAATTTCGGCATTTGCGATCGACGAAGCCCACTGCGTTTCGGAATGGGGGCACGACTTTCGACCAGAATACAGGCAAATGCAGCGAGTGCGCGATCGATATCCCGACATTCCCATTATGGCACTAACCGCCACCGCCACCGAGCGCGTCCGCCAAGACATCATCCAGCAGTTAACTCTGCGAAATCCCTACATCCACGTCGCCAGCTTCAACCGCCCCAATTTATACTACGAAGTTCGCCCCAAAACCAAACACAGTTTTGCCGAAGTTTTGCAAATCATCAAAAAAAAAGGCGGTTCGGGAATTATCTATTGCCTCAGCCGCAAAAAAGTTGACGAAGTTGCCTATAAATTGCAACAAAGCGGCATCCAAGCCTTACCCTACCACGCCGGCATGAACGATGTCGATCGCGCCACCAATCAAACCCGCTTCATTCGCGACGACGTGCAAGTAATGGTAGCCACAATAGCCTTCGGTATGGGCATCAACAAACCAGACGTGCGGTTTGTAATTCACTACGACTTGCCCAAGAATCTAGAAGGATACTATCAAGAATCCGGCCGCGCAGGCCGAGACAACGAACCCGCCCATTGCAGCTTATTTTTCGGCTACGGCGATGTCAAAACCATCGACTACATCATCGAACAAAAACCAGATCCGCAAGAACAACGAATTGCCCGCCAACAGTTGCGACGAGTAATCAACTATGCAGAATCCAGCGAGTGCCGCCGCACAATCCAGTTAAGTTATTTTGGCGATTCATTCCCCGGAAACTGCGGTACTTGCGATAACTGTTGCAACCAAAAACCAGTAGAAGATTGGACGATTGAGGCAATGAAATTTCTTTCTTGCGTCGCGAGATGCCAAGAAAAATTCGGCATGAATCATATTATTGACGTGCTGCGCGGCTCAAAAAGTCAAAAAGTATTGCAATACCAGCACCACCAACTTTCTACTTACGGAATTGGCAAAGATAGAAGTGCTGAGGAATGGAAAAAGTTGAGTCGCTCGCTGTTAAATCAAGGTTTTTTAGAGGAAAGAACAGACGGGTTTCCCATTTTGAAACTGAATGAAAAAAGTTGGGAAATTATGAAACGTCAGCGCACAGTTGAAATCGCCCTTGAACCGCAGCGGGAAGTACAGGAAAAAGTTCGGTATTTGGCCGTAGAAGTAGAAAGTTTATTTACCATACTGCGGACGCTAAGAAAGCAAATTGCCGACGAACAATTTGTGCCACCTTACGTAGTTTTTGCGGATAAAAGCTTGCGAGACATGGCAGAAAAGCGCCCGCAGAATCTCACGGAATTCGAGGAGGTTTACGGCGTTGGTAGCAACAAGCGAGATAAATACGGTAAGGTTTTCTTAGAGGCAATTCGCACTTTTTGCCAAGAACAAGAATTGCCAACTAATGCTGCATCTTCTGCTGCGGCGAATCTTCCTAATCTTGCTAATGTTGCGTCTTATTCGCAGATGCAAACCTGGGAATTATACCGACAAGGTTTGACTGTTCAAGGAATAGCCAATGCGCGGGGTATGAGTCCTAATACTATTTCTGGGCATCTGATAGAATTGATGGAAATGGGCAGGGAAGTGGATATAAATTTGTTGGTGGAACCGGAACGCCAGCAGGCGATAGTGTACGCTATTGAAGTTATGGGGGATGAAAAACTGAGAGCCATTTATGATTTTTTGGAAGAACGTTATACGTTTGAGGAGATTAAGTTTGTGCGCGCTTGGTGGCGGCAAAATTATGTAAGTTTTTAACCGCAGATGTATGCAGATGAACGCAGATAATTAATAGATAGGAGGGAAAAATGATAATTAAAAATGTAGCTTTTGGGGATAATATATTAGAGTGGCGTTTTTAACAGATATATTTTTTCCATTTGGCTTCCCTTTGGCTTTGCTAGCTGGCGTATATGGGCGTGGCAAAACTCAAATTTCAAAAGTAATTTTAAGAGCGCTATAAGTCAGTAAGCTTGGGTTAGCTAAGCGTCTCATTGTTCGCTATGCTTCGTGCAGTTGCGGGCGTACTAAGAAACCCCGAAGCAATCACCGAGACTTTCTTCTGTTCTCAATTTTCGTGAGCGGCTAGGGCGTAAATTCCCTTTTTAACGGAACCTTATTGAGCTAGAAGTACCTCGTAAAACCACTTTTTATCTTTTTATCTAAGTAGTAGAGTGCGTGAGAGGGAGCAATATTTAAATCCCCACGCATGAGACTATTTACACTGACGCCCCGCCCCAAGGATTGAATAA
>JACJNV010000335.1 GCA_014695175.1 Microcoleus sp. FACHB-DQ6 | reverse complement strand
ACCCCGTATCAACCGGATTTGACGGGGGTTATTCTCGCATTTGAGGATGTTTCTGAGGTTCCTTACAGGGTCGATCGAATGTTGACTCACTGGCGGATGGCGGGGGCTTTCGCTGGGGTGCGAGGCATTGCTTTGGGACGTTTCAGCCACTGCGAGATTGACCCGAGTATTCCCAGTTTTAGCATTGAAGAAGTTTTGCGCGATCGGCTGGGGGATTTGAATATTCCGATTGTCTCGGATTTGCCCTTCGGGCATGAGGGAGTTAACGCTGCTTTACCGATGGGGATTATGGCGAGTCTCGACGCTGAATCGGGATTGCTGATTTGTGGCGATAAATCGCAACTTTAGATGAGAGATCAACGTCTATAACTTTAACTTGAGATTTTCCACCAGCTAAATAGGGGGGTTAGGTGAGGTTGACACGCTTGGCAGAAATTACATTTAAAATGGATTGTGTATGCAAATGTCGGCGCCAAGAAAGCAAAAAGATTTTAAATTTTTCCAGAGGTTGATATGAGAACACACAACTTGTTAAACAGTATTGCTGCCGCTGTGCTAGTTACGGGATTGGCACTCACTGGCATTTCGTCTAGTGCAGTTGGCGAACAGATAGGGAATAACGATCGCATAGATGGAGTAATTCGCCGCACTTCCCCGATTTACCGTTTCCGAAATATGTGGGTTCCGGGATCTCCGACGGAAGAATTGCGCGGTCAAGAATACACATTCAGCGCTCGGGAAGGCGATAACATTGAAGTGTTTTTAGACACAGATACAACTCGCGGTTTTGCTCCCGTAATGGTGCTGTTTTACGGGAACAACAAACAAGTCGCTTTTACGCAAGACCGTTCTTTTAATTATCAAATTCCCCGTAGTGGCGATTATAAACTGTTAGTGTTAGCAAAAGATGCTGCCAGAGGCGGTAGCTACACGCTGGAAGTTTCGGGAATTGATGGGGGCGACAGACGAGCTCGCAATTCGCGGGACGATTGGTACACGAGGCGAGATGACGATCGATATGACAGTCGATATGACAGAGCACAGCTTCTGCAAGATGATTTTGGCTTGCGGTCTGTTGATTGTCGCGAGAGACGTTCTATGGTGAGAGTCAGGTTTGACGATGGTAATCAAGACTCGACTTACTGCGCTGTCCCGACTAGAAACTTTCCGGCGGGAGATTATTACTACAATTCGCGGACTAGAGATTTAGACTCGGCGAGACGGAATGATAGTAGATTCGATGCCGGCCCAGATCAATGTCGGGTAGTGGTGGGCGGAGTCTGCGTGACGAGGTAAGTAGGTCAAACTGTAGCGCGGAATCAGAAACCGGGTTTCTATGAAGAAACCCGGTTTCTGAGCCTGTACACAGGACTCATACACTCCTTTATATACGAGTCGATCTCTGGCTATCGCCTCACTTTCTTTGGCAAGGACAAAATACACATTTGTACACACAACGATTTTGTCAAAAAGGACGATCGCACAGTGGTAAGCTACCAAAGGCATTGAAATATCTAAGGTAGAGAAAAGTTAAAATGTCGGCATTAAATGAAGTTCCCTTGTTGTTGCGGGCAGCCCGCGGCGAAACCCTAGACCGCCCGCCCGTGTGGATGATGCGTCAAGCCGGCCGCTACATGAAGGCTTATCGAGATTTGCGAGAAAAGTATCCCTCGTTTCGCGAACGTTCCGAAATTCCCGAAGTTGCGATCGAAGTTTCCCTTCAGCCGTGGCGCGCGTTTCAACCCGACGGCGTAATTCTGTTTTCCGATATTGTCACCCCCATGCCGGGTTTGGGCATCGACATGGACATCGCTGAAGGCAAAGGCCCGATTATCCACGCACCCATCCGCACTCAGCAGCAAATCGACAACCTGCAACCGCTGAACCCGGAAGAAAGCTTGCCGTTTATCAAAACAATCCTGAAATCCCTGCGCGAGGAAGTCGGCAACAAATCCACCGTGCTCGGCTTTGTGGGCGCGCCGTGGACGCTGGCGGCCTATGCCGTTGAGGGTAAAGGTTCTAAGGATTATGCCATCATCAAAAACATGGCATTTTCCGATCCAACTTTACTGCATCAGTTGCTGTCGAAATTCGCCGATGCGATCGCAGTTTACGTGCGCTACCAAATCGACTGCGGCGCGCAAGTAGTGCAAATGTTCGACTCCTGGGCCGGCCAACTGTCCCCGCAAGACTACGACACCTTCGCTTTACCTTACCAGAAACAAGTATTCGAGCAAGTCAAAAAAACCCATCCCGACACGCCGCTAATTCTGTTAGTAAGCGGCAGCGCCGGCATCCTCGAACGTATGGCAACATCCGGCGCGGATATCGTCAGCGTCGATTGGACAGTGGATATGGCCGACGCGCGCCGACGTTTGGGCCCCAATATGAACGTTCAGGGAAATCTCGATCCGGGCGTGTTGTTTGGTTCTCAACCGTTTATTCGCGATCGAATTCTTGATACAATTCGCAAAGCCGGTCATCGCGGACACATCCTCAATTTGGGACACGGCGTCTTACCGGGAACTCCCGAAGATAACGTGCGTTTCTTCTTTGAAACCGCAAAACAAGCCGACAAATTGCTTGCAGTTGCTGCTTGAAATTGATTGCGATTGTAGAATGCGATCGAATCCAGTTAATTGCACCTGATATTTGTAGGGACACGGCATTGCCGTCTCCCTACCGTCGAAAAAGATTATATAATCGGAGCGAATCCGGTTAATTGCATCTGATATTTGTAGGACACTCCAAGAGCCCATTGTTGTCAACTTAACGTAAAACCGACCGTCTCTCTTGTTTGTATCAAAGTCTAGATCCCCCCTAACCCCCCTTAATAAGGGGGGGACATGAAGCACTCAAAGTCCCCCTTCTTAAAGGGGATTTAGGGGGATATGGACTCGAATAAAAGCGATATTCCTCATGGACTTTAGGTTTAAGTTGACACTAATAGGCCATGCCGTTTCCCTACCGTCGAAAAATCCTCAAATCCTCCCTCTTCCCCTGCGGCAAAATGAACTCCAAAAAAATTTTTGTGACGGGTGCAAGTGGCTGTATCGGTCACTACATGGCCGAAACTTTGATTCAAGAAACAAACCACGAACTTTACTTATTAGTTCGCAACCCCGAAAAATTAAAATTTGACTGGAAAGCCCGCCCCGGCATCCATATAATACAAGGCGATATGCGAGAGATCGATCGACACGCCGAACTTTTGCAAACAATTAATGTCGCAATTTTAGCTGCCACTGCTTGGGGAGGAACTCAAGAAGTGTTTGACGTTAACGTAACCAAAACTCTGCACCTAATTCAACTACTTTCGCCACAGACTTGCCAGCAAGTAATTTATTTCTCAACGGCCAGCATTCTCGGTAGAGACAACAATTTGCTCAAAGAAGCCGGGGAACTGGGGACAGATTATATTAGCTCAAAGTACAACTGCATGGTGCATTTGTCAGCTTTGACAAATGTGCCTCCAATTACGGCACTTTACCCGACATTAGTATTGGGAGGAGACGCAGAAAAACCAGTTTCTCACTTGTCATCTGGCCTGCCACTGGTCGCCAAGTGGATTGGTTTGATTCGCTGGTTTAAGGCAGATGGCAGTTTTCACTTCATCCACGGCGCAGATATTGCTAAAGTAGTTAATTATTTAGTTGAACATCCGCCGGCTTCCGAGGAACCGCGACATTTTGTGCTAGGAAATCCGGCGATTACAGCTAACGAAGTGGTAGAACAAGCTTGCCAGTATTTGAATAAAAATATATTTTTTCGGATTACTCTGTCACCTTGGCTGGCCGATTTCTTTATTTGGCTGTTCCGAATTCAGGTGGCTGCTTGGGATAGATTTTGCATCAGCTACCGCCATTTTACCTATCAAAATCTTGTGAATCCCGAAAGCATAGGAATGCCGAGTTACTGCGGCACAGTGGCAGATATGTTAAGAACTAGCGGGATTCCGGGCAAAGATTCAAATTAGGCCAGAAGGAAGTTAGGCAGCCGATTTTATAACGGATGTAACGGATTTAACGGATTTAACGGATTTAACGGATGAATGTTGAGGGAAAAGGAAGAGGAAATGTGCATTAAACAACTAATGTAGCGTTCTTATGGCGCACCAAAGCAGTAATTTACTGTTTCAAGTTTTTTTTGCCTTAATCCCATGCTTTTTAAATGCGATTATCGTCAATTAAGGGTCAAATACGATAAGATATCAGCATTTGCAAACTTTAACAGGGAACTGCAAGCTAAAAATTGCGCTCATTGTGTGTGGCTTAGGGGGTGTCACCCCTCGCCAGATATTCGATCGAGTGCAAGATCGTAATTTTAGCCTTAACATGAAGTCTTGAGAGTCGATCGAACTCTCAAACACGCCAGCCCGATCGCAAGTTGTTTACTGATGTGAGGTTTAACATATAATGCGAGTTCTTCTAGTTTACCCGCTGTTTCCGAAAACATTTTGGTCTTACGAGAAAATTTTAGAATTAGTCGATCGTAAAGTGCTGCTGCCACCGCTGGGTTTGGTAACGGTAGCAGCTATTTTACCCCAAGAATGGGAATTTAAGTTAGTCGATCGCAACATCAGACAAATCACTGAAGCAGAATGGGAATGGGCAGAACTCGTTATTCTGTCCGCAATGATTGTCCAAAAAGAAGATTTGCTAGACATCATTCGCGAAGCAAAACGGCGCGGTAAATCCGTAGCTTGCGGCGGCCCTTACCCGACTTCCGTACCCGAAGAACCTCAAGCAGCGGGCATAGATTACCTGATTCTCGACGAAGGCGAAATCACCTTGCCCATGTTCGTCGAAGCAATAGCGCGCGGCGAAAAAAGCGGAATTTATCGATCGGACGGCGTAAAACCCGATGTTACTACAACTCCAGTCCCCCGCTTCGATTTGCTGGAATTAGACGCCTACGATTCGATGTCGATTCAATTTTCCCGAGGTTGTCCCTTCCAGTGCGAATTCTGCGACATCATCGTCCTCTACGGCCGCAAACCCCGCACGAAAGAACCAAAACAATTAATCGCAGAACTAGACTGTCTCTACAACTTGGGCTGGCGGCGCGGCGTGTTCATGGTAGACGACAACTTTATCGGCAACAAACGCAATGTCAAACTGTTGCTAAAAGACTTACAAGTTTGGCAAGAAGAGCACAAATTCCCGTTTACTTTCAACACAGAAGCATCCATCGATTTAGCACAAGACCAAGAATTGATGGATATGATGGTAGCTTGCAATTTCAATGCAGTGTTTTTAGGGATTGAAACTCCCGATGAAGAAAGCCTGCAAATGACGAAAAAATTCCAAAATACCCGCAATTCTCTGATAGAATCCGTAGAGTTAATTGCCAAATCCGGTTTGCGAGTAATGGCCGGATTTATCATCGGATTTGACGGCGAAAAACCCGGTGCTGGTCAACGCATTGTAGACTTTGCCGAAGCAGCAGCAATTCCGAGTACAACCTTTGGAATGTTGCAAGCTTTGCCGCACACTGCATTGTCCCACAGACTAGCAAAAGAAGGGCGGTTGCGCGACAAATCTGGCAACCTCAACCAGACAACTTTGATGAACTTCATTCCGACGCGGCCGCTAGAAGATATCGCGAGGGAATATGTTCAGGCATTTTCTGATGTGTACGATGCTGAGAAATATTTAGACCGCACCTATCGCCACTTCTTGATGCTGGGTGCACCTACAGCAAATATACCTGCAAGAATTCCCAGTTGGATCGATTTGCGAGCACTGTTAACTGTGGTTTGGCGGCAAGGAGTCAAGCGCAAAACTCGGTGGAAGTTCTGGCATCATTTGTTCAGCATTCTCAAGCGCAATCCTGCGGTTTGGGATCATTATTTGACAGTCTGTGCTCACAACGAGCATTTCCTCGAATACCGCCAGATTGTGCGGGATGAAATCGAAGCTCAATTGGCTGAGTTTTTGGCTAATGAGTCTCAGACAGTATATCAAGAACTTGTTGCTGTTGAGGAAAAGCAAGTGCAAGCGGTTTAGGGTTGTAGAATTCAACCGCAGATAAACGCAGGTAAACGCAGATGAATGTAAGATGGTCTGCGTTTATTTTGTTATAGTTAGTTTATAGACTGAGTTTTTTAAGAGTATGGAAACTGTAAATATCCATCAAGCTAAAACGAATTTCTCACGGCTATTGTCGCGTGTGGAACTGGGAGAAGAAATCATTATTTCCAACGAAGGCATCCCAGTCGCGAAGTTGGTTCCGTTTCGTACTTCATCCAATCGACGAGCTAGTTTGGGACAAGATCGAGGGAGATTTGTTTTGCCAGAGGACTTTAACGATCCTTTGCCAAAAGAGATTTTGACAGCATTCGAGGGAGATGAAGAGTGAAACTCTTGCTGGATACGCAGTGTTTTTTGTGGTGGTTTGCCCAACCAGATCGATTGAATGAGGAGGCGATCGCACATATTGCCGATGAAAGGAACGAATTGTGGTTTTCTGTGGCTAGTGTCTGGGAAATGGGCATCAAAGTTGCGATCGGAAAGTTACCACTTCCAGAACCGATAGATACCTACATTTCGACGCGCATGATACAGTTAGATGTGCGATCGCTGGAAATTACAGCACCTCATGCCCTGCGAGCGGCTGCGTTACCATTACATCATCGAGATCCCTTCGATCGAATGCTGATTGCCCAGGCTCAGATGGAGGAGATGACGCTTGTGAGTGCCGATTCAATCTTCAAGCAATACAGCGATATTGCTATTCTTTGGGCCGCCAATTCGTGAGATTAATCTCGTTTCCAAGCTCTGCCTGGAAATGTCATATTCTGCGGATCTGCTGGTTCAACAAAGCAAGCAGATAGAGCCTCCAGAGACATTGCCAGTCTCCGATCAAGCAGGTAAAATACTACTATTGGCGGCAGCAGTTATTTCGGCAGATAGAGGCGCGATCGCCCGCAATTATGAAAATCTAATTACAAGCTCAAAAATACCAAAATTCGCGATCGCCCTCAACCCGCCATGTTAGGAACAAATCAACTCAGAACAGCCGCTCTCTTAGGACTCCTAAGCGGCCTTCTCGTTTTAGGAAGTTATTATTTAATCGGCAACGAGCAAGGACTTTACATCGGTTTAGCCCTAGCCGCCTTCTCAAGTTTTAGCTCTTGGTACTATTCCGACACGGCCGCTTTAATGGCTTACCGCGCTCAGCCGATCGCCCGCAGCGAAGCACCAGAAATCTACGATATGGTAGCATCGCTGAGCGAAAAAGCCCAAATTCCGGTGCCGAAAATATTTCTAGTTCCCACTCAATCTCCCAACGCATTCGCCACAGGGAGAGATCCGGAACACGCGACAATAGCAGTTACTGAAGGCATCATCAAGCTGCTTTCCCGCGAAGAATTGGAAGGCGTTTTAGCGCACGAACTGACGCACATTCGCAACCGCGACACCCTCACTCAAGCAGTTGCAGGGACAATTGCCGGTGCAATTACATTTGTCGGGCGAATTCTGACTTTTGGAGCGCTTTACGGCCCGGTAACGCGGGATAGCAGACAAGGCGCGAATCCGTTTGGTTTGCTGTTTCTAATCATTTTAGCACCACTATCAGCAACCGTAATTCAATTGGCGATTTCTCGAACCAGGGAATTTGCAGCCGACAGCGGTGCGGTGGAAATTACCAATAACCCGATCGGTTTAGCAAACGCGCTGCAGAAATTGGAGAAACTGGGTCATGAAATTCCCATGCACGGCAATCCTGCAATGTCGCCGCTGCTAATTGTGAATCCTTTTTCGACTAAAGGTTTACAGTCACTTTTCCGCACTCACCCGCCGACAGAGGATCGCATTCAACGGCTATTGGAAATCGCGCAGCAGCAACAGCAAGGTACTCCAGTTATGGCCTACGTGCCCGGAATTTAATCGTCGAAAATGCAGCAACAATATTTAGAAACCCGGTTGTTTGAAGCAACTGGGTTTCTGTTTGTGTGTAACGATCGCTGTATGAAGCGACTAATTCTTCGATTTCGATAGGTGAAGGGCGATCGCTTTTTCCGTAAATATCGGACTGTGATTTCGATAGGTAAAGGGCGATCGCTTTGGCCGTAAATATCGCACAGTTTTGTCTTTACTGTGAGGCGTGATGCCTTTATTGAAAGGATTTACCCCACGCAGCAATTCATCAGGCTTGTTCTTTAAGTCCGGTGATGCTAGTAGTGGTCTATAAACTTCACCTTCATAGGGCTTCCAAACATATCCAAGACTGAACGATCGAAAAACCGAAGATGCTCCCGTTGCTTGCCAAACAGCTTCAGCTAAAACCAATCCAGGAAAAACCAAGGCAGGCTCTTCAATCAATTCGCTGTAGGTTCTAAACTCATCTACTTCCATACCAACTAAAGCATACCGAAACGGTGGAGCAAACCGCAAACCCTGATACAGAAATCTACCTATTTCCGTCATTAAATAAGCACTTTCTGGAGTGTCAATTCCAATCTCACTGATGCCACTTGGACAAACTCGACACCACCAATTTTCTTCTATGTCCTGAAAAATATCTGCCCGACATTGGGAAACTCTACCGTTTGAGAGCACGCAGAAAACTCCATTGAAATATTGAGCAAATTGCTGTGCTTCCGATTGCTTTGTGCCACATTCAGCCGATAAGCTAAACACCCATGCCATTGCTGTTCTCCCGTTGAGTAAATTAAACTATCAAACTTTCTCCCATTCGTTCTGTGTCTGGGCCAGGGCTGCTTCATATTTCTCTAAAAGCATTGTAGCGCTTGGCAAAATACTGACATGAGTTGGACTATCTTGCACAGCTTCAATATCTCCGACGATCTTGCTGTCGTCAATCTGCCAAAGAGGATCTTTTCCTGTTCCGCCAAATTTTGGGGGTTTGCGGAATTGTTGTAAGCCTTCGAGAGAGAGGGATACAGACATTCCTTTTGTGTTTCTAATGGCTACAGTGACAGACTCCTCTGAAGATTTGCGTTCTGTTTCTGGTAGTAAATAACCTTGTTCATCCAACCAGTCTTTGGGCACTTGCTCAATATCAATGTCAATACTGGGTCTGACTCCCAGTAGCCTCGCGCTGCGTCCCATTTTGGGTTTACCGTTTTCTTCTGCCATGCCTCGATAATAGAGTCTTGCCATTAGCCTTTTATCAGCCCAACTCGATCGCCAGACCAATCATAATGTAATTGCGGCATTGGTTTCATGCGATCGCTCTTTGTTGTTGCAGCTAATTCGTGAGATGTCACTGCTCATTTATTTTGATTTGAGTATCAGGGAGAGCGCCCTGTAATTGCTCTCCCTTAATACAATTACTTGCGATCGCACAAACGCGGGTTTGTCCGTTTGCCGTTGTCTGTTTCAGTCGGCTCATCGTGGAGTGCGATCGCAAAACGCAGATGATTTGGAATCATCTGCGTTCATCGGCGGTTTAATTAAACCCTATTAAACTGAAGCCGCAACCTTATCTAAAGGCCGCACTTGACCGAGGAATTCGCGAAGTGCGTCACCTTCCACCACCTCAGTTTCCAACAGTTTCTGTGTAATTGTTTCCAACAATTCCCGATTTGCTTTCAGAATATCCACAGCTTGCTGGTGTGCAGTTTCGACAATTTCCTTCACTTCTTGGTCGATCGCCTCAGCAGTCTGAGCACTTACCGCACGGCGGGCATTTCCCATACCGTCATTGAGGAACATTGCTTGTTGACCTCGATCGTAAGCTAGAGGCCCCAAAACCTTACTCATCCCGTAAGTTGTCACCATCCGTTCAGCTAAATCAGTCGCCCTTTGCAAGTCGTTTGAAGCGCCAGTAGTAATGCTACCAAACACCACTTCCTCAGCCGATCGCCCGCCCAACAAAGTCGCAATTTGACCCCGCAATTCCGACTCATCTAACAAGAAACGGTCTTCAGTCGGCAACTGCAAAGTATAACCCAAAGCCGCCATACCGCGAGGGACGATCGAGATTTTTGCAACTTCGCCATTACCAGTCATCAGAGCACCAACCATTGCGTGGCCGACTTCGTGATAAGCAACGATGGTTTTCTCTTTTTCATTGAGCACGCGGCTTTTCTTTTCCAAGCCAGCTACAATTCGTTCGATCGCCTCTGCAAAGTCTTCCTGTGCTACAGTTAGGCGTTTGTTGCGCGCCGCCAACAAAGCAGCTTCATTCACCAAATTTGCCAAATCTGCGCCGGAAAAACCGGGGGTGCGAGTGGCGATCGCCTTCAAATTAATATCCGGGCCCAGCTTCACTTTTTGAGCGTGAATGTTCAAAATTTCTTCCCGACCCGATAAATCGGGGCGATCGACTAAAACTTGGCGATCGAAACGACCAGGACGCAACAAAGCAGCATCCAAACTTTCCGGGCGGTTAGTTGCAGCCAGCACAATTACCGTAGTATTGCCCGCAGCAAAACCATCCATTTCAGTTAACAGTTGATTGAGAGTTTGTTCGCGTTCGTCATTCCCGCCGAAGCTAGCGTTACTGCTACGAGATTTGCCGATCGCGTCCAATTCATCAATGAAAATAATACAAGGAGCCTGTTTCTTAGCCTGCTCAAATAAATCTCTAACTCTTGCAGAACCAACACCTACAAACAGTTCCACAAACTCAGAACCCGAGATGCTAAAAAACGGCACGCCAGCTTCACCAGCTACTGCTTTAGCTAACAGAGTTTTGCCAGTTCCCGGAGGCCCGACTAACAGCACGCCTTTTGGAATTCGCGCGCCTATTGCGGTAAATCTGTCAGGGGTTTTCAGGAATTCAACAACTTCCACTAATTCAGTTTTAGCTTCTTCTACTCCAGCCACATCAGCAAAAGTAATTTTCGCCGATTCGCCTTCTACATAGACCTTAGCTTTGCTTTTGCCGAGCGAGAGCGCACCCTGAGGCCCGCCACCCTGCCTGTTCATGAAAAATTGAAAAATCGCCACAAAAATCAGCGGCGGAACCACCCAGCTTAAAACACTCCCGATCCAGCCATTTTTGGCAGGGGGAGTTGCCGCAAATTCAACGCCTTTTTCTTGCAAAAGTTTAGGAAGTTCAAGGTCAAAAATTGGCGTAGTTGACAGCACTTGACCGGGTTGATCGCCTTCGCCTTTGAGTTGGTAGCGAATTTCATTTTGACCTACCGAAGCTCGCGCCACATCTTGTTCTTGTACTTGATGGACGAACAAGCTGTAAGGCACTTGCGGAATTTGGGGACCGAACAAATTCGGTAAAAAGATGTTTGCCAGCAGAAACAAACTTGAGAGCAATAACAAGACATTGCTAATTTGCCGAAAACGAGGTGGTTGGGGCTGGTCTTTAATGGCCATTGATAACTGTCATCCTTTGATTTAAAGCCGTTTTATTCATCTATTTTCTCATCAACTAGGCAGACAATGTTAAGCGGATTTCCTCACTTTATCGGGTGGGTTAACCCGCTAGCACGGATTTGCTATTATTAACAATGCTTTTTTTAACGAACCGCGAAGACGCTAAGGACACGAAGGAAGAGAAGAGAAGAGGGTTATAGTCTGTAGGGTGCGCCGAAGAGCACCGAATATTTATGCAGCTTCTGGGTTTAATTGAATCATTTCCCAGGTTGTATAAGTGCCGATCGCACCCCAAATCACGTAAGGCAAAAGTAACAAAGCCGCGGTTTGAGAAATCGGCAACACAGCCAACGTCAACACAGCTCCCACAATCTCGCCAGCCCCTCCCAAAATTGTCCCTACTTTGAGACTTTTGGCTCTGAGAGTAGCAGGAATATAAGCAACTGTGACAATTTCTAAAAGCAAGTACAAAGCCATCAACAGCCATGTTTTAAGGCTCCCTGGCTCCTGTTCCCACACGAAACTAGCGCTGCCGGCTCCGCAAGCAAAAATTACCGTCCAAATTAACGGAATAGCAGGCTCAAAAAACATCCAATCCGGTCTTTGAAGTTTGACGGCCCAATTAATATCGCGCAGTTTAAAAAACAGAGTACCGAACGCGACTGAGAAAGTCACGCCGCCGATAATCATCCAAGATTCAATCATGGTTTTCAACTTTCCAATTGCTCGATCGCTCATTAAGTCGATCGTGTCAAATCGAAGCCGAACTTAGATCCGCCTTTAGTAATAACTTTTGTAAAGCCCGATGCAATTATCGCTAACCGCCAGACAAATTCTTAGCAAACTCTTCGCGTCCAGACACCAAATTAGGGGGAACGCCGTTAGGGTAATTTTGCGCGATTAAAGCTTGCAACTTTTGAACTCGGTTTTCAGGGTTTGGGTGAGAACTCAAAAACTCCGGCGGCGCTTCGCCCTGCCTAGCAGCACCGAGGATTTGCATTACCTCAACAATTCCTCTAGGATCGTAACCCGCTTCCGTCATAAACCGAAAACCGAGCTGATCGCTCTCAAGTTCGTCGGATCTACCGTACCGCAAACCGACCACTTGATTGACAGCTTGAGCAATTAATGCTGCCTGCTGGCCACCCCCGCGCTCGTCGCTAGTAGCCACCCCAACCGCCGTTACCAAAGCCCTGCCCAACTGCTGTTTTGCCAAGTGTTCCGCACCGTGTCGCCCCACCACGTGACCGGCTTCGTGCCCCAGTACAGCAGCCAACTGAGCCTCGGAATTCAGCCGCCGCAGCAGCCCCGCAGTAATGAAAACTTGTCCCCCCGGTAAAGCAAAAGCATTGACAGTTTCGGCGTCTCGCAGCAGGTGGAATTCAAACGGATAACCCGCTTGTTTCGCCACCGAACTGTTGACAACTCGTTCGCCGACTCGATCGACATACTGCTGAATACTCTGGCTGGGATAAAGCCCCCCGTGCTTGGCGGCCATTTGATCTCGCGCCCGCAATCCCAAAACTATCTCTTGGCGGGGAGAAAGCTGCACCCGCTGTCTCTCTCCAGTTACTGGATTTTGTACGTCGTTTGTAAAATAGGTAATTGCCCCAAAAAATGCCATTAACAGCCCGATCGCGGCCCTGAATAAAAATTTTGTCACAGACTTTTACCTAAAAAGTTTCGCGCTTAGAATACTAGGGTGACAGCTACCTCCACATCTGTCTGAAGTATCAAGAATGGAAAGTTGTTAGAGTTTTTTGGAATAATTTGCGAACAAGGCTTTTTTTAACGAACCGCGAAGGCGCGAAGGACACGAAGGAAGAGAAGAAGAGAAGAAGATAATAGAAGAAGGTTATAGTTATTAAATCGGTTAAATCTGTTGAATCGATTACACAATCCGTTGCCGAACTTCTTTCGCAATATGTTTCAAGCTACCCGCCGCCGCCTCGCTATTTGGTACACTGCCGTTACTGCTGTATTGTTACTTGTATTCGCCACTGGTTTCTATTTCTACGTCCGCAATACTTTGATCGATCGCATTGATGACACCCTCAATCATGTTGTCGAAGTAATAGAGCGAACTCTCGTTATCGAACCGCTAAGTTTCCCTACTATCAAAGATAAAAATAAGTGGCAAGTTAATATTCAAGCCAGTTTTCCAGATAGCACCGATGCAGTAGAAGACGACCACATTGATTTAGAATGGTTCAGTCCTACGGGCGAATTGCTGTGGTCTACATTATTGGAACCGTTGAATATTCCCATTCACGCTAACCGCACCGGCGAAACAGTTTGGATAATTAATAATAAGTTGCAGTCCGCTCAAAACTATTCCCTCAGACAAGTAACGCAGCGAGTACAAATCGGGCGCCAAGTTCTGGGATATTTGCGAGTCAGCCATCCTTGGTTTGAAGTGACAAAACCCATCCGTCAATTAATTCTAGATTTGATTTTGGGCGCGAGTTTAACTCTAATTTGCGTGGCGGCTATTGGCTGGCTGCTGTCGGGATTGGCGATGGCACCGGTGCGGGAGTCTTACGGGCGTCTCAAACAGTTTACCGCTGATGCTTCTCACGAACTCAGAAATCCGATCGCCACTATTCAAACTAACGTCCAAGTAGCTTTGGCGGAACCGGATATCGAACCGCAGCAGTACCAACAGCTACAAGTTATCGAACGCCTAACGCGGCGTTTGGGGCGCTTGGTTGACGATTTGCTGTTTTTAGCCAGACAAGACAGCGGTATCGTGCAGCAGCAGTGGATTGAGGTTCCTCTCGATGCTTTGCTGATGGAGGTAATTGAAGAACAACAGGCGATCGCCACTACCCAAAATCTCTCTCTTTCTTTGGAAATTGTCGATCTGCCCAACGCTGAGGAAAACTTTACACTGTTGGGCGACTGGGATCAACTAGCCCGACTTTTTACCAATCTCGTCAGCAACGCCGTGCAGTACACGCCCTCGGGGGGCGAAATTGAAGTAGAATTGCAACTTGCAGCTAAAAACAAAAGAAATTCGCCGATCTTAAATCCAGCGCTGCAAATAAAAGTAACAGACACCGGCATCGGGATTTCCGCAGAAGCCCTGCCGCATTTGTTCGATCGATTCTACCGCGCAGATCCCGCCCGCACCCACCGCAGCGCCGCCGGTTCCGGTTTAGGATTGGCCATCGCCAAAGCAATTGTCGAAAATCACCGCGGCCAAATCCGCATTGACAGCCAAGTCGATCGAGGTACCGCCGTTACCGTCACCCTCCCCGCCCACAAATCAGAAGCATCTCACCTCTAAAAATTCCTCTCTTCCCCTCCTCCTCTGCGCCCTCTGCGCCCTCTGCGGTTAAAAAAAAATCTACCCCTCAACCCTGATTCTTCTTACCTCTGGTCCAAACCCACCTATTAAACTTCAATTCCCGCATAGATTAACATGAACTTTGTTGGAAAACCTCGATCGAACTTGTGAGGAGTTATTTATGTTTCGCCACAATCTACCGTTAAAAAAAATCAGCTTGCTAGCAGCCACCTGCGGAGGTTTACTCGTTAGTCTCGCAACACTTTCCCACGCCGGCGGCCCCCCGCCCCAACAAGGAAAACCCGTTTCCCAACCCGCAGAGACTCCCTCAGAGACTCCCTCAGAGACTCCCGCAGCCACTGAAGAACCCGTCAGCCAACCAACTCCGGCTGCAAGTCCGGGCCTCAGCGGGATGCCATCTACACCCACAGACGCGCCTCCCCGCTTTCCCCTGCCAAGTGCGCGAGTTACGCCTGCCGAAGGCGGGATAGTAATTAAACTGGTGAATACCACCAATGCTGTCATCAATTATCAAATCGTAGGCGTTACCCAGCCGCGCACTCTGGGCGAACAATCTGAAATTTTGCTTCAAACCCTCCCAGTGCCAATCACCCTCACTTACCAGCGCCCAGACGGCGGATTGGTGCTGGTTCGCCCCCAAGCAACCGCGATGCCGGGAATGTTGCAAGTCAGTTTCGGCGCGACAACTGAGGTGGCCGCTGATACAAAATCCCTGGAAATTCAGGAAGATGGGAGAGTATTTGTGAATTAGGTTAATTGGTTGACGGTTGACTGTTGACTGTTGACTGTTGACGGTTGACTGTTACCATTCGTGTCAACTTAAGACTAAAACCCCTAATAAATATCGTTTATAGTTGAGTTTCGCTCCCCCCTAACCCCCCCTTATTAAGGGGGGGACAATAGTATTCTTACGTCCCCTCTAACTCCAATTAATAAAGGGGGAAGAGCCTTCAAATTTCCCCTTCTTAAGAGGGATTTATGGGGATAGAAACTTCGATACAAACGAGAGATTATACACAGGGTTTTAGTATTAGGTTGACACCAATAGGCTGTTAGTAATTCCAAATTTCCACTTCCAAATGCCCAGTCAACCGTCAATCGCCGAGTAACAACGGAGGTAACTTAGTAAAAGGTAAATCCTCGTTGATTGCATCAATTTCCTCCTGTTCTCTTTCGTTGATTTGACCGATATAAGACTTGAGAATTTGGGCCAGACGGTTGTTATAAAATCGGTGCAAACTATAATTTGGCGTAGCTGGAAAGCCACGCCGTTTTTTGTGCCGCCCGCCGGCACCGGGATCGAAACTTTGGATGCCCCGATCGATCGCCCATTCGATCGGCGTATAGTAACAAGCATCGAAGTGCAAGCAATCTATTTCCTGCAAACTGCCCCAATAACGCCCGTACAGTCGATCGCCCTTATACAAACAAAAAGACATACCCACCGGCTGTCTGTCATCTTCCTTGTCGTAGGCGGCTACAAATAAAACTCGATCGCGATAATTGTGGTGCAACTGTTCAAAAAATCGCTTAGTCAGATACTTGCTTCCCCACCAACCAAATTTGTCGCAAGTATTCTCATAAAAAGCATACATTTGACCAAACATGGCTTGGGGAATTTCATCGCCTGTCAGCGTTTTTACCAACAAACCAGCTTGATCGACTGCTTTGCGTTCGCGCTTGATATTGCGGCGCTGGTTGGCATTAAATGCGCCTAAATAATTGTCAAAATTTTGATATCCTTGATTTTGCCAAATATAGCTGTGGTGCAGCCAACTGCTGAAACCGTGGCGTTCCATTCTTTCGCGCCATTCTGGATCGACATAAAGGAAATTGCAGCCGGAGATATTGTGGCGATCGCAAAAATGGTCGATCGCGCTTACCATTACTCCGGTTAACTCGTCTTCATCTTCTCCCTCGGCAATCAAAAACCGATAGCCTTCAGCCGGAGTAAACGGCGTCATTCCCATCAATTTGGGATAATAGTGAACACCCAAACGTTGGGCTAAATCCGCCCACTGATTATCGAATACAAATTCCCCGTAACTGTGACTTTTGACATAAAGTGGCGCGCAAGCAATCAACTGTTTGTCTCGCCAGACTGTTAAGTGATGCGGCAGCCAACCGGTTTTACCTGTCGCACTGCCCGAGACTTCGAGATTGTTCAGCCAATCCCATTCCAGAAAAGGAGTTTTTAGTGGCATCGCCAGGGCATCCCACGACGCTTGCGGGATTTCGCCTATTTTGCTAATCCAGGCTACAGAATATTCAGGTTTTGGCTGTTTCAGCATAGGGAGATTTGAGCGTAGAGCGATCGAACTTCATTTAAGTTAATACAATTATTCGATCGCTGGGAAAGCTGAATGGCAACTGGTGTCAACTGAACCTTGAAACCTCACAAATCTCGCTTTTGTCCGAAACCCGATCCCCCTAAATCCCCCTGGTTGTTGCGGGACTTTGAGCGGAAGGAGGACTTTGAGCGCCTCCGGTTCCCCCCTTCGTAGGGGCGGTGCCCCCGTGCCCGCCCTTGGCTAGGGGGGATCGGAGGGCTTAATCGTCAAACCCTAGTCTCGGAGTACGTTTGAGCTTCAGTTAGTTCGATCGACCCGATAATGCAAAAATACCTCTTGTCCCACCTGTTTAACCGCCAACAGTTCCAATTTCGGGGCTAAATCCGCCAAAAAACCCTCTCCCTCAACAGCCGTCGGTGCATCCGCCCCGCCCAAAATTAACGGGCACACCGTCAGCCAAAGTTCGTCTACCAAGCCTGCAGCCAGCACAGAGGCTACGAGTTTTCCCCCGCCCAGAATCGCCAAGCGTTTGATATCGAAGCTTGCTAGCTGTTGAAACGCATCAATCCAATCAATCTCTCCACCTGCGGTTTTCGCATAGATAACTCGATCGAACTGAGGTGTTGCATCGTTCTCAATAAGCCTTTTATGAACAGGCAAGATGCCTGTTCCACAAGAAAATTCATCTCTTGTGGAACGGGCATCTTGCCCGTTCTTGAGAATGGTGCCAGATGTGCGATCGAACTTACTGTCTTTTGTCGGGTACGGAGACGGCAATGGCGTTTCCCTACAGTCTTGCCCTGTCAGCAGCCACCGAGGCACCGGTTGCTGGAAAAATCGCAAGTTTGGGTCAAATTGGGCCGATCGCGAACATACAATTTGCACAGGTTGTGGGGGCTTCCCTTGCACTTCCCTCTGTTTGACTAATTCCGGCGAAATCACTCTCATCGTCGTCCCATAAGCCTGTAACGTGCCGTTGCCGAACAAAACCGCGTCGCTTGCTGCTACTTGCTGTTCGAGGTGGGCTTTGTCGTTGGCAGAACCGAATCTCGCGGGCGATCGTACTGCATCTGCAATTTTACCGTCAGCACTGATCGCCAGTATTACTGTTGCGTGAGGTTCAGTCATGACTTATCAGAATTTCGCAGAACAACATTTAACTGTACCAATTCACAACTATTTGTAAAGTTTGTTTTCAACTCGCTCCTACTGGTTTTATTTGACGGATAATGTGGGTTTATTTATTTTGCAACCTCAGCGATCGCCCTACCAAAGTATTTACTTTTCTTTACAAACAGCAGACAAAAAACGGCGCGGAAAGTAAAAAATCCGTTGCAGACTTTAAATGCGCCGCGCGATCGACTAGAGTAAAAAAAATGGCTTGATCCGTTTATTCATCGCAAAGGAAAAAAAGCTCATGGTTCAACGCGGTTCTACAGTCCGGATTCTCCGCAAAGAATCCTACTGGTATCAAGAAGTGGGCACCGTTGCTACGGTAGACCAAAGCGGCATTAAATACCCAGTTATCGTTCGCTTTAACAGCGTAAATTATGCAGGCGTCAACACCAACAACTACGCCGAAAGCGAATTAGTGGAAGTGGCAGCGCCCAAAGCAAAAGCGAAAACAGGGACTCCAGTAGCTTCCGGCGGCAAACAAACCACGCTCGACGAGAAAACTCGGCAAACCGGCCAGGGTAGCCCCTCGCAGCAGCCGAAAACTACCGCGGACAGCAAAGCGGGCTCCGAAACGCCGGGCACCGTCCAAGGTTCGCCTCAAGGTCAAGGAACAGAACAGCGCTAATTGTGCCAGAACTGCCAGAAGTTGAAACTATTTGCCGGGGTTTGAATCAAGCAACCCTCGATCGAGAAATGTTGGGCGGGGACGTGTTGTTAAACAGCACGATCGCCCGCTCAATATCTGCGACCGATTTTTTGACAAAACTCAAAGGAAAGTCGATCGCCCGCTGGTACAGACGCGGCAAATATCTACTGGCAGAACTATCTCAATTCCCCGAAGGAGAAAGGGAGAAAGGGAAAGGGGGAGAATTTAGGGATCGAACTCCAAGCTCTTCCGCTCTTGCTTCTTCCTTCCTCCTTCCTTCAAAAGCCGGCTGGTTGGGCGTTCACCTCCGGATGACCGGGCAACTGCTGTGGGTGAACCGATCCGAACCCTTGCAAAAACACGCGCGAGTGCGACTGTTTTTTGAAGGAAACCAAGAATTACGGTTTGTAGACCAGCGCACCTTCGGGCAAATGTGGTACGTGCCGGCAGAAACCGAGGTTTCCAGCACTGTCATAGGTTTGAAACTCTTAGGCCCCGAACCGTTTTCAGACGAATTTACAACAGAATATTTGACCCGCAAGCTGCACCGGCGGGCGCGACCAATTAAAACAGCTTTGCTAGACCAGTCACTGATAGCTGGTTTGGGAAATATTTACGCAGACGAAACTTTGTTTTTGTCGGGAGTGATGCCCACAAATCTGTGCGCGGATTTGACCGCAGAGCAAATTGGGCGCATCCATACAGCTATTATTCAAGTTTTACAGAAGGCGATCGAATCCGGCGGCACTACTTTTAGCAATTTTCTCAACGTCCAAGGTGTCAACGGCAACTACGGCGGCGTTGCTTGGGTGTACAATCGCGCCGGTCAACCCTGTCGCACTTGCTCCACAACCATCGAACGTATAAAATTAGCAGGGCGATCGACTCATTTTTGCCCCGCCTGTCAGCAATAAGCGGAAGGAAGTTCGGCAACGGATGCTGTCACGGATGTAACGGATGTAACGGATGTCAGGAAGAAGGAATAAGGAATAAGAGGGAAGAAGGCGGGAGAGGAAAGAAGGAAGAAGGAAGAACTGATATCTTGTACCCTTGTCAATAAGGCTGTCAGGGGCGGGCGGGACACCCAGCCCACAAGAATATTGAACTATTGTGGAACAGGTCGGAAATCCTGTTAAGCCAGAAGGGTGCCAGATGTCAGAAGAAAGAAGAAGTCCTTTCCAGCCAAATCTAGATTAAAATTTGTATAGTTTTTTAAACTAAACAAAGCAAGTTATGGCAATCAAGAAAGGCAGTATAGTTCGCGCTGTACGCGAAAAATTGGAAAATAGTCTAGAAGCCAAAGCCAGCGACCAGCGCTTTTCCTCGTATATATTTGAAACAAAGGGCGAAGTGATGGATGTTCGCGGCGACTACGCCTTCGTCAAATTTGGCAAAGTACCCACCCCCAATATTTGGCTGCGGGTAGACCAACTCGAAGATTTTAACTAACTCACCAAAACTAAACATCACTGTTCTTAATGTAGCGAAGGGTGCACACCGCGCACCTTTCCCCAATTAAGCTCATTGCTCAAATCTAAAATCTAAAATCTAAAATCTAAAATCTAAAATCTAAAATCCAATGAATTCTCCATCAAACCGCGTATCAATTATTGGTGCAGGCAAAGTCGGCAGTACGTTAGCCCAGCGAATTGCTGAGAAAAATCTGGCAGATGTAGTATTGCTAGATATTGTTGAGGGTTGGCCGCAGGGCGTTGCTTTGGATTTGATGGAAGCCAGGGGAGTGGAACGCCACGATCGCCAAATTGTCGGTACAAATGATTATACAGATACCACCAACTCAAATATTATAGTAATTGCCGCCGGGGTGCCGCGCAAACCCGGTATCAATCGGGAAGATTTAATTAAAATCAATGCTCGAATTGTCACCGAAGCCACAAAACAGGCGATCGAGCATTCTCCCGAAGCAATCTTAATCACAGTCACAAATCCCCTAGATATCATGACTTATTTAGCTTGGGAAGCAGCGGAGTTGCCAAAACACCGAGTCATGGGTATGGGGGGAGTTCTCGACTCCGCCCGCTTTGAAACTTTTATAGCAATGGAATTGGGAGTTTCAATTGCTGAAATCAATGCAACTGTCATCGGTTCTCACGGCGATTTGATGGTTCCTTTGCCCCGCTATTCCACCGTCAACGGTATTCCCATCAATCAACTTATGGATGCTGGGGCGATCGACCGGCTCGTACAGCGAACTCGCCACGGCGGCGCAGAAATTGTAGAATTGATGAAGACTGGTAGTGCTTATTTTGCTCCCGCATCTGCTGTCTGTTTGATGGTAGAATCTATTTTATTTAATCAGTCGCGACTCTTGCCTTGCTGCGTTTATTTGCACGGCGAATACGGCGTGCAAGATATCTTTTTAGGAGTGCCGTGCCGCTTGGGATCTCAGGGAGTCGAACAAATAGTGGAACTTGAACTCAGCGATACTGAAAGAGCAGCCTTTATCGAGTCGGGCAAATTGGTTGCCCAAAATATTGAGGAAGCGAAGGCAATACTGAAAACGGCTTCTTAAGTTTGTAGCAGTTCGTCGCTCAGAGCAGCCTGCTCGCCACTTCAATATAATAATTTATATCGAGTATGACAGTGCGCTCGCTCGGTCTGAAATAGGCTTACTGGCTCTCACTCGCGATTTTATAAATATCATTTAAAATGCTTTTTATGCTGCATTTTAAAAGCATAAAAATGGCAGCAAGGAACCGTTCGATAAACTGAAATTTTTATTATATCAACTCCGGTAGCATCGGAATTAATATTACCCCCAGTCAGGACACGGCTTGACCTAAGTCCCTACAATGAATCGGGGTAGGGACAGGCCAAGCCGTGTCCTCGATATCATAAGAAGTGCAACCGGAAACGATATTATCCAAAATTTGGTAAAAATGGCAAAACTGGCAAAAGCACTTGAACTTTTTCTCTCCGAAAACAACCTCGGAATTTCTCTAAAAAGCAAAGTAAAAATTTAGCCTTTCTTTACTACTAAACCGACAGCAGAAGCCATCGGTTTTGGATTGTCTCTGGCTCGCGATATTAGTGCCCGACTGCAGGGTGGCACTTTAAATATACAAAGCGCAATGCGAGTTTATACGCAATTTATCATTACTTTGCCCAAACTTTAATCCTCGCGATCCCCATTTCTGTTCATCAAGCTTGAAAGACCTTGACTTTAGTCAAAAATGTGATACCCTAAATCTTAGTATTATCTAACAATTTCTACACTTCTCAAAAAATGCAAAAATTGGGCAAAAACTGTTCGTAAAGCGAAGCTATCCCGAACCCGGGTGCGTTCGGTGAAGGGTAGGGAATCGCCCTTGAGTTCAGCCAATTTAACCATACCCTGCAACTACCTCAAGTGTTTAACTTAAAACTGATCTCTGCTGCGGTGGATTTTAATAATTTAAAAAAATCAAATCGATAGCATAAAACAATTAGAAGGCCAGGAAAATTCTCTAAAATATCGGATTGCCCGAAAGTCTGTATTAAATTAAATTTAGGACAGATAAATCGAGAATTAGCGAAAACCATAGAAAAGGCGAGCGCCTAAATTTAAACAAATTTTCATACAGGCGCTTCCAACAGGATATTCGATCGCCCAACCAAGGAAACCATAGATCGAGTTGGCCGTAATAATAAAAAGGTGACAATTGCAACCGAAGGCGAGCGAAAACAATGTCAAAATTAGTCAGGATGCTCCCCAGCCTCCTGGCATGAAAGGCTGTTTCTTGTTTCCACTTTCGGAACTTCCCTGACTTAATTACCTTAAGAAACCGGGTTTATGTTTAAGCTTTGTTGCCATTATTCTCAATAATTGCCAATTGATTAAGTAACAAATTATGCCATTTTTTCAGTAAATATACAGGAGCTAACAGGGTCGATTGACCATTCAATCTAGAAAAAATACGGAAATGCAGCGCGAGTAGCTGCTAAGTGCTAGCAGAACGAGGAGAATATGTTCTTTGCCTTTTTGAGTTACCAGGCTCAACTTGGAAAGCGCTATTGAGATGTCATGAACCTTGATAACAAACCGCAAAATAACTAAAGAAAAAGCATTATGTTTCATGAATACCTGTATCACGAAGTCAGCAACCTGCGCGAGAAACTAGCTCACCTAGAAAGACAAACGCAGTCTCAAACCTGGTTTAAAAAGCTGCAAGCGCTGATGGGAGTTATTGCCAAAATTCGTGAATCCCTAGACTTAGAAACAATATTCAAAATCACAGCCACCGAAGTTCGGCAACTCCTAAATGCCGATCGAGTCGCCGTCTACCGCTTTCTTCCCGAATCCGAATGGAATGAGGGCGAAGTAGTGTCCGAAGACGTACTGCCCCAATACAGCCCATCTTTGGGAGCAAGAGTCAGCGACTACTGTTTCGGCGAACAATTTGCCGCCAACTATGCCAAAGGATACGTTCAAGCAGTCACGGACATTTACAAAGCCCGGTTGAGTCCTTGTCACCTCAAAATCCTCAAGCGATTTCAAATCCGAGCCAACTTAGTCGTACCGCTGCTGCAAGGGCAACACCTGTGGGGATTGCTGTGCATTCACTCCTGCGGTCAACCCCGCCAGTGGCAAGAAGACGAAATCGAATTTGCCAGACAAGTAGGCGACCATTTAGCAGTTGCCATCCACCAAGCCGAACTGCACTTGCAAACCCAGAGGCAAATAGCAGAAATCGAAGCGGCACAGCAGAAACTCCGCGACAGCGAGGAAAAATATCACCAAATTCTCGATTCGATCGGCGATATGGTATTAGTCAAAGGCCCCAAATCCAAAATTGTTTGGGCAAATCAAGCATTCCGCGACTATTACGGCATGACTGAAGAGGAACTTCAAGACATAGTAGACGCACCTTTCGCCGATACCGACAATACTCTCCAGTACATCAAAGATGACGCCTTCGTATTTGAAACCGGACAGACTCTGCAAATTTCCGAAGAACCGGTGACGCGCTACGACGGAGAAGTGCTGCTGTTCAGCACAGTCAAAACACCGATTCGCAACGCAGACGGCCAAATTGTCATGACTGTCGGCGTCTCCCGCGACATGACGGAACGCAAAAAAACAGAAGAAGCCGTCAAAGCCAGTGAAAGCAAATACCGCAGCCTGGTAGAAACCTCCCAAGACATGATTTGGTCGGTCGATGCTTTAGGACGCTATACCTTCGTCAACCCAGCAGTTAAGTACATTTACGGTTACGAACCAGAAGAAATGATCGGTAGGCCGTTCTCCGACTTTGCGACACCAGAACAAACCCAGAAAGATTTAGAAGTTTTCGCCCGCCTGTTTGCCGGAGAATCAGTTTTCCAGTACGAAAGCACCCACATCGCCAAAGACGGCAGCATGAAACATTTGATGTTTAACGCGATCGCCCTCTACGACGAAACCGGAAACTTCCTCGGCACCACCGGTACAGCTACCGACATTACCGATCGCAAGCGCGCAGAGTCCGCATTGCAACACGCCAACGCAGAACTAGAGCGCAGAGTAGAAGCACGCACGGCAGAACTGCGCCAGACTTTTGCCGCCCTCACCGCCAGCGAAGCCAAGTTTCGGACGATCGCGGCCACCATGCCCGGAGCCCTGTTCCAGTTTTGCAACCGTGACGGAGTTTGGCGCATTGACTACATGAGCGATCGCATAGAAGATATCAGCGGCGTTACAGCAGCAGAAATGACGCAAGACATGAATACATTCATTTCCCGGGTCCACCCTGAAGACTTGGAAAGCTACATCGCCTCTGTCTGCGAAGCCGTAGAAAACCTCTCCCTGTGGCACTATGAAGGGCGGTTAGTCAAGCCCGACGGTGAGATTCGCTGGTGGCAGGGCGACTCCATGCCCACCCGCAGCGAGAACGGCGAAATAATATTTTGTGGCGTATTGTTCGACATCACCGATCGCAAAGTTGCCGAAACCGCCATCCGCAACAGCCAGCGGCAGCTACAAGAAGCCCAGAGACTCGCCCACGTCGGCAATTGGGAACTCGACGCAACAATGGGAACCGTCACTTGGTCAGAGGAACTCTTCCGCATCTTCGGACTAGAACCGGCCGCCTCTGCCCCCAACCTAGCCGAACAGGTCGCTCTGATCCATCCAGAAGATTTGGAATTGTGGCAAACTCAAGTGCAGCGGGGACTCACAGCAGGCATCCCCTTTGATTTGGACCTCCGCCTTTGCCGTCCCGACGGCACGCTGCGGCATCTCAACGCCGTAGGCCGCGCTGAAACCGATGCCAGTGGCAAAGTGCTAAAATTGTTCGGCACGGCGCTCGACATTACCGATCGCAAAGCCGCCGAAGCCGCCCTGCGGCAAGCAGCAGCCGAGTTAGAAGACAGAGTGAGCGATCGCACGGCCGAACTTTCCCAAGCAGTCACGCAATTAGAACAAGAAATTGGCGATCGCAAACAGGCAGAAGCAGCGCTGCAAGTTTCCGAGCAAAACCTGCGAACCATATTTAACAATGTCTACGATGCTATCTTCATTCACGATTTAGAAGGAAACATTCTCGATGTCAATAATCGAATGTTAGAAATGTACGGAGTGAGCCAAGAACAAGCAACAAAATTATCAACTAAAAATGACTATTCAAGTAGCGACAATCCCATTGAACAAATGGGAGAACTTTGGGAAAGAGTATTAGCCGGCGAAACAGGTCGCGTGGAATGGAAAGCGAGGCGTCCCAACGACGGTTCAACTTTTGATGCAGAAGTTGCCCTGTCCAGAATTCATCTCAACGGCAATCTCAGCGTCATTGCCAACGTCCGAGATATTAGCGATCGCAAACAGGCAGAAGCAGAACTGCAACAGGCTCAACAGTTTATGGAATCAGTGCTCAACACCATACCCGTAGGAGTATTTGGCAAAGAAGCAGAAGAGTTGCGATTTGTACTGTGGAACCCGGCAGCCGAAGAGTTGCTCGGTTTCAGTGCAGCAGAAGTTATGGGCAAAAATGATGGCGACTTTTTCCCCAGAGAACAAGCCGAATTTTTCAGCGCAAAAGACCGGGAAGCGCTCGCCAGCGGGCAAATTGTAGACATTCCCGAAGAACTGATTCAAACAAGAGAAGGCGATACTCGCATATTTCATACGAAGAAAACCGCAATACTCGATGCTGATGGCAAACCGCAATATCTATTAGCTGTCACCGAAGACATTACCGATCGCAAGCAGGGAGAAATTGCCTTGAGGCGATCGGAAGCCCGACTCAGACAGCAGGCCGATCGAGAAAAATTGCTCCACAACCTCACTACTCAAATCCGCAATTCCCTCGATTTCGACAGCATTATTGCTGTCGCCGTCCAAGAAATTCGCGCTTTCATGCACATAGATCGTTGCAACTTTAGCTGGTATCGCTGCGACGGGGAGGAACCTTTCTGGGAAATTATTAAAGAATCTCGCATCCCCCAACTTCCCGATTTAATAGGTTGCTATAAAGCTTCGGACTTGGGGGCTTTAGGAGAACCGATCTTGCGTCTAGAAACGCTGCAAGTCGATGATGTCGAAGCAATCGCAGACCCTGTTTGGAGAAAGTCTCTTCGTTCTATGGGCTACCAATCTATATTGGCAATTCCGATGCAGGCACTTTCGGGAGTCCTGAGTGTTGTTACCTGCTCCCACTCCGCTTCTGTGCGGCCTTGGAGCGACAGCGAAGTAGAATTGTTGCAAGCGATTACAGTTCAATTGGCGATCGCTCTCAACCAAGCCGATCTTTACGCCCAAACTCGCAATAAAGCTCTCCAATTAGAACAAACGTTGCAGCAATTAACCAGCACTCAATCGCAGTTAATTCAAAATGAAAAAATGTCGAGTCTCGGTCAACTTGTGGCAGGAGTCGCCCACGAAATTAACAACCCAGTTAACTTTATTTACGGCAATCTCACCCACGCTAACGACTATACTCAAGACTTGCTACACCTGATCGAACTTTACCAAAATCACTATCCCGATCCAGTCCCGGAAATTCAAGAGGAAGTAGAGACTATTGAACTCGACTTTCTGATGGAAGACCTACCTAAGTTGCTTTCTTCAATGAAAGTCGGTGCAGACAGAATTCAACAAATTGTTGCTTCTCTCCGGACATTTTCCCGCATGGACGAAGCGGAAATGAAAGCAGTCAACATCCACGACGGCATAGATAGCACCCTGATGATTTTGCAGCATCGGCTCAAAGCTAAACACAATCATCCAGAAATTGAGGTGATTAAAGAATACGGTCAACTGCCCTTAGTAGAATGTTATGCCGGACAGTTAAATCAAGTATTTATGAACATCTTGAGCAATGCTTTGGATGCTTTGGAAGAACGGGATCTGCGCCGTTCTGCTGAGGAAATGCGGGAACAGCCGAGCCACATCCGCATCCGCACTGAAATATCGCCAGCGGGCAAGGTAATCATTCGGATTGCTGACAACGGGCCGGGAATACCGGAGACTGTCGGCACTCGGCTTTTTGACCCGTTTTTTACCACTAAACCTGTGGGTAAAGGCACTGGCATGGGCTTGTCAATTAGCTATCAAATTGTTACAGACAGACACAACGGGTCGCTGAAATGCACTTCTTCGCCGGGAAAGGGTACAGAATTGACGATCGAGATTCCCCTCAAAGCTAATTGTTAATGGGGAATTGGTAAGTTGTAATTGGCAATTGGCGATTGCGGAAGCGTTACCGTGCGTCCGTTGGGTAATTTTCAACCCGATCGAATCCGGTAGCATCGTCAGGCGTAAAATCCAGTCAATAGTCAACCCGGGACGGTGCAACCGGAATGAATCTAATTCATCTGCGTAAATCTGTGTTTATCTGCCCTCATCTGCGGTTAAAAAAAGAGAAGTTCTCGGGCCGCAGATGACAATGGATTAATGCGGATTCACGCAGATGCAGAGAACAGAAATCTGAATAATAATATCGTTTCGGGTTGCATCAGGATAATAAAATCGAGTCAACGGTTAACACTCAACCATTCAGTTTTTCGACCCGCCCGTCAACAGTCAACAGTCCACAGTCAACAATCACGGACGGTGCAACCGGAATTGATATAATTCCCATGCTCACAGATTTGATATCATCACCGAAAATCTAATTTTGATGCACCATTTATTCCCTGGTGCATCAGTTGGGAGATTGTGAGTTTGTAGCAAAAATGTCTTCACGGGGTGACGCACCATTGACCAATCTGTACCTCACTCAGTCCATAATTTCTATTTTACCGAGATTTATCAGCATTTCGGTCACGGTGGAACTGTCCAAAGGTTTAGAAAACCAATATCCCTGAGCTAATTCGCAGTCGAGTTCTCGAAGCTGTGCTAACTGTTCGCCTGTCTCTACACCTTCGGCGATCGCATTCAATCCCAAGTTGTGAGCCAAAGTTACGATCGCCCGCACAATCTGCAAAGGCTGACCCCCGTCGTCACCATTTTCGGCAGCCCCCAAGCGGCTCACAAAAGATCGATCGATCTTCAGTGTATCCAGCGGAAAACGGTGCAAGTAACTCAAAGACGAATAGCCAGTACCGAAATCGTCGATCGACAATCGAATATTTCTAGCTTTTAATTGGGCTAGCACAATATTGGCTTTCTTCACATTTTCCACGATCGCGCTTTCAGTAATCTCCAATTTTAAACAGCTCGGCTCGCAGCCCGTTTCTGCTAAAATTTCATCGATTTCCTCGATTAAATTCGGCATACCTAACTGTTTAGGAGAGAGATTGACGCTCATTGTTAATTGCGAAGGAGCAATAATTGGTAATTTAAAATTCGGAATTGGTACCTGGGGACTTGTACTGAACGTAGCCGAAGTATTGGTAATTGGGAATTGGGAACTGGTAATAGAGGAGTGAAAATCGGTAATCGGGAATTGGTAACTGGGAATTGGTAATTTTTTACCGATTCTTTCTGTCCTGTGACCAATACTGGGGCTACGCTCAGTAAAAGTTCCGTGTTGTTCATTCCCTGTAACAGATACATCAGTTAAATCCCCTCCATTGCCCGTTGCCATCTTCCCTGTTGCTACCGTGACCGAAGTCGAAGCGCCTTCTTCCTTCTGGTTACGCTGAGCGACTTGCCCTGAGTGAAGCCAAAGGGAGTCGAAGGGCCTTGTTCCGACTTCCATTGGACTTCTTCTCTGTTGCTCCGTTAACATTTCTTGCCAAATCCGCAATTGCTGACAAGCTTCCCGCAACACCCAGGCTCCCAGAGGCACGATCAAACCTGTTTCTTCAGCTACAGGGATAAAAGTAGACGGCGGCACTAGACCGCGAACTGGGTGGTGCCAGCGCACTAAGGCCTCAAAACCTTCGAGCGCACCGCTGGCGATCGAAACAATCGGTTGGTAGTGCACAATAAAGTGCGAACATTGATCCTTGCTCTGTCCTAATTCCTCCTTCCCCAAAATAGCCAACCGCAGGTCAGTTTCTAACTGCAACAGCGACATAGTTTGGTCGTGCATCGCCAAATTAAAGACTTCGTGGCGGGCCTTACCCAAAGCTTTAGCGCGGTACATAGCGATGTCAGCATCGCGTAGGAATTCTTCCGGGTGAGTGTACGAATTTGATTCGCCACTGGCGGTGGCGTCGCCTCGACTGAAAACAATGCCAATGCTAGCCGTGGTAAATACTTCGTGCCCTTCAAGATGAAACGGCTTCGTCAGTTCTGTTTGTATCTTTTTAGCTGCGAGGGTGGCGTCGCTGAGGCTCTGAATGTGGTCTAGCAGGATGGTGAATTCGTCTCCCCCCAGCCGGGCGACGGTATCAGAAACCCGGACGCAGGTTTGCAGTCGCTGCGCGAGGGCAATTAGCAGTTTGTCTCCTAAAACGTGTCCTAAAGAATCATTAACTACTTTGAAGCGGTCTAAATCTAGGAAAAGTAAACCAAATTTGTAATCGGGGGACTGATTGGATCGGCGGATGGCTTGTCCTAGCCTGTCTAGGAACAAAAGGCGGTTGGGCAAACCTGTCAGCGCATCGTGAAAAGCGCCGTGCAGCAGTTCCCGTTCTACTCGCTTGCGCTCGGTGACATCTCGGATAATAATCTGGGCGGCGGTCAAGCCTTGATAAGTAGCGGGGATGCCGGCAACTTCAACGTCTATTATTTGTCCGTCGAACCGAATCAGTTTTTGTTCGGCAAGGTCGATCGGCTGATTTTCTGTCTCGACTAGCCGAATGCGCTCTCTGGCTGTTTCCACATAGTTTGGATGGACGAAATGCAATACCGGAAAGCCGATTAGCGCCTCGGGAGAACTCGCACCGAGGAGTTTAGCGCCGGCAGCATTGATGTAGGCGATTTTCCCTTGGCTGTGAACGGCGATCGCTTCGGGAGATAGTTCTACTAAACGGCGATAGCGTTCTTCACTTTCTTTGAGAGATACTATCAACTCGCATCGATCTTTTTCAGCTTGCTGGCGTTCGACTTCCATTTGGTGAACCGCCAGAATTTTGCCAATACTTTGAGCCATCAATTCTATAATTTCTATTTCCTCGTACTGAAACTTGTTTTTCTTTATTTCTCTAGAGCTAAAACTCAAAGTGCCGTAAGTTTTGTTATTAACAAATATCGGCGTCCCGATGTAAGATTCCGAGGGGCATTTTTGATAAGCTGGATGTTGGCGCATCTCAGGATCTGCTCCTATATGAGAATACGCAACTGTTTTGTTAAGTTGAATGACGGCAGCGCAGTAAGTATCGCTGAGGTTCAATTCACAGCCTCGCACTAAGTATTCTAAATCTGTTTTCGCTGCTCGGACAATAAAAGTCTCGCGGTCAACTTCAGCCATGATGCCCCTAGAAAGTCCAAACATCAAACAGCCTGCTGTTAGATAATCGTCAACCAGTTCTTCAAAGTTTTGATAATGATAAGTTGTAATCCGGTGCAAGTGTTTGAGATTAGCGCTAAAAGCTGCTAAAGCTTGAGAATTTAAAAATAATTCTTCTTCCGAACGCTGGCGGTCGGTAATGTCTGTTTGTACTCCAATAAAGTGGGTTAAGTGTCGCCGCGAGTTGTAAACCGGAGCGATCGACAGTTCGTGCCAAAAAGGCGTGCCGTCTTTCCGAAAGTTGCGTAATATAACTTGAGATTCTCTGCCTTCTTCAATCGCAATTCGCAATTGTTTGGCAGCGGGGCTGTCAGTGTCTGTGCCCTGCAAAAATCGGCAATTTTTGCCGATTAACTCGTCTCTGCGATAACCAGTAATCCGCTCAAAACTGGGATTGACATAAATAATCGGATTATCTGCAACGGTTGCGTCGGTGATTGCAATGCCGTTGCTGCAACTTTCGATCGCCCGTTCCATCATTTGTAAGCGCTCTTGCGATAGAATGCGCTCGATCGCCGCAGCTAACAAGTTGGCGATCGCTTCTACAAAATAAACGTCATCTTGGCTGAAAACCCGCCTTTGGCTGGTATGAACCCCCAAAATGCCCCAGGCCTGCGAGGAGGAACTGTTCGTTGGTTCTGCTTGTCCCCAGTTGCTTCCCAGTTTTCGATTGCCGGGAATAATTACAGTAACGCCGCTGACAGCCCGGTGGTTGTGCAGTAGCGGCAACTCGCTAAAGCGCGTTTCCACCCGCAAATCTTCGACGATAGTCGGTTCGCCCACTAGCAATGTGTAACCTGCTTGCGATCGGGCAGAAGCGGCAACAGTAGCGCTGCCGACGAGGCCCTGCTGCCAGCCAACCCCCGCTCGCAGCAGAAAAGCATGACCGGAGGGCAACAGTTCTAACAACTGGCAATAATCAACGTCGAGGGTTTGAGCAATTAAAACCGCAGCTTTGTCCATCAGTGCAGACAAATCTGTTTCGGCCAGGGCCTGCTGCCCCAAGTAAGCGACAGCCGCTTGCTGGCGGGCCCGCGAGTGGATTGACGTGAGCAATTCCTGCTCCTTCGCGGCGGCTCGTTTCCGATCGGTAATGTCGCTGAACACCGACAGAACAGCTTTCCCCGACACCAATGTCAGATACCGCATCGATACACTTGCCCAAAACAGCGTGCCGTCAGCTTTTTTAAGCCGGACTTCTCTCTCGCAGACGTGTTCGTTGCGGGCGAGCCGCAACAGCAATTCCTGGCGATCTGCAGGGTTGCGGTAGAGTATTTCGGCTTTTTGGCCGTCGATCGACTTGAAGGCTGTGAACCCGAAAGCCTGACGGCATAAATCGTTACTATAAAGAATTGTGCCGTCCGCCAGACTGCTGACGATCAGTGGCATTGGCATCGAGTTGGCGATCGTCAGCAGTAATTCTTTGGTTCCTTGCAGCTCTTTGTACAAGTCTGGCTTAGAGGCCCAGCCGTGACAGTTTTCAGAGTTTTCAGGGATAAAACTTTCCATTGTTTAATCGATCCATTAGCAGGACAATTTTTTTAAACTTGTGGTAAATGACGATTTCCGATGCAGAGCATTGGTAACAACTGAAGACTTAATTTCATTTGTCAGTCAGTAAGATTACTCAAAAAAACTGCTTTTCTAGGAGTAGAAAATTCGCGATTTGGGAGTGGGTGAGCCTAAATATGGCACTCGGCATGATTCCTCGATCGCGCCAATCTGAGTTTTGTACCCACAATCCGAGTAAATTCTGAGCATAATTGCTCATTGACAAATGCTTCCCTAGCTTTAGTTGTTAGGGATCGATGCAGAGGACGATCGATCGTAGCCCACTACACATTAATCTTAACCACAACAATGCAACTGACGGCCTCTACACTGCTCGGCTGGAGTGCGATCTCGTACACTCGGAATGGAGAACACATCTATCTTTGGTATGACAATCTACTGTTTTTAAAGTTGCGTTAAGTTTTTATAAGAGCGAGGTACTTTACTCAATGTGCAGCGGAAGCTCCTAATCTAAAAAGTAAAGTCACCTGCTTGCCAACCACTGAATATTATCCGAGGAGAGAGGAGAAATGCTTGAATCTTACCGCCGTACCGCTGCCGAACGGGCCGCTTTGGGAATTCCACCGCTGCCGCTGGACGCCCAGCAAACGTCGGAACTGTGTGAACTGCTGAAAAATCCGCCGGCTGGAGAAGAAGAAACCTTAATAGAATTATTGCGCGATCGCGTCCCGCCCGGAGTAGACAGCGCCGCCTACGTCAAAGCTGGTTTTCTAACTGGCATTGCTAAAGGTGAAATCCACAGCCCCCTAATTGCTCCCAAATGGGCAGTTTACCTGCTGGGGACAATGATGGGCGGTTACAACGTCCAATCTTTAATCGATTTGCTCAACCCCACTGCCGAGGTCGCCATTCCCGCCACCGCAGCCCGGGCCTTGAGCAAAACGTTGTTAGTATTCGACGCTTTCCACGACGTTATAGCTTTGTCTGATACCAATCCCTACGCCAAGCAGGTAGTCGATTCTTGGGCGGATGCCGAGTGGTTTACGGGTCGTCCTGTGTTGGCAGAAGCGATTACCGTTACAGTCTTCAAAGTTCCTGGAGAAACGAATACTGACGACTTGTCGCCAGCACCTCATGCTACTACGCGGCCGGACATTCCCCTGCACGCTTTGGCGATGCTGGAAAGTAAGATGCCTGGGGGTTTGCAAACCATTGCAGACTTGAAGCAAAAAGGTCATCCGGTAGCCTATGTTGGTGATGTTGTCGGTACCGGTTCGTCGCGGAAATCGGCGATTAATTCCGTGCTGTGGCACATTGGCAATGATATTCCGTTTGTGCCCAACAAGCGCAGTGGCGGTTATATTTT